>USKU01000112.1 GCA_900555335.1 uncultured Atopobium sp. | reverse complement strand
GATTGAAGGCCCTCAAGTGCAGCGCGAGAAACGCTGTCTGGCCTGCAAGAACAGCCAAGGTCTTCCGACTTCTGCTGAGCCGCAGGAGATGTGTCCATGTCAGCAAGAGGAATACGTACCACCTTGCCACTCTCAAGACGAAGCGCAATCTCCTCTTTTGGCGTGTTGTACTCAACAATTTTTGCCATGCCCAGAGGAGTCTCAATGACAGCATTGCGCTTTGGAGCACGGTTCTTAAAATCGCGATAGGCTTCAAACTCATAGCGCAAGCAGCACATTAAGCGGCCACAAGCACCAGAAATCTTAGTGGAGTTCAGAGGCAAATCCTGCTCTTTTGCCATGCGGATAGAAACTGGCTCAAAAGAGAGACCAAACCTTCTACAGCAGAGCTCTTGTCCACAGTGACCGTAGCCACCAATAACCGCTGCTTCTTCCCTGACGCCAATCTGACGCATGTCAATGCGCTCATGAAGCTCGTGAGAAAGCTCACGGACAAGCTGCCTAAAGTCCACACGATCATCAGCAGAGAAGTAACACACGACCTTCTCGCCATCAAAAAGATACTCGACGCCAATAGGCTTCATCTCAAGTTCTTCTTGAACAGCAAACTTCCTGAACACAGGAAGCGCAGCCTCGCCCTTAGCGGCAAGCTCTTCTGCGCGAGAAAGGTCCTCTTCAGTTGCTACACGAACAACGTCTTTGAGCTCGGCTTTATTTGTCTTGTACTCAAACTCCTCCTGAGAAATCTCACGAGGATCAGCAACAGCAAGACCAATCTCTAGACCGCGCTCGGTCTGACAAATAACGTGGTCACCTTCAAGAACGCCGGACTCCTTTGGATCAAACCAAAGGTCGCGCGCGGCGTATTCAAATTTCACCGGGACAACGGTGGGCATGTAAGTGCCTCCTTGATATGCAGCAGCATAACCTCAAGGGTTAGCTGGGGAGAAACAGAGCGATCCAGGTTGTATTGAGCCTCTTGCACCGCAGCAAGAGCCCCCAAAACACCCTGGGTATGAGTTTGAGATGCCACACGGTCAATAATGCCTGCTGCATCCGTATTTACTATCTCTTCATCAACCGCTTCGCAACATAACAGTACGTCGCGAAGAAGCGATTCCAGAATTGCCAACATTTCTATGATACCCGAACGCTCGCGCGCTGTGAGTTCTCGCTTATTTGCCGCCTCAACCTGCTTTAACGCAGCGCTGGTAAGAAAGTCTTCATTTTGAGCAAGCGCCTCTTCTTGAGCTCGCCTTACGTCACCAAGAGGAATTTTTGCAGCTTCTATCAGCTCTTTTGCGGAAGTGAGTACATCCCACGAGTCATTTCTGAGCAGGTTGCCAAAAACATCAATGAGCTGTCTGCGAATGTTTTTTCGCGTAGAAGACTGCAAAAACTCCACAGCTCTACCAGGGGTTCCTGTTGCTGCAAGCGCAATACGAGCTTCCTGCTCTGTGGCGGAAATCTCTCGCATAATAGCGGCTTTAGCAGCAGCGTCAGTGAGTGTTCTAAACGCAACTACCTGACAACGAGAAACAATGGTGGGAAGCACCGCAGAAGAAGAACGTGCAGACAGAATAAAGATGGTGTCTGCAGGTGGCTCTTCAATAGTTTTGAGCAGTGCATTTGCAGAATTTTCTCTGAGCAAATCAGCGCGGTCAATCACGTAAATCTTATGAGTTGAGCGCATAGGCGCCAGACTAACATCAGCGATGAGCTGACGAATCTGCTCAATGAGGTAGCCATTTGCGGAAGCTGGAGTAAGTACGTGCACGTCAGGGTGAGTACCGCGAGAAATACGAATGCAGTCGTCACAGGCAGCGTCACCGCCTTGAGTGCAAAGTACACACTGTGCCAGAGCTTTAGCTGCAAGACCTTTACCAGAGCCAGGAGCTCCTACAAACAGATAGGCGTGGCCAAGCTTGTGCTCATGAAGTGCACGTGCAAGCAGATTTTGAACTTGAGGTTGATCCTGGAGACGGGTAAGTGCCTGAGGAAGTG
>USKU01000111.1 GCA_900555335.1 uncultured Atopobium sp. | reverse complement strand
GCATTGAATCAACAAGAGTTCCATCGCAATCAAAAATTGCACCGGTCACCTGCATAATGCCTCCGTAAACAAACTTATTAGTTGCAATCGTGAAATATCTACTCTAAGTAGGGTAAAGTATCTCACGTTTATAAATTGTTTTCATGGAGGATGCATGGCACGTTATAGCTATCATTGCACACACTGCGACAATACCTTTGAGATTGAACGCCCAATGAGCCTGAAGATTGAAGCTCCTCAGTGCCCAAAATGCGGACACGAGACTGAGCGCGTTTACAACACCTCAACCATTGTCTTTAAGGGCAGCGGTTTTTATAACACCGATAGCAAAGGAAAGTAATCCAACGCTTTTTGGCTCTCTAGACCGCTCATAAATCGTATTTGTGAAGCTCTTGTTGTGATAACACAGCAAGAGCTTTTATTTGCGCTTAAGGACCGCCATAAAGTGAGCATCACAATCAGCAGATGCAAAAGCCGTCTGCAAAAATCCCTCTGGTGTAATGCACGTATCGAGAAACTCTTGTGCTTCTGTCGTTAAGCATGCACGCGCGGGGCATTCAAAAAGACTTTGCACCTCAAAGTGAGAGCCCTCTGAACTTGCAAGAAAATCGTCAATAACCTGCTGATTCTCTGAATTTGAGAGTGAACACGTTGCATAGACTAAATAGCCACCAATCTCTACACGGCTGCTACAGCTTTGTAGGAGTTTGGTCTGTAAAGCAGTAAGCTCTCCCCCGTCATACAGACTTTCTGGTGACAGATTCCACGCAATCTCTGGATGGCGACGAAGGGTGCCCAAACCAGAACAGGGAGCGTCAATAAACACCACGTCAAAGCTCTGATTAAGCTCTTCTGGAACCTCTGGTGAAATAAACTGTGTAGCATCAAACGTGAGTGATGTAACCTGATCTGAAAGGCCAGCAGTTTTCAATCTTCTTTTTGAAACGTGGGACTTTCCTTTTACAAGCTCAACAGCAGTTATGTGGATATTCTCTTTATCAAGCACCTCAAAAGCATGAGAGAGCAACAAGGATTTGGTTCCTCTGCCTTGTCCAACCTCAAGCATATTTTGGTCTACATAAGATGCCGCGAGAAGTGCCACAAGCTGAGAAGCTAAATCTGCAGGAACAAGCTGAACTTTCTTTACATATGCATCAACGTTAAGTTGAGCAGGATTTTTTACCTCATACACATCTGGCAGAACTGTTTGCTGCAACTCTAAAGAGCTGCTCTGCAATTGTTGTTCTGATACGTTTCTTTGTAGAACATACACAGGAGCTGGGTTTTTAAGATTAAGAATGAGTTTTTGAGCGGCAGACTCTCCCAGCGACTCAATAATCTCCAAACAAATCCACTCAGGAATGCCTGACGTCCACGAAAGCTCTGAAGGTGTTTTGGGATTCTTTGCACGCGTCAACTGAGCTTCTTTTTCAGAAATTTTTCTAAGCACAGCATTTGCAAGACCAGAAGAACGCTTTGAGATAGACTTTACCAGCTCAACGCCCTGGCTAATGGCAGCGTCACGTCTAGTCTCTAAATATAAAACCTCAAATACAGCAATACGGAGAGCGTCCTGTACCTTTGGCTCTAAATGAATACCTGACTTAAGATGATTCTTTAAAGCTTCATCAAGCTTACCTTTGGTAAGCGTTGCTCCCAGAGCAAGACGAGTAGCAAAAGCTTTGTCTTGTACAGAGAGTTCCAAGAAATCTTTTGACTCTCGTAAGTAATCACGAATACGTAGATTGTTGCGTCTGCACTCAAAAAATGCCTGATAAGCTACTCTTCGAGCAGAAGTTAAGGTGGCCATTATTGAAGCATCTGCCAGGTCATCTGGGACTTCTGAAGTCCTGCGGCAAATGATTTTGCATCCATAGAGCGCTTGCCATCTGGACGCACCTCAAGAAGCTCAAGAGTTCCTTCAGAGCAACCAAGAAACAGCCTGTGGTCTTGAACAACAACCGAGCCTTGAGTAACAGAGATATCACTTGGAGCCAGTTGAGCGGAGAGAACACGCAAAGACCTGCCACCAACCGAAGCGCGAGCAGGAGCGGTATCAGAAGACGCTTGAACCCTCAACGCATTTACCTGAGCTGAATCTTCTGGAGCAAGCTTCATTTCTTGCTTGGTAACTTTAGGAGCAAACGTTACTTCTCGCTCATCTTGTGCATGCCACTCAAGAGAGCCTTCCTTGAGCTCAGAAAGAGCCTCAGACAGTGC
>USKU01000110.1 GCA_900555335.1 uncultured Atopobium sp. | reverse complement strand
TTCAATCCTGACGTCATTATTTACGTCACCGCAGAGCGTAATAAAGCAACTGATGCTGTAGCTAAAGACACTCTTCTGGGCGAGAGCTCCCTGCAGAACGTCCCTGCTATTGCCAACAAGAGCATCGTAGAGATTCCATACTCAGAGTACATTGACTACTCGCCACGTGCATTTGATTCTGCCGAGAAGATCCTTGAGGTTCTGTATCCTCAGAAATAGACGTATTTGAATATACGTACTGCAGAGACCACGCAGGGTTTTGTTTCCTGCGTGGTCTTATCTATTCTTGTACCTTATAGATAGTTACCTCACAAACATAAATTCGCCAACAAAAATCTGGATCTACAGGCACATCTCCAGCGTCACCTCCATAACAAGATGACTTACGGACAAGACATTCAATCCATTCACCTGGTTGTAATGTTTTAATGATATCTTCGAACATGATTAATTCGTAGTCGTGTCCAGGTGTAAAAGGAAGTAATTGTCCGTTTTTGTAAAATCCAAAACCTAGATCATTAATTTCAATCCAATTTTGGTTTCTATCTGTTTCTTGAGAAGTGCGACCTAAAACTAAAACATCGTTTTCCTTTAAACCAGCGATAAGCTGTTCTTCCTCGATATTTCTGCTGTTTTCTTCTGAGATATGCCAAGTTGATTGAAACCAAAGTTCACTAATACCGAGCTTTGTAATTTTTTTAGTGTCAGGTGTAAAGTCTTCTGGAGTGACAGCTTTAAAAAACGCTTTTTGTCCTCGCATTTTAATAGCCTCATTAAGAGTTTCAGCAGAAGCATATTCGTCTGATAAATAATCATAAACAGTAAAATGATCGCCTGAGAAAGGCATTGGATTAGGTAAATCGTTGCTGTCCTTAGTATCGATGTCCTTTTTACTACTAATAAAATTACTGTCATTTGAAAGACAATTGGCTCCAGTGATAATGGGCTGATGTTGTCTCACTGCTATTACATCAGCTAGATTTGCAGCGTTTGGAAATTCCTCTAAGATCTCCTCAAAATCGCTTTTATCGACTTCATCATCGAAGTCTTCTAAATTAGCAATATCGAAAAACCAAGATTCATCCCATGATTCTTCACTCATTTAGATACCTCTAATCTGTCTTTTCTGAGCGGTTAGATGTTTAACGATAAATTGAGTGTAATAGGGAGTTTTATTTTTACTGTCCATTACAGTACCCACTTAGATTGTTTATAGGTCTTATCCTTCTTTTCATATATTTGGAGATGGATTGGAAATGCATTCTCGGAGAGCATTTACCACTAAGTGAGGTAAAAATGGGCGCATATTATATCAACTATTATTTTCACAACATTGAGTATGACGACGGATTCTATGGCGGAGAATTTTCAGCCCCTGATTATTGCGTCTCATCGCAAGGAATTATTTACTCTCTGAACTACCTCCCACCTCAAAAAGAATCCTGAGAGCTTCCTTGTATTTCTCGACGCGTTTTAAGTCCTTCTCAGTAACTGTTTCCAGGCGGGACAGGTTTGAGTTGTGTTGTAGATCGCAAATTTTCACGTGTCGTGCAATGTTATTTTTACTTAGATGGCGAACATAGTCCATGTACTCGACTTTGGGATTGTGGTTCAAGAGAAGCAGAGCTTCAATAACCTCCTCGCTCATACCAGCTGCACGAATATCATCTACCGTGTAATCTGTGTCTTCCAAAACATCGTGCAGAAGCGCTACACAGGTTTCGGCTTCTTGACCTTCTCCAAAACGCTCAGCGAGACTGATGGGGTGGAAGACGTAGGGGATTCCAGCTTTGTCAACTTGATCCTTGTGCGCTTCAAAGCAGAGCTTCATCGCAGCTTTAGTCATGGGTGTGTAATACATGAAGCCTCCTAGTATTAACGAGCAGCTTCTATGCCGATAGATTTATGCGATTAGTTTGGTTTCCTCTATTTTACGAGTTTTGCTCTCTAAACCACAAGCTCTCTGAGCATCTGACCATATGCCGCCGAGTCGCTGGTCATGCGCTCGCAGTGTTCATAGCCTTGCCAGATAGTTAGTGTGGCCTCGGGATAGACTTTCGGCAGAACTTGCCTTGCGCGTTTCAAGTCAAAGTCTTTCTCGCCATAGGCAAAGATGCAACGTCGTTGTACGTTGGAGCTAAGGGCGGGAAGGTCAACGTTGCTGCAGTCGTGAATGATGTTCTTGATGCTTTGATCGCTCATCGCAATAAAGTGCTCTGACATAGGTTTAGCTGCAACTTTTCCGTAAAGTTGTTCCATCTTTTGCACGGATAGCTCGG
>USKU01000109.1 GCA_900555335.1 uncultured Atopobium sp. | reverse complement strand
AACGGTGGAACGTGACGGGCAGCTGCTTACTATCTCTCCAGAAGAGTTTAAGCTGGGAGAGATCATTGTGGTCAAACCCGGCGACCGTGTTCCTGTTGACGCAGAGATTGTTGAGGGTTCTACCAGTCTTGATACCGTTGCTCTTACTGGTGAGAGCGTTCCTCGTGACGCTGCGGTGGGGGACAACATTATTTCGGGCTGCGTAAACCTTTCTGGCGTGGTGCGCGCTCGCGTTACCCACCTCTTTGAAGACTCCACCGCTACCCGCATTATTAAGCTGGTAGAGAGCTCAAATCAGAACAAGTCCAAGAGCGAGAGCTTTATTCGTCGTTTTTCTCGCGTGTATACTCCAGCTGTTGTTTACAGTGCTATTGCGCTGGCATTTTTGCCACCACTGCTCTCGGGAGACTTTGTTGGCAACGCTTCTACCTGGGTTGTAAGGGCGCTGACCTTCCTTATTGCATCTTGTCCCTGCGCGCTGGTAGTTTCTGTTCCGCTAGCCTTCTTCGGCGGCATTGGCGCAGCTTCAAAGGAAGGCATCCTGATCAAGGGCTCTGCCTATATTGATACGCTTTCCACCCTTGATACCGTTGCCTTTGACAAGACCGGTACGCTGACCGAGGGCGTTTTTGAGGTCCTAGCCGTTCACCCTCAAATCATTGGCGAGAAGGACCTTCTGCACCTCGCTTCTCACGTTGAGATGCACTCGACACATCCAATTGCTGCAGCACTTCGCGCAGCATATCCAAGTGAAGACGATGGATGCGTTATTACCGATGTCAAAGAAATTGCTGGTCAGGGTATCTGTGCTCACGTAAACGGCAAGAGTGTTGCTGTTGGCAACTGTGCGCTTATGGAGAGCGCAGGGGCTTCCTGGAAAGAATGCAAGAACCATGGAACCATCATTCACGTAGCTGTTGATGGAACCTACATGGGCCACATTGTAATTTCTGACCGCGAACGAGCTGATGCTCCAGCAGCAATTGCTTCCCTCAAGAATGTTGGCGTTTCTAAGGTTGTTATGCTCACGGGCGATAAACGCGATGTTGCAGAAGAAATTGCAGCTAAGATGGGCATTACCGAGGTTCGCTCCGAGTTGCTTCCACAGGATAAGGTTGCTGCAGTTGAAGGTCTTATCGCCAAGAAAGCTGCTGGTAAGTCCCTTGCCTTTGTCGGCGACGGCATCAACGACGCTCCCGTTCTTGCTCGCGCAGACGTAGGTGTTGCTATGGGCGTTTTAGGATCAGACGCTGCTATTGAAGCTGCTGACGTGGTTCTTATGGATGACAAGCTCTCTAAGCTCTCAAAGGCCGTAAAGATTGCTCGTCACACCTTGGGCATTGCAAAGCAGAACATTGTGTTTGCCATTGGTATTAAGGTTGCTATTTTGATTCTTGCAGCCTTTGGTCTGGCGCCTATGTGGCTGGCCGTTTTTGGAGACACGGGCGTTATGGTACTTGCAGTTCTTAATTCCACCAGAGCTCTCAATATCAAGTCAATCAAGTAAGAGAGACTAGCTTTCTATCAATGTAAAAGAAGCGCTCGTATAGAGCGCTTCTACAAAGGGCTGTTTTTACACATAGCCGACTACAGATTACTGAGACTTTTTACGAAGCCTGCGAGCACGGTTTGCAAGATTGCGAACCGTGCTTTCCATTCCGTGCGGAACATAGGTCAGTGACTCTAAATCTTTTGGAAGGTAGTCAACAAGACTGACAGGTTTTGTGGGTGTGAAGTTTGCTGGTACAGGACCTGGAGCAATCAGATACGCGTGTACCTTAGCACCCTGAGCACCAAGTTTTTGCTCATACTCACTAGGAACGTCATTTGGAAAATCAGTTTGAGCATCACGCGTTTGCCAAATAAAGTTGTAACCTGCAACTTCAACTTGCTCAAGAGAAAAATCATAAAGTGGCTGGCTGTCTGTTTTAAGACGGACAACGCCTTCTTTAGTTAAAACATTTCTATACTGCATAAGACGCTCAGCATCGGTGAGGCGCAGCTTTGCCTGTCTGATTCTAGGAAATGGAGCAGGAAAGTTGAGATAGATTACAGAGACCTCTTCTGGCGAGAAGTACTCATCAATCTTCATGCCAGTACCAGGAACTACGATGGCATTAGGTATTCCTGCTTCATAGATTGTTTTTGCAGCGTATGAAATACAAATAGGCTCTGTATCAATGGCCACAAAGAGTACATCAGGATGTGCCATAGCTTGTGCGGCAGTAAAAGATCCCTTACCACAGCCAAGGTCTACACGGACCTCAGAGAAGGGAACATGCCCCTCAGCAGTAATTG
>USKU01000108.1 GCA_900555335.1 uncultured Atopobium sp. | reverse complement strand
AAAAACGCAAAAGAAACTGTGGATTTGCCTAATTTCATCAAAGAATCTGTATCTCAAATACAGATTCTTTTTACTTTTCAGGCGCGTTTCAAACAAGCTTCAGTTGGGTAGTTACGTCTCAAAAGTTAGTGTAATAGCTCTTTACAGCCTGACGATAACATCCTCAGCTGGCTGGCGACGTTTTTGGACAGGATCCATATCGCGATAGCCCAGGCTAAACATACAGGAAACGCCAAAGTCGTTGTACTGGCCACCGTCGAGAAGACCCTCTTCTTCCAAAATCTTATCAACAGCCTTGCGGTTAAAGCCCTCGATTGGGCAGCTATCAACGCCAATCATAGCAGCCATAGTAAGCATGTTTGAAAGCGCAATGTAGGTCTGCTTGCAAGCCCAATCAAAGGTTGCGCGCTCGTTTCCTACCAGGTCAAACATGTTCTCCTGGAAGTTCTTGAAGGCGGCAGCGTAAGTTGGTTCAAAGTCTGCAGGAAGCTGCTTGATGTCGTGCATCATGTGTTTAACATAAGCAGACTCTGCGTTGACGTTCTTGCGAGCAAGCAGAATAACCAGGTAGTGGGCACCGTTAAGGGACGCGCGAGCTCCATAGGAAGGTTCGTAAAGTTTCTCTTTAAGGCGAAGAGACTGCTCAGAGGCCTGATCCTCTCGCAAATTAACTACCAGGAAGCGCCAAGGCTCCAAACCATAGGAGCTAGGTGCCAGACGACCAGCCTCAAGGATCACCTCAAGGTCCTCGTCAGAGACATTTTTGGTAGGGTCATACTTTTTAGTTGCAAGTCTCCACTGGTAGGACGAGAGAACTTTGTTTGCAACGTGTTGTGCGGAACAGGCCATACGTGGTCCTTTCTTGTTGGTGGTGCGTCGATGAGCTGGGAAGTTACGCGGAGGTGCGCTGTTGGACGGCGGTGAGCTGGGAGGCGCGGTGAGCTGGGAGGTGCGGTGAGCTGAGTCGTTACTCGGAGAGCGTGCTACTCGGAGAGTGTGCTACTCAGAAACGATAAAGCGACCAGGTTGTCCCAGCTCCCACGTTCCCTTGAGGTCGGCGGCAAGTTCAAAGTGCAGCTTGGAGATGCCCAGGTCGTAGTCTTGGACAAGGTGGCGCTGGTTAGGCATAGATGCGCTTACCACGCCATCTGTCAGGTCAAATACAACGGGAAGCTTGTTGATGGCGGTTGGACATGCCAAAACCGCATTAATACCGCGGTTAAACCACTCGGGCATCTTCTCTGGCTCAGTTGGCTGGCCGTTTGCCGTCATAATCTGCGCAGGCTTCTTGGTGCGCAGGCGAATTGCGGTACGAATGCCCTCCTGCTTGAGCGGAATCTTCTCCGGAGCGTATCCGATGGAGATAATAATGCCCAGCTTAAGGCCGTTGTACTCGTCGCGAGCCACAGTCTTCCAGTCCATGGTCTCGGCAATCCAGCATGAGCCAATGCCCAGCTGAGTGGCGAGAAGAACGATCTTCTCGCCATAGTAACCGATGAGCTCACGGGCAATTGCGTCTTCACAATAACCTGCTACGTAGTGGTAAATGGGGCCGACAATAGACCTGTTCTTCATGTGGACGGAGGTGCCGTCCTCAAGGTGAGGACCTTCGATGGTAAGGATTGCGGGGTGATCGGGTGCAACCTCTGCCATCTGGGCATTTGCGACGTCAATGGCTTCTTGGAGCTGAGAGAGTTTCTCTTGCTCAATAGGCTTTTGGTCGTAGGCGCGAAGGGAAATGCGCTGGTCCATGGCTTCTTTTACGTCCATCGTGGTCCTTCCTGGAGCAAGGTTAGAGCAAAGAGCCAAATCGCTTAACGTAGAGGCTCTTGATTATGGTGATAAGAACCATATACCCGCTCATGAGAGCCACTAACCACCCAAAGAATGACAAAGGCAGAGCAACAAGGCTCAAAGGCTGGGCAAACATCGGCAGATACGGAAGAGCGCTGACCACAATGATTCCTGCGGTTGTGAGAGCAAACAGCGAGGTAGAAGGCATGCTCTGAACAAACGGAATCTTGTTGGTTCTGAGCGCGTGGAGAACAAAGGTCTGGGTCCACATGGATTCGATGAACCAGCCTGTCTGGAAAGACAGAATAAAGAGCGCTTGAGCTGCGGTATTTCCGGCTGCGGTAAGTTCTGCCCAGGTTCCTCCAGCAAGCGCAGGGGAGACCACAAAGAACATAAGCGCAAAGGTCAGTACATCAAAGATTGAACTGACTGGTCCAATCCAAAGCATAAAGTTTGTAATCGAATGAGCGTCCCAAGAGCGAGGGCTAGAAAGGAACGAATCGTCAACGTTGTCCCAAGGAATCGCAATGCAGGTAACGGTATATGCGAGTCCCAAAAGGAGCAGCTGGAGGGCGCTCATAGGCAAGAATGGCAGAAAGAAGCTGGCCACCAAAACGGATAGCACGTTACCAAAATTGGAGCTTGCAGTTGCCTTGATGTACTTGATGGTGTTGCCGTAGGTTCTGCGACCCTCTTCAACACCGTGCTCAAGGACCAGCAAATCCTTCTGCAGCAAAATGATGTCAGCGGACTCTTTTGCCACGTCAACAGCGGTGTCAACGGAGATTCCTACGTCGGAGGAGCGCATTGCAGCAGCGTCGTTGATGCCGTCGCCCATGAAGCCGACCACGTGGTTGTTGGACCTGAGCGCAGAGACAACGCGAGCCTT
>USKU01000107.1 GCA_900555335.1 uncultured Atopobium sp. | reverse complement strand
GACATGTTAAGGGTGCCCCAGCCGGTCAGCGTTGAGCCAGCTGAAAGAACCAGGCCATCAATACTGTTGCCAGTGCCCGTAAGAGTTGCGCCTTCGGACTCAATCTTAAGAGTCATACCAGAAGGGATAGTAACCGTAGAAGTTAATTGAAGGTCACCCTTAAGGTGAATGGTGTTGATAGATGATGTCTCTGCCCACAGCTCTAGTGCTTTCTGAAGAGATTTAAGAGGATTGGAGCTGGAGCCCTCGTTAGAATCGCTACCGTTGGTTCCGTCTACCCAGAGCTCAGTTGAGATGTAAGAAAGGCTTCTTGTAACACGGCGAGAAGATCTTTCTGCAGGAGCAGCAGTCTGCTCAGAGGTCTGCTGGTTGGAAGTAGCTTCTGCGTTAGTGGTGGTTTCAGCAGAGGTCTCTGCTGTTGCTTCAGAGGTTGAGGCAGTTGCATCACTTGTTTGAGTTGCTGCAACTTCTTGCGTCTGAGCTACCTCTTGAGTGCTAGCAATTTCTGCTAACGCTGAAGAAGGGACCAAAGAGAGCGCGAGTACCAAAGACATAGCTGTCTTTGCCCCTTTGCTTGCAAAGTTCTTGTTTTTTCTTTCCATACCTACCCCTAACAAATAGTGAATACCCCAACAAAATTTGCAATTAAATCTTGTGCTGAAAGTGATCAGTCACGATAAGCACGATAGAGATAAATGACACATATTCAGAGCGTTTTTCGTATAGATAATTATCCATTATTTTGATAAAAATTATTAGCTCAACCAGCGATTTTTATAGTTCGAACACATTTCAAAAAACGTCTTCATCTCATGTTATATAAATAATTTAATCAAAATATTTGGTACGTTGAAAAATGGCATTTAAATTGCTCTATTTTTAACGATTTTCTGGACATTTGTCATAAACGTGCAACGGATAAAAATTGCAATAGAAATGTATTAAATTTTGAGACAAATGTGAGTTATGCGGAAATTGAATAGTGGAAGCTGGATAGCTAACAATTTCATGAAACTTGAGCTTCAAAATTCTCAAGCAAGAGAGGTTGTGTACACTAAGAAAAAGACAGTTAAGAGGATGCACAATCTGCGCAAATAATGCGTGAGAGATACGTTTGAATGTGTTGAGCGGGGAGTTATGGACTCAAAAATTATCGATGACGCTTTGGACTTTGTAAAAGAGGTCTTCTTCACAGATTTTAGTGGTCACGATTACTTTCACACGTTGCGTGTGTACAAAATGGCAGTAAGAATTGCGCAGGAGGAAGGGGCAAATCAAGAGATTGTTGCTCTTGCTGCGCTTTTGCACGATGTTGATGACATCAAACTTTCTCCAGAGACGCATGAACACAAAGATCGTGCCGTTGGTTTTCTGCGCCAGCATGCTGTCGACGAGGAAACTATCCAGGTAATTTGTACCGCAATCGATGAGGTTTCTTTCTCGGGAACAGACTCGGTAGTTCCCTCAACGCTTGAAGGTATGTGCGTTCAAGACGCAGATCGCCTGGACGCGCTTGGAGCAGTTGGCATCGCACGCACCTTTGCTTATGGCGGAAGCCACGGTCGTGGTATGTATGACCCGGACGAACCACCGACCCTTAATATGAGCAGCGAGGAGTATCACTCACACAAATCAACGTCGCTTAACCACTTCTACGAGAAACTCTTTTTACTGGCAGACATGATGAATACGCGCAGTGGCAAAGAGCTAGGAAAAGCTCGCGAGAAGTACATGCGTGAGTATGTTGACCAGTTCTTAGATGAGTGGAACGGTAAACGTTAAGATATAGTTTTTAGCTATATGAATTAGTTAAGTATTTGTATTTCACAAGTGAAGTTTTGATTGTCATACTGGTTTCTCGTAGGCAGTTCTAAGGGGCTATGATGGCAATCAAAAATGATAAAACTACTCCACATCGCTTTGATGTTGTTGGCAGCTTTCTTCGTCCAGAAAATCTTAAGCAGGCTCGTATTCAGTTTGAAAAAGGTCAGATTGATGCACATGAGCTCAAGCAAGTAGAGGACAAAGCTATTACAGAGCTTATCCAAAAGGAGAAGCAAGCTGGTCTCAAGGTTATTACTGACGGCGAGTTTAGGCGTGCAACATGGCACCTCGATTTTATGTGGGCGTTTGAAGGTATTGGCCACGCGCCAACTAATACCGGCCTGCCTTTCCACGATGAGACTGCAAAGATTGATGACACATTCCTTGTAGGAAAAGTGGAGCTCACCAAAGAGCACCCGTTTATTGAGCACTTCCGTTTTGTCCAGCAGTTTGAGGACGAGACAACCGTTGCCAAGCTTACTATTCCTGCTCCTGCACAGTTTATTGAGCAGTTCATTATGCCTATGAATCGTGAGCAGACCGACAAGTACTATGCCAATGACCAGGAGCTTCTTGAAGATATTGTTGCTGGCTATGGTGTGTTTATTAAGCAGGCATATGCTGCAGGTTGTCGTAATCTTCAGCTTGATGACTGTTCATGGGGCGTGTTGGTTGATCCACGTGCAGAGCTCTTCTTTGGTGCTGACCAGGAAGGTCTCAAGAAGATTAAGGCACTGCTCTTGGAGATTAACAATCGCGTCCTTGATGCTGCTCCAGCCGATCTGACTATTAACACACACGTTTGCCGTGGTAACTTCCACAGCACTTGGGCTTGCGAGGGTGGCTACGACGATGTTGCTGATGCCCTTCTTGCTCAAGAGCACGTAAACGCTTTCTTCTTAGAATTTGATGATCATCGCT
>USKU01000106.1 GCA_900555335.1 uncultured Atopobium sp. | reverse complement strand
TTATGAAGTTCAGATTAAGAACTATGAGACACTTTGCGACGACCAGGTAGGAAAGATTATTTCCACCCTTAACACGTCGTTTATCACGCCATTTGATCGCGAGGACATCTCTCGTCTTGCCCTGCTTATGGACGAGATTGCAGACGGTATTGAGAGCGTTTCTGCTCACCTCAGCATGTATGACATCAAAGAGATGCGTCCAGAGGCTGTTCAGGTAGCTCATCTTATTCTGTTTGCTTCAGAGGAGCTGCAAAAGGCCTTTGATCGTCTCCCTGATTATCACAAGGACGATTCTGTCATTCGCCACACGCGTTCTGCAAATGAGTACGAGGATCAGGGCGATGTTGTGTATCGTAACGCTCTGAGCTCTATCTTTAGAAACGTCGATGATCCAATTGAGGTTCTTAAGTGGAAGAGCCTTTTGGATAGACTTGAGTCTACTCTTGACGCTTGCAAGCACGTTGCAAACGCCGTTCAGAATGTCATTGTGAAAAATGGCTAGTATCTTGCTTATTGCGGTACTTGTTTCCGCTCTGATATTTGAATTCATTAACGGCTTCCATGACACCGCAAATGCTATTGCTACCACGGTGTATACCAAGGCTTTGCCTCTACGCACAGCAATTATCATGTCGGCTATCATGAACTTTATCGGCGCGCTTATGAGCGAGAAAGTTGCTATGACCATTGCGTCTGGTCTGGTTGATATTCAGCTACAGCTTTACGTTATTTTTGCTGCACTGATGGGCGCCATTATTTGGGACCTCTTTACCTGGTGGTTCTCAATCCCAAGTTCGTCTTCGCATGCGCTCATCGGCAGCCTTATTGGTGCAACCATTGTTTTTACCGGCAGCACTGGTCACATCCTCTGGGTTGGCGTTGTGGAGAAGGTCGTTATTCCACTGTTTACCTCACCACTTATTGGTATGGCACTGGGCTACTTTATTATGAAGCTGGTGTTTGAGATTTTTGCTGACTGGCCACCTAAAAAGGCACATGGCCTGTTCCACCGTCTTCAGGTGCTTTCAGCTGCCTTTATGGCATACAGCCACGGCAATAATGACGCTCAGAAGACTATGGGAATCATCACGTTGGCGCTGGTTACCGCCGGTCTTCACGACCCTTCTACCGGCATTCCTCTGTGGGTCAAGCTTCTCTGCGCAACTACTATGGCTTTGGGCACCTCCATTGGCGGCGGCCGCATCATGCGCACCGTTGGCGATGGTGTTACTAAGCTCACGCCAGTTATTGGCTTTGTTGCCGAAACAAGTTCTACCGTTGCAATTGAGATTATGACTGCACTTGGAGCACCAGTTTCCACTACACAGGTCATCACCACATCCATCATGGGTGCAGGATCTGCTCGTCGTCGCAGCTCCGTGCGCTGGGGCGTTGCGCGCAAGATTATTGCCGCTTGGTTTGTGACGCTGCCAGCCACTATGGCACTCGGTGGACTTATTGCCTTCCTGACCAGCTTTGTTCTGGCATAACCTATGCTCAACGTTGTACTGGTAGAGCCCGAGATTCCTGCAAATACGGGAAACATTGGTCGCACCTGCGTAGTGAGCGGGACTCACTTGCACTTGGTGGGCCCGTTGGGTTTCTCGCTTGATGACAAAAGCCTCAAACGAGCAGGCATGGCCTACTGGCAAAGCCTTACCGTTTCTGTCTACGAAAACTGGGATCAATTTCTGGAGAAGAACGGTCTTGCCCAAGCATCTGGTGCACCTGCTGGGGACGCTGCACACGACGCTGTCTCCACGGTCGACGGCACCTCCGCAACCAGTAGATCCCCGCTGCACTTCCTTACTAAGAAAGCTAAAAAGACCTATACGCAGGCAACGTATTGCGATGGAGATTATCTCATCTTTGGTAAGGAAAGCCTGGGATTATCCGAGGAGCTTCTGGCACAGCACGCAGATGAGTGCGAGAGAATCCCAATGCTGCAAGACTCCGCAAGCCTGGTTAATCGTGAGGACTGGAGTCAAAAACACGATGCGCTTGATGGCGATGACCAGTATGCTCACCCAGCGCTTTTGCAGCAGGATATCTGCGGAAACTTTATCGATCCTAACGAGTTCTCGGTCAGTGCGCTAAACGTTTCAAATGCTGCCGCCATTGTGCTGTATGAGGCGCTGCGACAGATTGGCTTTCCGGGAATGGATGTCTAAGAATTAGTTTGTTGAGTTTGTTTATGATGTAGAACGAAAAAAGTGTCAAGAATGGCTACAGAGGTGAGATGCGTGTTAATTAAAATCCGACAACACCATTAGGTGCTGTCGGATTTCTAAATTAAACTTGCTGCTTAATCACTATAAAGCGGTGAGGAATGTTAATCCGCCTAAAATTACACCAGCAGTATTTGGAATAATGAGAATCCAGTCCTTTTTAGGCTCTTTAGTCCAACCATAAATGACCCAAATGAGACAAGAAACTGCTGCAAATAGTGGCTGAAAAGGTTGAGCCTTTACTCCCTGTAGATTTGCAATAATTTGTGGAATATAAGCGATAAAAACAAATACTCCGATAAAAGCTCCGATAGAGCCTACAAATAGATTGATTTGTTTCTTTGACATAAAACACCTCCTCCTTCGTTATTTTAATTACAAGGATGAGGTAACGAGAAAATCAAACTACCTGTGAAATCAGAATTTAATACTGTTGCTTTAGTTGTGAAGATTGGTTTACAGATTTATGGCTAAAGTAATGAGCCTCATTAGGCTTTTCTGATTGTAGAGTTGTGCCCGCCTGTAGCTACTTT
>USKU01000105.1 GCA_900555335.1 uncultured Atopobium sp. | reverse complement strand
GCGTGCCAATCAAGCAATTCAAAAGTGAGCAATATGCTCGATTCATAATCCCTTGCTCTCAGCAAACATTCATTTTTAATGCGACTATCAGGGATAACGTCACGTTGTTTTGCCATGACTTTACTGATGAAGAAATTATTGACGCTATCAGCAAGTCGGGCTTTTCTGAGATTCTCACCAGATATCCAGACGGAATTGATCATGTGATTGATCAAGCCGGAAGCAGTCTTTCTGGTGGAGAACGACAGAGGCTTGCTCTTGCGCGAATCTTTTTGTTTAAGCCACAAATTGTGATTTATGACGAGAGCTTTGCTCATTTGGATGCCGACTCAGTTCAGAGCCTCATTGATTTGATCTTAAAAGATAAGGAAAGAACCGTTATTATGACGTCTCATCAAGTGACTCCTGAAATAAGAAATCGCTTCCACTCTCTTGTTTTAAAAGACGGAAAAATCAAGTCAGAAACCGTTTAGTTTTTACTTCTTGACCTAGTTGTAATACGTGAATACAATGATATAACTAGGCAAAGGAGTGGCTATGGACAGCATTGTAACTGCTCGTATTCCTGTTGAAGTCAAAAATCAGGTTTCCGAGGTTCTTGAATCGCTTGGATCAAACACCACCAAGCTGATTAATGCAGCGTTTGAATATGTGTTGGTAACAGGCAAACTTCCTGATGCTCATGAAAGCGCTTCGTTGGAATCTTCTGCTAAAGGGTCTTCTCGCCAATTGAGCGAGAAGGACAAAGAAGAGCTCTCGGCACTCTTTGGGAAGATTTCAGTTCCCGCGCCGGCGTCGTTTTGGAATGATTTAGGCGATAGCACCTACAAAGAAGCAATCAGCGAGTGGAGGTCACATGACTATGAAGCTCTTGATTGATACTAACGTTTTACTGGACGTCTTTTTGTGTAGGGAACAGTTTGTTGCTGATGCAAAAAAGCTTTTCATAATGAAGCAGTTTAGAGATGCCGAGTTGTGGATAGCAGCTCAGTCATACACAGATCTCTACTATGTAGGCGCTAAGGCTCATGGCTCTGCTCGTATGCAAGAAATCCTTAAAGAAGTATCTCCGCTGCTTAACGTATGTTCTATTGATGGAGCGGATATTTCAAATGCGCTGTCTGAGCAGTGGGAAGACTTTGAAGATTGTCTTATTTGGCGCGCAGCAAAAAAGATAAAGGCAGATTACATAGTCTCTAGAAATGCGGCAGATTTTGTTCGCTCGGATATACCAGTGCTTACACCTGCCAAGTTTTTCTCGACAATGGAAGCCGAGCAAAATCTTGTCTATGAAGAGGCAGAGTTTTAGAAGCTATAAGGTGCGGGATAGGGCTGCGAAAAAGCTCAGTACAACGCGATAAGAAAATCTACTACAAACACACTTAGATATGTATTAAAAGTCGTGCTTGGGGGTATATAGAATCCGATGAAGATTCAGTCCCCGGCACGATTTTTGTTTGGGGTAGGAAGGTGATTTTATGAGACTAGATAAATGGGCTGTAACCGCCCAGGAAGCACTACAGGCAGCTCTTGGTATTGCTGGCGATGTAGAGGCTTCCGAGGTTGCACCAACGCACCTGCTCAAGGCACTGCTAGACAGCAACGAGCGCAACCTGCGTTCCATCTTGGAGAAGATTGGCGCAGATCCTGACACCATTGCTACGCAGGTAGACCAGGCAATTTCCAAGGCTCCAAAGGTAAGCGGAGCACAGATTGGCATTGGCAACGACCTTCTCAAGGTCATTAACGAGGCCGAGAAGCTTGCCGCTAAGCTGGGTGATTCCTACGTTACCTCCGAGCATCTGCTCACTGCGCTGGCAAACGATAACACTGACGCAGGTAGGATTCTTCGCGACGCTGGCGTTACCGCTAAGCGCGTGGAAGAGGTCTACAACGATCTTCGTGGCGATGAGCGCGTAACCTCTCAGGATGCAAAACCGCAGTTTGAGGCCTTGGAGCAGTACGGTCGTAACGTGACCGATCTTGCTCGTCAGGGAAAGCTTGATCCAGTTATTGGCCGTGTCGAAGAGATTCGCCGCACCATTCAGGTTCTGAGCCGTCGTACCAAGAACAATCCTGTTCTTATCGGCGAACCTGGTGTTGGTAAGACCGCAATCGTGGAAGGCCTGGCAGAGCGCATTGTTTCTGGAGACGTTCCAAGTACCCTGCGCGACAAAGAGCTTGTTGAGCTTGACATGTCTGCCCTGGTAGCAGGCGCAAAGTATCGCGGTGAGTTTGAGGACCGCTTGAAGAGCGTGGTAAAAGAGGTGGCCAAGTCTAACGGCCAGATTATCCTCTTCATCGACGAGCTTCATACCATCGTAGGCGCCGGCGCTTCCGAGGGATCCATGGACGCTGGCAACATCTTGAAGCCAGCACTTGCTCGTGGTGAGCTTCGCGCAATTGGTGCTACTACGTTGGATGAATACCGCAAGTATATCGAGAAGGACGCTGCTCTTGCACGTCGTTTCCAGACCGTACTTGTCTCCGAGCCTTCTGTTGAAGACACCATTTCTATTCTGCGTGGCCTCAAGGAGAAGTACGAGCAGCACCACCGCGTTCGTATTACGGACTCCGCTTTGGTTGCAGCTGCGGACCTCTCTAACCGCTACATTTCTGACCGATTCTTGCCAGATAAGGCAATTGACCTGGTGGATGAGGCAGCATCAAGGCTTCGCATGGAGCTTGATTCCATGCCAGCAGAGATTGATGCTGTTGATCGTCAGCTTACTCAGATGCAGATTGAAGAGCAGGCTCTGATGAAGGAGGAGGACGCTGCTTCTAAGGAGCGTCTGGAGAGCCTTCGCGCAGAGATTGCCACTACGCAAGAAAAACTGGATGGCAT
>USKU01000104.1 GCA_900555335.1 uncultured Atopobium sp. | reverse complement strand
GATGTCTTTTTGACCCTCTACGTCTTCAACCAGAGGTTTGTCGTCCAGAATATCCAAAACACGATTGCCTGCAGCAAAAGTACTGGTCAGCGTTGTGCCTAAAGCAGCCAAAGCTACCACAGGGCCAAACGAGCTCATCAATGCAATAGTGACAATAAAGGCCTCGTTCATAAAAATCTGCTGGTTATAGGCAAGATAGAATGAGCTGAAGAACATAACCAGGCCGGAGAGCAAAATAACCGTTGACGTGACGGCATCGTTGACACCAAATGCCTTCTTAACTGCCTGTTGTCTGTCACTTAACTGGTCAGCTAACTGACTTGTTTTCTCAATCATCTGTGCACCAGTGTTGTATTGCAGAATCTCGTCAAGACCACGCAGGTTATCAAGGGTAACCGTAGAAAGGTTACCAGCAAGATCTCTTGCCTCAGCAGAGTCTTGCTCGGAGCGCTTAGACATAGCAAGCGGAATTGCCACGCCAACTACCAGGTAAGAAACAAGTGCAATAACACCCAAAATCCAGTTGGCAGTACCTGCAATAAACCACACCATTACAATGCAGAACACAACCGCAATGCAGATAGGCGAGATAGTGTGTGCGTAGAAAACCTCAAGCAGCTCAATGTCTGAGGTGATAACACTCATCAGGTTACCTTTATTTTTAACCTCAAGCTTTGCAGGGGCAAGCTTTCTGAGCGCCGTGAACACACGGTCTCTAATAAGCGCAAGCAGTTTAAACGCAATAAAGTGGTTGCATTCCTGCTCGGCATAGCGCAGCAGACCGCGGACCATGGCAAACAAAAGCATGCCACCAAAAAGCAACGCCATAGGAGAAGATGAAGCAAAGCCCGTAGCACTGAGCAGGGCATACGCTCCAAAAATGCTGATGAACGTAGCGGCAAGGTTACCCAAAACACCCATCAAAATTGCAAGTATCATAAAGCCAGCCAGCGGACGAACCAGCCCCACCAGTCTCAGCATAATAGTGAGCGCACTACGGCGAGAAGTACGTGCAGTTGTGGCGCTGTTCTTAACTTCTGTCTTCATTACGCCTCAACTCCTTTCACATAATTCTCAAGCTCAGTCTGGGCCTGCGTCATTCGTTTGTACTCGTCATTTGTTGCAAGCAACTCTTGGTGTGTTCCACTTCCAACAACACGACCATGCAGCATAACAACAATCTGATCAGCATTTTTAACGTTTACCAAGCGATGCGAAATTACCAGTACCATCTTTGTCTGAGCAAGCTGGTGAACCTGCTGCATAATAACGTCTTCACTCTCAACATCAATATTTGAAGTAGCTTCATCAAAGATGTACATCTGGCTATTGTGAAGCAAGGCTCTGGCCAGTGCTAATCTCTGACGCTGACCACCAGACAAGTTGGAGCCCTTCTCGGCAACTGGCGCATCAAGTCCGCCAAGTGACTTTACAAACTCAGCTAGATTAACCTGCTCAAGAGCGTGCCAAAGCTGCTCTTCCGTTGCTTCTGGGTTACCCATGGCAAGGTTAGAGCGAACGCTTCCCATAAAGAGATGTGCTTGATGACCAATATAGGTAACGTTTTGAAGCAAATTCTGGTCAGAAATGTCAGACAAACTGGTATTTCCAAACAGAACATCGCCAGAATACGAGCGGAGTTTTCCGGTCAGAAGTGCTGCAATTGTTGATTTTCCGCAGCCTGACTCTCCTACCAGGGCATTCAAAGAGTTAGCGCGCATTCCAAAAGAAACATTCACCAAGACGGGCTTCTCGCCATCGTAAGAGAAGGAGACATTGTGCAGCGTCAAATCACTAGGAGCTGGAACGGTCTTGGCACCCTGCTCTCGAACAGGCATATCAAGCAGGTCAAAAATCTTGTCCGACGCTGCCATACCGTTCATGGCAATGTGGAAATAGCTGCCAAGAAGACGCATGGGTAGGAAAAACTCAGCCGAAATCAAAATGACAAAGACGCCTTCCCACATAACGAGGAGCTGGTCACTTACCTGCTGAATTGCAAGAATTGTACCAAGCGCGCTTCCACCAAATGCAACCACGTCCATCACGGTGATGGAGTTGAGCTGCATGGTTAGAACCTTCATGGTAATACGTCTAAAATGCTCGGCTTCCTCGTTCATCTGCTTGTGTTTAAAACCATCAGCCTTGTAAATCTTTGCTGTGGTCAAACCCTGCAGGTTCTCCAAAAACGTATCGCCAAGCTGCGTATACTGGCCCCAATACTTAGACAAAAGCTTCTTTGCAAACTTCTGGATAAGAACGATGGTCATTGGAATGAGCGGCACAAATACCAGCAAAACAATACCAACTACCGGACTAATAAGAAGCAACGTCAGGAATAATGTCAGTGGCGCCAAAGCTGCATAGAAGAACTGTGGTAGATACTGCGCAAAATACGTTTCTAGCTGATCAACGCCTTCAACTGCCAGCTGAACAATCTCACTGGTCGCATATGAATTTTTATACGAGGGACCAAACTCTAAAAGCTTCTGATAGATTTTCTCGCGAAGGGTCTTTTTAACTCTTTTTGCTGCATAAAAACTTGTCTTGTGCTGAGCAAGTTTGCAGAAATACCTAATCACAATAGCAATGAGGCACAGAGCAATAAATACCAACTGCTCTTCAAAGACAAAATAATCCATGAACAGAGCCTGTATCATTCTTGCCAAAGAATACATAAATACAATATTGGCGAGAAGCGCAATCCACTGGTAAAGCACGGTCAAGCCAATGTATTTTTTACTCTCCTCAATAAGGGCAATGAGGCGTTTGTTGATCATCATATAAAACTTCTCTCGCTCTTCTTACAAGCAGAATCTTTAGTCCACTAACTGTTTCATTTACTTTACATGTAGTTTTGTCGTTGCATATACGAGTTTGCCTTATGCAACATTTAAAAACAACACACAA
>USKU01000103.1 GCA_900555335.1 uncultured Atopobium sp. | reverse complement strand
TCGAGGTTATATGCGTGAACGACAACGTGGCTTGGGCGCGTAACCGGAACGGTAATGCCTGGGAACGAAAGACAGCCCTCCTCGTATACACGAGGCTCGCCATCTGCAACTTTAATCTCTGGATTAATGAGCACAAAAGGGTTCTCTTGGCCGTTAGGATAGTCAACATCAATGACTACCATGCGCTTCATATAGCCAACCTGAGGTCCAGCAAGACCAACGCCGTCGGTGGCATACATAACCTTGAGCATATGCTCGGCCATCTTGCGAACATCGTCGTTAATATCGTCAATCTCTTCGCACTCTTGGCTCAGACGAGGGTCTGGCCAAAGTACCATATCATCAGCTTCAGAACTCATAACAATCCTTACATCATGTCGTAAGCATCAACATCTAATGTCATGTTGATACCCACTCTTTTATCAAGTGAAGCAGCACACTCAGAAAGAATTTCTCCCACCTGAGCGTCCACGGGAGATTTTACTAAAATATGCCTGCGATACTTATCTTTTACCTTGGCTTTTACACAATCAGCAGGACCCAAAATCTCCCATCCTGTTTGCGCGTCTAACTTTGTATGCAGTGCCTCTGCCATCTGATCCGCTACGCGACGAACTTCTTTTTCTGAAACTCCCCAGAAAAGCACATTAGACAAGCGCGAGAAGGGCGGATAAGCCCCCTCTCTTCTCTCTTTAAGTTCTGCATCAAGAAACGGGCGCCTGTCATGCGTAACTACAGAAGCAATAGCAGGATGTGTTGACCAGTACGACTGAATGATGACCTTACCTGGCTTTTCTCCCCTGCCGGCACGACCAGCAACCTGCTCTAGCAAGTCAAATGTTCTCTCAGCTGCTCTAAAATCTGGCAGCTTAAGCATGGTATCGGCATTGATAACGCCAACCAAGGTGACATCAGGAAAATCCAGACCCTTTGCAATCATCTGCGTACCAATAAGCACAGCTCCAGGAGTTGCGTCAAAAAGCTCAAGAAGACGCTGATGTTCGCCCTTTTTAGCCGTGGTATCGGCATCCATACGAATAATTGGCGCATCGCTACCAAGCAGAAGCTTAAGCTCATCTTCTACACGCTGTGTTCCCACACCATATGCACCCATATAACGGCTGCCGCAGTTTGGACATTTGCTGGAAGGGTTAGGATACGCATGCTGAGACCACTGTCTGCCGCAACTGTGACAAACCAGAGAATGCGTGCGCTCATGATACGTGAGAGACGTCGAGCAGTGCGGACACTCGGGCACACAACCACACTCACGACACATCAAAAAGTTTGCGAATCCTCGACGATTAAGGAGTAAA
Source organism: uncultured Atopobium sp. (assembly GCA_900555335.1). Lineage (GTDB taxonomy): Bacteria > Actinomycetota > Coriobacteriia > Coriobacteriales > Atopobiaceae > Lancefieldella. The sequence goes on along the minus strand of USKU01000103.1, from coordinate 1,670 downwards.
ACGCTTTTCTCGCCACGCTCTGTTGTTTCTTGAAGTGCAAGTGCAAGAGCTGACGAGAAGACCGATCTACCTCCGTTTTTAAACTGGGAAGCCATATCAACTACCTGGACCTTTGGGAGTACCGCCATGCCAGTCCTCTCGGTCATGGCGACACGTGTCCATTGAGTGCCACGCCAACTTCCTTGAGCCGTTCGATAAAGGCTCTCAAGCGAAGGTGTTGCAGAACCAAGCACCAGCGCAGCACCGTGTAGACGCGCCATCTGAGCAGCAACTTCTCTTGCGTGATAGCGTGGGAGCGAATCTTGCTTGTACGAGGCTTCATGTTCCTCATCAATGATGTAGAGTCCAGGGTTTTGAATGGGCGCAAACAATGCAGAGCGTGCGCCTACTACCACGCGAGCCCTTCCCTGCCTAATCAAATCCCACTGGTCAAAGCGCTCGCCAAGCGAAAGCTTTGAGTGAAGGACGGCTACCTGCTCACCAAAACGCGAACGGAATCGACCAACCGTTTGTGCAGTAAGAGAAATCTCAGGAACAAGCACCACGGCACCCTTGCCGGCTGCTAAGGTCTTCTCAATAGCAGAGAGATACACCTCGGTTTTACCTGAGCCTGTTACACCATCAATAAGCACAACATCGCCCTGAGCAGCAGTTTGTGCAGCCTTGATTGCTGCAAGAGCAGACTCTTGGCCCTCAGTAAGTTGCTGTGGACGAGGTGCTACGCCACTTGAAAGCGTGGTTCCTAGACCCTCCTGGCTTCCACGAATTTGTCGCTGTGCGCGCACCTCAACGATGTCTTTTTTCTGCAGTGCAGTTACTGCACTGCGAGCTCCTGGGATTGTGGCCGAGAGCTCGGATAACCTCAGGGCGCCTTGAGCCAGAGCCTCAAGCACCGATCGCTGCTTGCTTGCATTTGCCGCAGGCGTAAAGTCAGCCGCCTTTTCTGTCAACTCAACCCATCGCTCATCAACAGGACCGGACTTCTCACAAACAAGCTGCCAGGGAGATTCTGTATCTTTTCTGGTGACTTTAACCTTTTGGCCAGGCGCTAAAAATGGATGCAATGCGTCTGCATAACTACAGGCGTATTCTTTGCTCATCCATTCTGCTACCTGTGCAGACTGCTCATCAAATGCTGAATCTGCTAGAACTTGTGTTATTGGAAGGACGCGAGAAACATCTAAACCTAAAGACACACAATCTGAGACACCCACAATGTAGCCAACAACCTGCCTGTGAGAAAACGGCACCAAGACCGTTGTTCCCACAACCGCAGTCTCTTCCAAAGATTCTGGAATGGCGTAGTCAAACGTGCCAGAGAGAGCTCGAGTTGGTATGTCTAAAACAACATGTGCAAACGGCACGTTCTTGCCTCCTTAAAGCCGTGGTTGATGGTTTACATCAAATGTGTAACGAGCAACGTGTGGCTGACCAGCTTCTTCAATCTCAACACAAACAAATGCACACTCAACCTTAGTAAATCCGCGCTGCATCAAGACGTAGGCATAGAAGTTTGCTTGCATCTGATGATGCTCATAAATCTGAGTTGCACTAAGGCCCTTATCGCCTGTTTTATAGTCAACTACCAGCGCATCTTTGCTTCCCTTATTATAAGCGAGAAGATCGATGGCTCCTTCTACATAGTTCCCATATTCAGAATCAACCTGCAG
>USKU01000102.1 GCA_900555335.1 uncultured Atopobium sp. | reverse complement strand
GCTCAATAGTTGCACCTTTGGCTGGAATAGCAATGGCAGCAAAGATGAGACCAGAGATGAGAGTTGTTACAAAAGAGCCAATTGCAGGCATTACTGGCTTATCTGCAAGAGCGGACTTTGTGAAAGCAAACATAACAAGTGAAGCAATGCCCTCTGCAACAAAATCAGCGCCAGGAACAGAGGTGGTCAGCTGAATAACGGTAGCTGCGATAAGACCAATTACCAGGCTCTGAACAGCGTTTGGCTTAAGCAAAAGAATAGCCAGGCAGAACGACGCAATAATGAACTCTGGACCAATGCCAATAGCACTAATTGCCTTACCAACGGTTAGGTTAAGAATAAAACCAGCAGCAATAAGAACGGCAACGAGAACAAGAGAAGTGACATCCAAAACGCCTGCAGACTTGGAAACAGCAACAACACGTGGTGCCTGCTCAGCAGATCCTGTCTCTGTGTCTGCGGCGTTGACCTGATTGAGATTTTCTGTAGACATACAAACTCCTTTAACGCAAAACTAAAAACGTACAAACAAAACTTTTAACAACACGGGTTTCTCGCCATCCGGATTTAGCAAGAAACGTACGCACAAAAAAAGCTCTCGGTCACCCGAGAGCCTCTAAATGCGTATGCAGAAGCAACTCATCGCTGACCGGAGAAAGACAAGTTGTTCCACCACCACTGCTGAGTGCATGTAGCGCGCATGATATGTCCTCCTCCCAAGAGCGTAAATTGCAATGTAAGAAGAATACCATTACTTTGCCAGATTGTGTCAAGAAATACATTAAGAAACAAATTAGAAACTGTGAACGGTACGCGTAAGGTACCGCGAGAAAAAAGGGGTCCCGAAGGACCCCTTGAATGAACTGCGAATGTTCAAGAAAACTTATGCCTCAGCAGCAACGACGTTAACGACGTGCTTAGCACCCTTCTTGAACTCAACAACGCCATCGCAAAGTGCAAAGAGAGTGTCATCCTTGCCGCGACCAACGTTTACGCCAGGAGTGATGTGCGTACCACGCTGACGGATGATAATCTGGCCAGCCTTGATTGCCTGACCACCGTAAATCTTAACGCCAAGGCGCTGTGCTTGTGAGTCGCGACCATTGCGGGAAGAGCCGAGACCTTTCTTGTGTGCCATAAATGCTACCTGCCTATCTCAATATCAGAAGTGACCAATTACTCTGCAGACTCGTCGGATGCCTTAGCAGCAGCCTTACGAGCGGTAGGGAGCGCGGTAACCTTCAGCTTAGTAAGGTTCTGACGGTGACCATTGGCGCGGTGATAGCGCTTACGCTTGTGGAACTTGAAGACGAGGACCTTCTTGTCCTTGTACTGCTCAAGAACCTCACAGGTAACCTTCTTAGAGGAAAGAGTGGCAGCGTCAGCAACAACCTTCTTGCCGTCGTTAAGCATAAGAACATCAAGCTTTACCTTATCGCCAGGCTGCGCATCAAGCTTCTCGACGCTGATTACGTCGCCCTTGGCAACCTTATACTGCTTGCCACCAGTTGCTACGATTGCGTACATGTGTGTAACCCTTCATTGCTGATTCTTGCAACGATTAATACTATCTTTGCATTTCTGAAGATCCGAGCAAAGATCTTCGCCGCCGTGACCTGTGGCATCCGCGGGAAACTGTCGGTGTCCCATGTCCCTCGGCGAGAAACACAACTCGAAATAGTCTACTGCATATTTCAGAAAATTCCAAGACAAAACTACATGTTATAGAGGCTTCACAAGGAGTCCATTTTCTGAAACGTGTGCCTGTGAGATTCGGCACACCTTCAACGAGTCAATACCTTGTAAGCCATCTACTCCAGCTTGAGCTGTAATTCTTTGAGCCTCATAAATCAAAACTGCAGGTCTAAGCGCTGCTCTTGGATCTTGGAGTGTATCAAGCTCAAATGAAATGCACGTTTCAGATGAGCTCTCAGAAATCTTATAGCCCGCAAACGTTGTCTCTAAATTGACCACTTTTTGTTTGTCTCCACGCACGTACGTCAGCTCTTTTTTGACGAGAAGATCCTCAAACCCCCAACGCAACGCCTCGGACTTTAGGCCGTCTCCCAAAATGTCGCATCTCCAGTGAGCAGCATTCAACCATGCTTCAAGCGCTGGCAGCGACCGATCAACGTAGCTGACAGCAAACGGAGCAAGCGCGGGAGGCGTTGCCGACAACAGCCTCTCTAGTGCCTCATCCGGGTCCACATATTCGGTGAGCTTCAAGTCAAAGTACTCCGCCTCAGACGAAGCACCAACGGGAAGCGCCTGAGAGAACTGCACGCCCATGCGCTTTGCAAAGCCATTACCTACCCTAAATGGCAGCTGAGCTCTACGAACACAGCGCTCAATGGTACCAATAAGCTCAAGGTGTCCTAAAAACGCAAGGCGGTCATCTTTCTTGTAAGCCACGCGAAGCCTAAAAATCTCTGCTCCGCGCTCCGTCATAATCTCTGGCTGAATCTGTGGCCTACCAGCACGCCAGTCTTTCTTCGCCGGTTCAACTGCCTCAGGAGCCACGCCCTCTATCTGCATATCCGTCATGAGCGCACCCCCATCAAAACGTTGTCGACCTTCAAGGTCTGGCATACCGCGCATCCCGTACAAGAGGTAAATGTGCAGTCTGGTGTGGTGACCTCATCCATGGCTCGACGATATTCTCGCTTTAGGTAGCCCTTGGACACGCCAGGAGACGTGTGGTCCCAAGGAAGTTTTGCCTGGATATCAAAGGTCTCTGTTGCAATATCAGACAGCGAGAAACCCAGACTTTCTGCAGCTGCATTCCAAGCGTCAAGATTAAACTCGCTGGTCCACGCATCAAACTTGCAACCATTTTTCCATGCCTGGTAAATCAGGTTAAAACCGTCGCGGCCCATCTTTGAAAGTGCGCCTTCTACCAGCGAAGTACCGGAGTCATGATAGGCAATCTTGAGTCCCCTATCGTGGTTAGAAGACAACAATAACTGCTGCCTACGCTGGGCTTCCTCACGAGAAATCTGACCAACCCACTGAAATGGCGTGTAGGACTTGGGCACAAACACGGCAACAGAAGCAGAAACCGTAACGCCCTTGCCACCAATTTCTCGGCCGATATCCAAAATACGCTTTGCAACTGCGGGAATAGCTTGAATGTCTTCATCGGTTTC
>USKU01000101.1 GCA_900555335.1 uncultured Atopobium sp. | reverse complement strand
GCAATAATGGGGCCGCGGTCGTAATCAGCGTTTGCCAGGTGAACGGTAACGCCCGTCACCTTGACGCCGTACTCATACGCATCCTGAATAGCATGTGCACCACGGAAGCTTGGCAGCAACGCCGGATGCAGATTGAGCACACGATTAAGGAAGGTGTTCAGAATAGGAACGCCGACTTTACGCATGTAGCCAGCCATAACAACGTAATCAACGTTATAGCGCTTGAGCTCAGTGGCAATAACCATATCCGCAACAAATGGGTCCTCGTACGTCTCTTTTGAGAGCGTCAGGGTTTGCAAACCGGCTGCCTCTGCCCTCTTCAAACCATATGCATCAGGGCGAGAAGAAACAACCAGCTCAATAGTTGCATCTAGCTTGCCAGCATCAATAGCGTCAATAATGGCCTGGAGATTGGTACCTGAACCGGAAAGAAGAACGCCAAGCTTAATTGGCATCGTTGTAGACCACCTTTCCGGTGCCTGGGATAATCTGACCCATGACAAATGGCTCAAAACCCTGTTCAGAGAGGGCCTCTGCAACATCATCGACATCGTCTATGTCAACAATAAGCGCCATGCCAACGCCCATATTGAAGGTGCGGTACTGCTCATCAAGAGAGAGATGAGCGGCGTTAGAAACGTAGGAAATAACTGGTGGAATTGGCCATGCAGGACCTGCCTCTCCACCACGATCAACCTCTGCATCAAGATGAGATGGTAGTGCACGGTTAAGGTTCTCGGTGATTCCGCCACCGGTGATGTGTGCCATAGCCTTGATAGGTGCGCCTGCACGAAGAGCAGCAAGCAATCCACCTGCATAAATGGTGGTTGGACGCAAAACGGCATCTGCAAGTGACTCGCCGTCAAGCTCCTCCAGAGGCTGGTTGAGCTCCTCGACCGTCTTGCCCTCAATGGCCACCTTGCGAACCAGCGAATATCCGTTGGAGTGAATGCCAGAAGAAGGAAGTCCCAGGATAATATCACCCTCACTGACCTTCTCGGGACCTAAGATCTTTGGTTTGTCGACAACGCCTACCACAAAGCCAGCCAGATCGTAGTCATCAGGGTTCATAACGCCTGGATGCTCGGCCATCTCGCCGCCAACCAGAGCACAACCGCTCTTGCGACAACCCTCTGCAATACCGCCGACAACCTCGGCTACAGCCTCAGCTTTAAGCTTGCCCACAGCTACGTAATCCAGGAAGAACAGAGGCTCAGCGCCCATAGGGACAATGTCATCAACGCACATTGCAACCAGGTCCTCGCCTACCGTGTTGTGACGGTTGAGAAGCTGAGCAATAGCAAGCTTAGTGCCAACGCCGTCGGTGCCACTGACTAGTACAGGCTCTTCCATGTCTTTGAGTGCTGCTGCCGAGAAGCAGGAACCAAAGCCACCCAAGCCGCCAATGACCTCGGGACGAGTAGTTGTAGCAACAGCAGCTTTGATGGCGTCAACAGCACGAGCCCCCTCATCAACGTCAACGCCTGCGTCAGCGTAGGTAATCTGCTTGGTTGGATCAGCGGAAGTAGTCATTATTCTCCTTCTTACTGCTTTGAGGGAACAAAGCCCTCGTCAATTAACTGCTGTTCTACCTGGTCAAACTTACGTGCAAAAGATGGGTTTAGATTATCTGGGGTGTTTTCTGGCAAGAACCTCTGGTAGAAGTCTTCCGGAATTGCCACAGGATACCTGCCGCTAAAGCAAGAATCGCAGTAACCACGAGAAGGAACGCAGGCAAGTAGGCCCTCCAGGCTCAAAAAGCCTAAGGAGTCTGCACCGATATAATCGCAGATCTCTTGAGTGGTCATTTTTGCTGCAACAAGCTGGTCCTGATCGGCAGTATCAATACCGTAGAAGCACGGCCAGATAACCTTAGGAGAAGCACTTCTCACGTGTACTTCAGTAGCTCCTGCGTCTCTAAGCAGCTGAACAATCTGCTTGGAAGTAGTGCCGCGAACAACAGAATCGTCTACCATTACGATGCGCTTACCTGCAACAACGTCAGAAAGCGCGTTGAGCTTCAAACGTACACCCAGTTCACGAAGCTGCTGTGTAGGTTGAATGAAGGTTCTTGCAACGTAGCGGTTTTTGATCAAGCCAGTGCCAAAAGTCACGTCCAGCTCTTGTGCAAAACCTTCAGCTGCAGGAACGCCGGAATCAGGTACACCGATTACCAGGTCAACGTCTGCTGGGGTCTCTTTTGCCAGTTGGCGACCCATCTGATGACGGACAGAATACACCGAGCGACCGCTAATAATAGAGTCAGGGCGCGAGAAATACACCTGTTCAAAGATGCAATTTGCTTGCTGACGAGGAGAAAGTCCCATCTCAGAAGAAAGCCCATTGTCCGAGATGCGGATAATCTCACCGGGAGCCACCTCGCGCACAAACGTAGCGCCCACAATATCTAGCGCGCACGTCTCGGATGCAACTACCCAGTTATTCTCGCCTTCCTCGCCAATATGGCCGAGTACCAGCGGACGAATACCGTTAGGATCCCTAAACGCATAGAGGGCGTTCTCGCGGATGAGCACCATGGCGTAGCCGCCCTCGATAAGGTTCATAGTTGCGGCGATGCCGGTGCGCAGACGGTGTGTACGACGAGTAAAGTAGCCGATGAGCTGGGCTGCTACCTCGGAATCTGTGTTGGATCTAAAGGAAATCTGGCGAGAAGACAGTTCTTCTCGCAAAGAGTCAAAGTTGACGAGGGTACCGTTGTGCGCCAGGGCGATGAGGGTCTCGTCGATGGACGACATGTGAGGCTGAGCGGATTCCCAACCCTTGGCGCCCGCGGTGCCATAGCGACAATGACCGATAGCCACTTTACCTGGCATTGCGTTGAGATCGTCGTTGTTGAAAACTTCGGTTACGAGGCCCGTATCTTTTCTGATAAGCACGGTCTGGCCGTCACCAACGGCTATACCTGCAGAATCTTGCCCGCGATGCTGCAGCGCATGCAGCGCAAAATAAGTGAGTCGAGCAACGTCACGGTCAGGCGCCCATACTCCAAAGACGCCACATTCCTCGTGAAGTTCCATTGGATCCCCTCCGGATGCCTCAGCTTGAGCCACCCTTGATCAAACGCCTCTCACGTCTGGCAACAATACATACAGTGTACCTGGAAATTTGCAAGAAAAAGCGCTCCGAACAAATATGTTCGGAGCGTGTAACAATTTTTTAAGAAAGT
>USKU01000100.1 GCA_900555335.1 uncultured Atopobium sp. | reverse complement strand
GCAGGTATTGTCTCTTTAGTCATTCTTGGTTTCATTGGTTCAAACATGCTGTACAGCGGCTATAAGGCGCTCAAAGAAGATGCTTCTGAAGAAGATGAGGAAGAAGCTCAGCAAGGTGCTCAGCAAGAAGCCCAGCAAGGCGCTACGACGCTCTCTTATGGAAAGCTGCTCTTTCAAGCTGTTGCTACAGCAATCGACGCATTTGCTGTTGGGGTAAGTTTTAGGGCACATAGTGTAGACATTTTGGTTGCCTCGGCGCTCTTTGGCGTTATTACCGCTATTCTCTGCACCATTGCATTGTTTATTGGTAAAAAACTCGGCTCACTTTTGGGTGATCGCGCCGAGATGGTTGGTGGCGTGGTGCTTATCCTGATTGGACTAAAAGCCTTTTTTGGATAAAATTTGTTTGACCAGATGGACTGAGTAGCAGGTAAGGAGGTAGCGTGAAGTTTATCCCAGATTGTCTGCGCCAGAAGCTGCATAAAACTTTTGGATCAAAAGACCCTGACGAGAAGATCACTCCACCAACTGCCACTTCTGTTACAAGAACCTCATTTATTATCCTGGCTGTCTCAGCGGTTGCTACGCCCGTAATAGCAACCGTAGCAAACGTTTTGAGCCCAGGAATTTCTTATGTTCAGCAGGAACTTCTCCCTCCACAGCTCAATTCAAAAGTTCCGGGCTACGCTCGAGCACTCATTCAACTTGCACAACGAGAAGGCTCTCTCAATCTGCTTTGCACCTCAAAAGAAGCGGTAAAGCCCCTGGTAGAAACATATTCAAGAATGTTTTCTCTGCCTGTTACGGTGGGTGAGGCAACAGAGGAAGAAATTCAGGAGTTTATTAAGCAAACATACGCTTCTGATAAGAGCGCGGAGTCTGAAACTTCTGACACGAAATCAGACACTGATTGGGGTTTTGAGAAACCCGATGTTATTTTTCTGGCAAGTGAAGCTCTCATGCAAAACTTTGAGACTTCCGCATACTGTCAGCCATATGAAGTTTCTTCAACAGACCAGTACGTGCGTCCAGAGTTTTTTGACGCCACTGGACACTGGTATGCCTACGCTGCAGACCCATTGGTTTTACTTGTAAATCAAGAGCGCCTTAACGAGAAAAAGATTCAGCGTCCTCACGAATGGACCGATCTTCTTACAGATGGCCTGCGTGGAAGATATGTTATTCCTGACCCCGCACTTACGTATGCGGGCAAGAAGTTTGAATCGCTCTTTTTAGGTCAGTATGGACTGGATAAAGGGGCTGAAATTATCCAAAGTCTGTTTGAAAATGTTGACGCATTTTCTGAGAGCACCTATCAAGCTATTAGAGACACAGGATTTGGCAAGTATAGGGCTTGTGTTTGTCCGCTGAGTGCTGCGTATAGGGCAATTACCAAAGACGATTTTGATAATCTTTCAGTCATTCTGCCAGGCGTTTCTTATTTCTCTACGATAAGGTCATTTGTATGTCAGGGGTCAAAACATACGTATTCAGCGTATTTATGGCAGGAATTTATTACTAAGCGAGATTCTGCTGAACACATGGGAGAAATGGACTCGTTCTTCTCGCCAGTTATTGAGGGAACGCCAACTCCTTGGTATGCAAGCCGTCTCAATTTGACAGCAGTGAGCGAATCAATGCAGATAGCTCCTGCTCCCACCGATGCTGAAGGCAATCTCATCAAGCTTGAAGACGTTCATGCTATCTACAGTAAGTTGGTCAACGCATAGCTCTTTCCATACGTTACGCATTTGGACACCAAAAAACGGCCCAGGTAAACTGAGCCGTTTTGCTGTAAAGATGGAGTGGCGAGAAGACCGGGTTTCTCGCCAAGAAGCTCTGATGAAGAACTAGACGTAGAAGAGCATCTTGTTGTAGCTAGGAACTGGCCACCAGTCGTGTCCGCAGATGAGCTCCATGGAGTCAACGGCGCTGCGCAGGCGAGCCATAGCAGGAAGAACTTCATTGCAGTAGTATTCGCACTGCTCCTGCGGCTGATCCTTCATCTGGTGAGCGGTGGTATTGATCTCATCAAGGCTGTTGGTAGCTGCGTAAATCTCGTCAATGCCTGCAGTGAGCTTCTCAACAATCTCTGTTTCTGCGGCGCTCTTAATACCAATAGCCTGCTTAGCAGCAACTGAAGAGGCTACATCACTTGAGTAGGTAAAGAGGGCAGGCAGATACATGTGGCGCGTCATATACAGCATAGTACGAGCCTCAATGTTAAGAACCTTAGCGTACTGCTCAGCCTTTGCAATGTAGCGAGCCTGTGCTTCTGCCTGAGAAAGAACGCCGTAGCGCTCAAAGAGCTCAATATTCTCTGGAGCAACCATTGCAGGAAGCGCCTCGGGGGTGGTGCGGAGGTTTGGTAGACCGCGCTCCTCGGCAAGTTTCTCCCAATCGCCTGAGTAACCATTGCCCTCAAAGAGGATGCGCTCGTGAGCTTTGAAGGTATCAATAACCCACCTTAAAGCTTCCTTAGTGAAGTTCTCTTCAGAAGCATCTTCAAGATCGTTTGCAAAGCGGTCACACTGCTCGGCAACAATGGTGTTCAAAATGACGTTAGGATCAGAGAGGTTCTGCTGACTGCCGCACATACGGAACTCAAACTTGTTACCAGTAAACGCAAAGGGGCTGGTACGGTTTCTGTCTGTGTTGTCCCTAAGAACTGCAGGAAGTGTTGGTACGCCCAGATCCATACGAGTGCGTTTTGCACCGTGGACATCGGAACCTGTGATGAGGTCATCAACGATTACGGAAAGCGCAGCACCTAAGAAGACGGAAACAATTGCAGGTGGAGCCTCATTTGCGCCAAGGCGGTGATCGTTTCCAGCAGATGCAACAGACATGCGGAGAAGGTCTGCATGTGAGTCAACAGCGGCTACAAGGCAGGCAAGGAAGACCAAGAAGCGAAGGTTCTCGCCAGGTTTATCACCAGGCTCAAGCAAGTTCTCATTGTCTGCAGAAAGCGACCAGTTGTCGTGCTTACCAGAGCCATTGACGTACTCAAAGGGTTTCTCGTGCTCAAGGCAGGCAAGACCGTGATGAGTTGCAAGAAGCTTGAGCTTCTCCATGGTCAGGAGGTTGTTGTCAATAGCAAGTGCACCTTGCTCAAAGACAGGTGCAAGCTCATGCTGACAAGGAGCAACCTCATTGTGCTTGGTCTTTGCAGGGATGCCCAGCTTCCAGAGCTCGTCGTCAAGCTCTTTCA
>USKU01000099.1 GCA_900555335.1 uncultured Atopobium sp. | reverse complement strand
CCTATTGATCAGAAGATTGGTTCCATTCAGGCTCAGATTGATGAGCTTCGCGCAAATGGTACCAACAAAGTAATTTCAACACTGAGCGCTATTGAGTCAACAAAGCGCGATAAGTCTATCTCTGCCGAAGAGCGCAATACGCTTATTGAGGGCTACAAGGCTGAGCTGGAGCTTGCCAAGAAGGTTGAGTCCGAGAACAGCGCACAGGTCTCCAAGCTTATCGCAGAGGCCGAGGCTTATCTTAAGGAGCACTACAAGAACGAGTACCTGGAGCCTGTAAAGGCTAGCTGTGCTCTTGAGAAGGAGCAGGCTAAGCAGAACTATGCTGCTGCTCTTGCGCGCCTTAAGAAGGAGCATGAAGAGGCTGTTAGCAAGACTTCTGACGCTCAGGAAATCAAGGACGAGAAGTACGTCTATAAGAACCGTCAGTTTGATGCTAAGGTCAACTATCAGAAAGACCTTCAGCGCATCAAAGATCGCGCTCATAATGCGTTTAGTCATGAGTATCACCTCATCGATCTTCTCAGGATGTCTAAGTTCACTCCACTGGAGTCTCAGGCTCAGAAGTGGGAGAACTACAAGTACACCTTCAACACCCGTTCATTCTTGCTTCAGAACGGTCTGTACATTGTTATTCTCCTGGTATTTATTGCCCTTTGTATCATTACCCCAGCAGTCAAGGGCACTCAGCTTCTGACATACTCCAACGTCATCAACATCCTTCAGCAGGCATCGCCTAGAATGTTCCTGGCTCTTGGTGTAGCTGGATTGATTCTGCTTACTGGTACTGACCTGTCTATTGGTCGTATGGTTGGTATGGGCATGACTGCTTCAACCATCATCATGCACCAGGGCATCAATACTGGCCAGGTCTTTGGAATCACTTTTGATTTTACTGGTGTTCCAATTCCTGTCAGAATCATCATGGCTCTGGTTACCTGTATTGTCCTGTGCACCTGCTTTACCAGTATCGCTGGCTTCTTTACCGCTAAGTTTAAGATGCACCCATTCATCTCGACCATGGCTAACATGCTGATCATCTTTGGTATTGTTACCTATGCAACAAAGGGTGTTTCGTTTGGCGCTATCGAGCCATCCATTCCAGACATGGTTATTCCACGAATTGGTAAATTCCCATCCATCATTTTGTGGGCAATCGCAGCTATCGCTATTGTTTGGTTCATCTGGAACAAGACAACCTTTGGCAAGAACCTCTACGCTGTAGGTGGAAACCCTGAGGCAGCAGCTGTTTCTGGTATTTCAGTCTTTAGAGTTATGGTTGGCGCCTTTGTTATGGCTGGTATCCTCTATGGATTTGGTTCATGGCTTGAGTGCATGCGTATGGTCGGCTCCGGCTCTGCAGCTTACGGACAGGGTTGGGACATGGACGCAATCGCAGCCTGCGTTGTTGGTGGCGTTTCGTTCACCGGTGGTATTGGTAAGATCTCCGGCGTTACCGTGGGTGTTCTTATCTTCACCGCACTGACTTACGCACTGACCATTCTTGGTATCGACACCAACCTTCAGTTTGTCTTCTCGGGCGTCATTATCCTGACTGCAGTTACCCTTGACTGCTTGAAGTACGTCCAGAAGAAGTAGCTGGCACTCCCGCGCCGCGTGCGGTACAGCGCGGAAACGCTGTGGAAGTGCGGAAAGCGTGCTATTACGTGCAAGTCTCGAGGCGTCTACTCACGTAGACGCCTCTTTTTTGGTGAAAGACAGCGCTTGCATGTTAAGGAAAAGTGACTTTACGGGAAAATTACAAAGCAGCTGATAAAACACTGTATCAATTTAGACATATGTCTGTTTAGAATTTTCGCAACACACCTAAGTCGGATAATCTGCAATTTTTGTCCCTGAGAGCACACCTATGGCTGATATTCTGCAGTTTCAGAGAGAAATAACACACCAATGTCAAAAAATATGTTAACTATCGACAGATTATCTGACTTTACTGTGGTCGGGCTTCTCGATACATGCAGATTATCTGACGTAGGCGTGGTCAGGGCTTTGAGTAGAGCTATCTGCGACAGATTATCCGACATAGGTGTGTTAGAAGGGTCAAATCAGACCCCACATCCAACAGAATTTCTGACTTTGCTGTGCTTGAGCGTTGTTTAACTGTCGTGGGCTGACGATTTGGCGGTAAAAAACAAGAGAGCCGATTTTCTCGGCCCTCTTGCTGGGTGAATTTTGCGATTGCGAGATACGCTGTTACTCGTGGAACATCGTGAGCTGCGCGCGAACCTGTGGACGGCAGCAGCTACAGAGATTCGAGGAAGCGATGCTGTGCTGCTCGTCCTTCTTCGTCCCACTTGAATACGCCGGCGTCCTCTAAAACGTGCGAGAAGACAATCCCGACTTCGTCGTAGATGTACTTCTTAAGCTGCTCGGACGAGAGGGAAGAGCTGCCCTTCTTTGAAGCAGCATCCTTGCTAGAACCGTCGCCCTGCTCAAGAAGCTTGGCGTAAATCTGGCGCGCCCAGTCGGCGTGGGAGATTGTAGTAGAGTCCGTGGTCAACTGACCGTAGACGGCATTGGCTTTCTTGTCATTTGCCAGACACTGCTCCATAACCGACTGAACCTTGTTGAGCTCTGGCACAAGACGAGGAGGAAGTACAGCAAGGCCCATGACCTCGATGAGGCCGATATTTTCTTTCTTGATGTGATGATACTCAGCGTGTGGATGGAAGATGCCAAGCGGATGCTTTTCGCTGGTAATGTTGCAGCGTAATGCAAGAAAGACCTCGTAGGTGCCATCCTCAAGCTTGCGAACAACGGGAGTAACCGTGTTGTGAGGCTCGCCATCAGTTTGCGCATAAACAGAGACAGACTCGTCGGTATAACCGCGCCATGCGGTGATGATAAACTCCGCAGCCTTGAGCGCTTCTTCTCGACTGGTGGAGGAGAGGCGGAGAACGGAGAGCGGCCACTTAAGAATTGCGCCCGCTACCTCGGGGAACTGCTTGAGCTCAAACTCTTCTGAAACTTCCGCACACATCATAGGGAACTCGTAGCGTCCGCCCTGGTAGTGATCGTGCGAGAGGATCGATCCGCCCACAATAGGCAGGTCGGCATTGGAGCCAATAAAGTAGTGGGGGAATCTGTCCACAAAGTCGAAGAGATTAACGAGTGCCTCGTGATCAATGTGCATAGGAATATGATCCGAATTCATGGCAATGCAGTGCTCGTTGAAGTACGCGTATGGGCTGTACTGGAATCCCCAACGATGCTGATTGAGCT
>USKU01000098.1 GCA_900555335.1 uncultured Atopobium sp. | reverse complement strand
TGCATCGGCAACGGTAATTGCAGCGGTTGCGTTAGCAACGTTGTGCTTACCAGGGTTAGCTGGAAGTACTACAGAGATGGTCTGACCAGAAGGAGTCTTGATGGTCAGAGGGTTCTCAATGCCGGCTTTTCTCTCCTCCTGCGTGCAAACAAAATCGCAGCTTTGATCAAAGCCGTAAGTAACTACGTGCCTGCCGGTTGACTGAGCAAGCTCAACGTAATGAGGGTTATCGCCGTTGATAACAACGGTTTCTTCCTTATCAAGCAGGCTCATAAACTCACAGAAGGTCTTCTCGATGTTCTCGAGAGAGCCGTAGTGGTCAAGGTGATCTGCCTCAATATTGGTGACAACAACCACGTTAGGGTTAAGGAACATAAACGAACCGTCAGACTCGTCCGCTTCGCAGACAAAGTACTGGCCGTTGCCGTTTTTACCGTTGGTGTCGTAACCTTCAACAACGCCACCAATCAAAAATGATGGGTCAGCGCCAAGCTTGTCCAGCATGGTAGCAACCATAGAAGATGTGGTGGTCTTGCCGTGAGTACCCGCAACAGCAATGGTCTTGCGGCCGCGCGACAAATACGAGAGCATCTTAGCGCGAGGCCAAATAGGAATGGAAAGCTCGCGTGCGCGAATGACCTCTGGATTTGTCTCTGGGATTGCGGTAGAGGTAACAATGACATCAGGCATCACAGCGTCAATAGTGGCTGCGGTGTGGCCGATGCTTACTTGAATACCTGCATCTTCAAGCTCTCTAACATAATGCGAGCTCTTTAGATCGGAGCCGGTAACGGTGCAGCCGCGCTCATGCAGAACAAGCGCAATTCCGCTCATACCTGCGCCGCCAATTCCAATAAAATGTGCACGCGAGATGGTCTTCTCGCCCATGGAATCTGCCATAAGAGAGCCTTTCCAAGTATTGTTATCGTTTGAGTCTTGGACATACCAAGACATGTTTACTCTAACGCAAAACCGAATGTTTTATGCGCCACAAACGGCACTTTCCACAGCGTCAGCCACAAGAGATGCGGCGCTGCGCTGGTCAAGTGTAGCGGCTGCCTCGGAGAGCTTTTTGCGCTGGTCCACGTTATCTACCAGCTCAAACAGAGATGTCGAGAAGGTCGTGGTGCCCACCTGGTTATCTGGCACCAGAATAGCTGCTCCTGCATCCGACAACAGGTGTGCGTTAGTAGTCTGATGATCTGCTGTTGCCAGAGGGTACGGCACCAAAATGCTAGGGAGCTCTAGAGCTGCAATTTCAGCCACAGAGGATGCTCCAGAGCGGGAAACTACCAGGTCAGCCGCTGCAAGCATGGCGCCCATGTTGGAGATGTAGGACTTAATCTCCCAGCGAGCAGCCTCCTCGTCAGAAAGCTTCATAAGCGAGACAACCTCGTCGTAGAGCTTTTGACCTGTTGACTGGATGATGCGAAGGTTAGGACGAGCAAGAAGCTCCTGCTTAAGCGCAGCAAACGTCTCGTTGATGCTACGTGCGCCCAAGCTACCACCAAAGATAAGCAGCAATGTCTGGTTGTCTGCAATGCCCAGCTCTTGCCTCGAGGCGGCTCTGTCAGCAGAAAGAACACTCTTACGTACAGGATTACCGGTAACCACAATGGTGTCTTGAGCCTTTACGTGGCCCTCAAAAGCCTTGCGAGCCTCTGGGAACGCAATGCACACCTTAGATGCTTTACCAGCAGATACACGGTTAGCAAGACCGGTTACTGAGTTCTGTTCGTGAATCAAATAGGGGATGTGCAGCTTTGCACAAAGCTGAAGCAAAGGCAGCTCAACATAGGCGCCAAAACCAATAGCAACATCAGGTGCACCCTGCTCTTTGAAGCGCTTGTGCAGCTGCATCTTTGCGCGCTCAAGATTGTATGCCGCGCTGATGAGCGTCCAAGGACGTCTGCGATCAAAGCCATTTACATGGATAGGCACCAACTCAAATCCTGCCTCAGGTACCAGCGTACCTTCAAGCTTGTTGGGCTGACCGTAAAACGTAACCTGATGACCACGCTCACGAAGCTCCTCAGCTAGAGCCAGAGCTGGGTTAATGTGACCAGCGGTTCCACCTGCAGCAATTGCAACAGAGAGTTTCTTCTGTTCTGCCATGCAATCCATCTCCTAGAAATCAGCTATCGGCGAGCCCTGTTGTTTCCACGAAGCCTGTCCGATGCAGAAGGTCCCAAATCAATTCTGCGCCTTCCGGAGGCATCTGTCGTAATACGGCCTTGAGGGGCGTCGTCATCTCTTGAGCGCAAAACGCCTCGTGATGGGCGCGCGGAGCTTTGTGCGCTGCTCTTAGGGCGAGAAGAACGTGGGAGTGGCGTGCCTACTCCTACCCCACCGTCAACCATGGTAAGACCAGCAAAACCTGGAGCATCAAAGGTATCCTGCTCTTCAGCTATGCTCCAAGAAGCGCGCTGCCTATCGTACTCGGTTTCTGGAAGCCTTGACTGCCTTGAAACAGACATCAAAAGACCAACCATCAAGATACTGGACATGATGGTTGAACCGCCGTATGAGATAAACGGCAGAGGCTTACCAGAAAGAGGCAAAAGGCCCAAAACACCACCGATGTTAACAAAGGCCTGGATGATAAACATAGAGGTACAACCTGCAGCAATAAGCCTGCCGGTCAAATCTGGTGCATAGCGAGCAATCTTAAAGCCTGCCCATACCAGGGCGCCAAATACAGCCAAAAGACCTAAAACGCCAATAAAGCCCAGCTCTTCTCCAATGACCGCAAAAATAAAGTCATTGTGAGCCATAGGAAGATAGGAATATTTCTGGCGAGAAAAACCAAAGCCAACGCCAAAAATTCCGCCAGAGCCAAAGGCATAAAAGCCCTGAGCAAGCTGATAACCTGCACCGTAATAATCAGCCCAAGGGTTGAGCATAGTCACAACGCGAGCACGAGAATAATCATCTTTAAGAGATAAGAAGGCAAAGCCAATAAAGCCAGCAACAGCAATAGTTGCCAGAACCCTTCGGTCAACATCGGCAAGGTAGCCAATGACCAAAAGTGTTCCCACAATAATCAGTGTGGAGCCCTTGTCTGGCTGGGCCAAAATAAGAAGCAGTGGCGCAAGCGCAGCAATAGCAAACTTTTTAAAGAACTCCATCTGATCTATAGTCTGATCAATAAAGTACTGCTGAGCCAAATATGAGACAGAAATTAAGATGGTAATCTTTGCAAACTCAGACGGCTGGAAAGAAAACGGTCCAATTGAAATCCAACGGGTTGCACCATATGCATCAGCGCCAGCAATAGGAGTAAAAATAATTGCCAACATTCCAAT
>USKU01000097.1 GCA_900555335.1 uncultured Atopobium sp. | reverse complement strand
CAGATAGAGGGGCTTCTCGCCAGCAAAACGCTAAAGGAGCGAGAAGACATAACGGGACTTCAGGCAAAGCGTGCACCCGTCATGCTTGCGGGCACTATTTTGCTTGCAGAATTGATGAAGAATTCGGGCTTTAAACACCTGGTTGTAAGCGAGAGTGACCTGCTCTTTGGCCTGGTGATAACTGCTGCTGCTGTTCACCAGGGAAAGCAGTCGCCTGTGATTTGGCAGCCAATTTTGCGCCCGCTGAATTAAAAGTAGTGGCATAATAGCTAGACATATCCGGGGGCGTGGCGGAATTGGCAGACGCAGGGGACTTAAAATCCCTCGACTTCGGTCTTGCGGGTTCGAGTCCCGCCGCCCCTACCACTCTTGTTGCAGAATAAATAGTGTTTTAGCTGCGGTTTTTCAGAAAATATTTAAGTATTAGGTTTTATTGGATGTGAAGAGTGTATAGCTCTTGACCTGGTAAAACTTAACTCGTCATTCTGCTCATGGGACAAAAATGGGACAACAATAGGACAAAGAATGTGTTGTTGAGTTTTGATATTTCGCTTTACAGAGGTTTGTGCAATGTTAAGATTATTGGCAGTGATACGTCTCGCTGACATTCTACGGAACCGAGACCGAAAAGCGGCTGCCATCGTGTAGCCGCTTTTTTCATAAGGAGAAGCTATGAATAAGCCTTTTCTTTCTATCGATCAGCAAATAGAGCTTTTGAATTCAAGAGGCGTTATAACGGATGAAAAGACGTATAACATCTTGTTGTCTGAGGGATATTACTCACTTATTAATGGTTATAAAGAGCCGTTCATAGATAATTGTAAAACTGGTGATGTATATAAAGAGGGGACTCAATTTGATCACATCTATCAGCTGTTTTTGTTCGATAGAAAATTGCGTGGGATAACATTTCATTATTTGACTAAAGTTGAAGTAATGGTGAGAACTATATGTTGTTATACCTTTTGTGAAAATCATCGAGAACTTAATCCATATATGGTGAAAAGCAATTTCACAGACCCTAACAGTTACTTGCTCGGAAGAGCAAAGTTCAATGATGCATTTAATAAATTTCAAAGTGTTGTTAACAAAATTCTATATGGAAAATGTCATTTTGAATTTGTTGAGCACTATAAGGCAAAGTATGACGAAGTCCCACTATGGGTTATTGCTAATGCCATGACATTTGGAAACATTGAACATTTATATGATTTGATGAAACCTGAAGAGCAGAATAAAGTTTGCTCAAGAATTATTGATGTGATTGGACATAAACCGAATCATAAGTTTTTATCCAGAAATGACTTACAAGTAAAACTCAACAGGTTAGTAAAAATTAGAAATATATGTGCTCATGATGAGCGACTTTACTGTACTGAGGTTGGAAGAAGAAATAAAACTTCTTATGTACAGTCATTAGATATCTTGATATCACTGCTTCCCGAAGAAGATGTCCAAGAATTTATCAATAGTGTTATTTGCTTAATTATTGAATATAACAACAGGAATGAAGCGCTAATAGATGTGCTTTCAGATTGTGGATTGATGGCATTCGCATCAACTTGGTCAAAAAAGTGAGCTTATTCTCTTCTCATAAAATTTAATTTAGCCAGATAACTCCTATTCTGTTCTCCTTCAGAAACTTGTATACTACTTGTCTTGTACCTAACGTATGCATGACTAATTTCTAGCTCACTTCGGAGGACCTATGTCATTTGAGACAGGAGTTTTTCCGGTTTTAGTTTCTGAGGACGAAGCTCTAGAGTCATTATCCCCACAGGTCAGGGGAGGACTCAACACGTCGTCTGCTACACCTCTTCATGTACAGCTGTCTGATTTGATGCGTGTCAAAATCTTGTCAGAAGACTGGAAGGCAGGAACGTACATTCCGTCTGAGGCCGAATTTATGGCGCAGTATGGCGTCAGCCGAGGAACCATCAGAAAAGCCATTCAATCCCTGGTCAAAGAGGGTTTGCTGCTTACTCAAAAGGGTCGAGCAACGCAGGTTATTTCTAACACCGTCCGACATGCGGCGGGAAATACTGTGCTTTCATTTGCAGCCGCACTCAGAGATGGCGGCTTTGAGTATCGAACTGAAGTCCTCTTTAAGCAGGTAGTTCCTGCAGATCAAGCCGTTGCCGAGCACCTGGAGATTCCAATTGGCTCTGACGTGCTCTTTTTACGTCGTGTCAGGAGTGTCTCGGATAGGCCGGTGGTATGCCAGGAATCGTGGTCTAACCTACTTGTTTGTCCGAAGCTTGAAGAGGCAGACTTTGAGAATGAGTCGCTCTTTGACGCGGTTGAAAGAACTTCTCAAAAAGAGATTGCGCGCTCTCGCATGCGCTATCAGTCGCAAATTGCAGGCAAAGATCATGCCGACTACCTGCAATGTTCTCCAAACGAGGCTTTGCTTGTACTTGAGCAGGTAATTGAGCTGTCCGACGGCAATTGTATTGAGTGGAGTCAGACTTGGCTTGCTCCACATCAGAGTGTTGTTGGCGTATCTGAGCAGGTAGATGGCTCTATTGGACCTCTCGACATCTCTTCTGTTCGCCAGTCAGAGCACGTGGACGCATCGCCGACTTCTACAGAAATAGACTCTGATCAGCGCACGCAGCTTGAGTTTGATCTGCGTCACGAAGCGCTGGAGGTGCGGCGCGGCATCATCGAGCTGGCACATCGCTACAGCTCAACGCCATTCCATATTGGCGGCGCATGCTCCGTGGCAGACATTGTTTCCGTGCTTTTGAGCAAGGTTATGCAGGTGGGCCACAGGGATTGCGAGTGGAAGCTTAGAGACCGCTTGATTCTCTCCAAGGCTCATACATCGCTGGCGCTGTTCCCAGCTCTTCTACGTGCAGGAATGATCTCTCAAGAAGACATCGACCGCGGAGTTTTTGGGCCCGATGCTGTCCTCTTTAAGCATCCACTTCGAGATCCTCAGCGCGGCTTTGAAATCTCTGGCGGCAGCCTTGGTATGGGCTTGGGCTACGCCGCTGGCCTGGGGCTGAGTCTTCGCCGAAAAGATCTTCCTTCTCGCGTTTTTTGTATTGTGGGAGACGGCGAGTGCGACGAGGGCTCCATTTGGGAGAGCGCCGCGTTTATCGGCCACAACCAGCTCTCCAACGTGACGGTCATTGTTGACCAGAACCGCATGCAGTTGGACGGACCTTGTGCGTCCATTTTGGACACCGGCTCAATTGCAAGAAAGTTTGATGCGTTTGGCTTTGAGTCCGTCGAGGTAGATGGCCATGATGTGCTTGCACTGTACGACGCGCTGAAGCAGCAAACTTCTAGGCCTCGCGCGATTATCGCGCACACCATCAAGGGTAAGGGACTTTCATTTGCCGAGAATAACGTCTCGTTCCATGACGCATGTGTGACGGACGA
>USKU01000096.1 GCA_900555335.1 uncultured Atopobium sp. | reverse complement strand
TCTTCTGCCATGACTACTCACCCCACTCATCAGTGTATTTCCAACAGCTGACAGTATGGCAATTGTCTTCACCAACAGCAGTCAGGCCAGGACGACGTTTCTTACAAATGTCCTTAGCAAACGGACAACGTGGATGGAACGGGCAGCCAGAAGGCATATGAGAAAGCATAGGAACGCTACCAGGAATTGCATAGAGTTCCTTGGTACGCTCGTCAAACGATGGAATGGACGCAATCAAGCCCTGAGCATAAGGGTGCAGAGGGTTAGTAAAGAGCTCTGCAGACTGCGCATACTCAACGCGATGACCAGCGTACATGACAAGAACCCAGTCAGCCATCTCGGAAACAACGCCCATGTCATGTGTAATCAACATGACAGCGGTGCCCAAATCTTGCTTCATGCGATCGATAATCTGCAGAATCTGTGCCTGAACCGTTACATCCAAAGCAGTTGTTGGCTCGTCGCAGATAAGCAGTGATGGCTGGCAGGCAAGTGCCATAGCAATCATGACACGCTGACGCATACCGCCAGAAAGCTCATGTGGATATGACGAGAAGATCTTCTCTGGTGCAGGAATGCCCACCAGCTTAATCATATCAAGAGCCTTCTGATCTGCCTCCTGTTTGCTCATGTTGGGATTATGAACAAGGATGCCCTCACGAATCTGTAGACCAGATTTCATGACAGGATTCAAGGAGGTCATGGGCTCCTGGAAAATCATACCAATGCGATTACCGCGGAAGTCACGCATGCCACCACGAGGAAGCTGCGTTAAATCAGTTCCCTCAAAAATAATTTCTCCGCCAGTAATCTGCGCAGGAGGTGTAGGAAGCAATCCCATGACTGACAATGCCGTCATGGACTTACCGCAGCCAGACTCTCCTACTACCGCAAGAGTCTCGCCTTTACGCATAATAAACGAGAGGTCACTTACTGCAGGAAGTGCGCCATCTTCGGTGAAAAGCGTAACATCAAGATGATTAACGTCGAGAAGGACGTTCTTCTTGCACTGCTCTTCTCGCTCTTTTTGAGCGGTTTCTTGTGCAAGCTTGCGCTCCTCAAGACTACAAAACTTCACAGCCTGTCCATTTGGACCTTCAATGGCATGCTCAAATGTTGCATCTGTATTTTCTGCCATAAACGTAACCTCCTTTCTAAGAACGCATCTTTGGATCAAGGGCGTCGCGAAGGGCGTCGCCAAGCAAGTTGAAAGACATAACCGTAATGATGATGACAATACCTGGAGCAATACTGTAGATAGGCTGTGATTCAAGGAATGGCTGAGAAGCTGCAATCATTTGACCCCAGCTTGCATCAGGTGGCTGAACGCCCAATCCCAAGAACGAAAGCGTTGCCTCAGAAAGAATTGCACTTGGAATACCCAGGGTAGAAACAACGATCAGCGTAGAAATGCAGTTAGGAAGCAAATGCTTCATGATGATGCGGAAGCTGTTACCACCAGACAAAATACAAGACTGAATGTATTCAGAATTCTTCAGGCGCATGACGTCGCCTCGAATCAGCCTTGCCGTAGTTGTCCACATCAGAAGACCCAGTGCAATATAGAGGTTAATAAGACCTGGGCCCATAACAAACATAATCAAAATTGCAAAAAGCAAGAATGGGAAGCTGGAGAAAACCTGAATGATAAAGGAAACAACTGCATCAACCCAACGGCCATAATATCCGGCTGCAACTCCCGCAACAAAGCCAATAAAGAGAGCAATAGCCTGCGAAATAATACCAACAGACAGAGAAATCTGGCAGCCATAGATGATACGAGAAAGGATATCTCTGCCGTACTCATCGGTGCCAAGCAGATGTGCAAACGTTGGATTCTGATTCATAATTGCAAGGTTTTGATCCTTGTAGCTGTAAGGAGCAATCACAGGAGCAAGAATTGCAATAATCGCAAGGGCCAAAACAATGCCTAAGCAGATCATGCCCAGTTTGTTCCTCTTAAAAATGTTCCAGCTAACCTGCCAGTAGCTCTGAGCACGAACTTTTCCCGTGGTAGCCTGTTCCTCTTCTTGAGCCTTGGCGGCATCCTCAAGTACAGCTTCAGTCTTTTGGACCTTCTCGCTATTTTTATCGCTCGTAAACAAAGCCATTACTCTGATGCCTCCTCTCCAAGACGAATTCGTGGATCAACTACTGCGTACAAAATATCAACAAGTAAATAAATCACAACGCAGATAATTGCCACGTACATGACACTACCCTGAATCAACGGCAGGTCACGAGCATTAATTGCATCAATAAGCAACTTACCCATACCGTTCATATTAAAGATCTGCTCAATGATGATGGAACCAGTAAGGATGTCTCCCAGCTGAGATCCAGCAATGGTAATAATTGGGATAAGAGCATTTCTGAGCGCGTGCTTCAAAACAATAGCGGAGCGCTTTAAGCCCTTAGCTTCAGCGGTTCTAATGTAGTCCTGATTTAATACGTCCAGCATGCTGGTCCTGGTAACGCGGGCAATACTTGCTGCGTAACGAGAGCCCAGCGCAATAACAGGAAGAACGTACGCGGATGGCGTTTTAACACCAGACAACGGGAACCACTTAAGCGTCATAGCAAAAATGATCTGCAGTACTAATGCCACCCAGAATGAAGGGGCAGAAATACCAAAGATTGCAGCTGACATAAGTGTTCTATCAAGCCATTTTCCATGGTTTACTGCGGCGAGAATACCCATCAAAAGACCAAGTACTATGGCGAAAAGATACGCAAACACTGCTAAACGTAGCGTAACTCCCAAAGCCTTAGTCAGAAGTGCAATGACAGGTCGCTTCTGAGTGTAAGAAGTTCCAAAATCTCCACCAAGCATTTTTACAAACCAGTTTGCATACTGCTCTGGAATTGGCTTATCAAGGCCCATGGTGTGACGGACCTGCTGAACCGTAGCTTCATCAGCCATATCACCCATCATGACTCGTACTGGGTCACCTGGGACAATGTTCAAGACAAAAAACGTTAAAGCAGAAATGCAAACTACAACGCTCACTGCTTGAAGGATTCGTTTGATTAGAAACGATCTCACTCCTGAGCTCCTCTCCCCTCAAGAAAATGAAGCGGCATCCAAGAATCTTAGATGCCGCTTTAAAGTTTATAGCAAGTTTGCTACTTAGTCCTCTGGAACGGTGTAATCGGAATTAGAGGTATCAATATCAACATCAAAGAAGTGATAAATCAAGTTTCCAACCTTAGCGTTCTTGACGTACTTCTTAGCGACAAAGGAGTTCTTTGGCCAGTACAGAGGAAGTGTTGCAAAGTCTGTACGTGTGAGCAGGTTATCTGCGTCCTTGTAATCCTCTGTTCTCTTATCCTTGTTAGACTCAGAGCGACCCTCAACAAGAAGCTTGTCAAACTCTGGGTTGTTGTAGAAGGAAGACTTCTTTGCAGCGTTAGTGCTGTAGAAGTAGGTGTA
>USKU01000095.1 GCA_900555335.1 uncultured Atopobium sp. | reverse complement strand
TTCTTTTGAGGAACGACCGATCTTGAGTGCTTTTTGCAACGTATCCCAAAACGCCTGGTCAAAATCAGTGAGCGAGAGAACCAAGTGTTGCTGCAATTTACTTGAAAGCTCAGATTGAACACTTTGTAACTGCTCTACTTCATCTGGTTTTGTGGCAGCAATTGCACCCTTTAGCGCTTCAAGTGCACCACAGAGATTCTCAAGCTCCGCTTTTAGAACTTCCAGGTCAGAGCTATCCCCTACAAACGAAATAGCATCCATTCCTACAGGAGATGACTGAGCGTACGAAATCAGCGTTTCAATACGAGACTTCAGTGCATCTCTGTTCCCTGCATAGGTTGAGAGAAACTCTGCATAGCTTTCATCTTGCGAAAGCTCTCTGAGTACTTCTTCAATAGATATATTGACCAGCTGATTTCTGGTCATGTCGTTAATGATTTCAAACTCAGGATCAAGACCCAAATCAAGTGCATGAATCTTTAAGATTCTGCTACACATACCGTGGATAGTACTAATCCACGCATCATCAACCTGCAACGCAGCGCTATGAAGACCTTCTTTTTCTAGAGCTTCTCTAACGCGCTCTTTAATTTCTGTAGCTGCGGCATTGGTAAACGTAATAATCAATGCCTGGTCAAGACTACTCAGGTACGGCTTTCCGTCAGCTCCCGAACCTTCTTTTAAAGCCCACACAATTCTCTGTGTAAGCGTAAAAGTTTTTCCTGAACCAGCACCTGCTGCAACAAAAAGAGGCTTATCAAGCGTCTTGATGGTCTTCTCTTGACCAGGCGTATAACGTGTGTCAGCCATAGTAGCTTACCTCCTCTTGTCACACAGTTTTACTGGACAATACCTACATGCATCCTTATCGCAAGGATTGGCTCGAACATCTCCAGAAAGCATGGCTTGAACCTTCTGAGCAATTAAATTCTCCCAAGCGTCCAAGTAGTCTGCAAACTCCGCTGAGTTTTGAGACACAACCATAACTGCCTGGTCCCTGAGCTTTTTATCTTCTGGATGTATATTCCAGATATGTTCTGTTGCCGCTTCTGTTGCCATGCCTGCAAGAGCAAATGAAGGCTTATCTTTTTGCTCTTTGGTGCCCAGATAAATTGCAGCAACTGGCTCAAGCTTGTACTTGGTGAGCTGTTTTCTCATAATCTGAGCATATATTGCAGACTGTACATGCCTTGGCAGAATCTCTTTTGAGAGCTCACTGTCTAGACTTAACTTTGCTGAATAAGCCTTCAAATCTTTTGTGGCCTTGTGTTTATAGTCAATAATAAGTGCCTGACCATGAGCGTTTACATCTACGCGGTCAATCGAGCCAGTAAATTGAGCTCCTGCATACTCGACAACATTTTCTTCTCTACCAAAACGAAGCTCAAAGAACCTAGGCTGATAGCCAATAAAGTGCGAAGCTTCAAACTCGAGAAGATCCTTGAGATCTTCTCGTATATTCTCAACCTGTTTTCTTTCTTGAATGCTATGCGGAATAAGCTCATTTGAAGATGCTCGGTTAATGTTGTTGAACTGCTCATCCCACACCTGAACAAAACAGCTGTCTAACACCTGTTTTGCATGATCCAGGTTATCAGAGGTAATCCTAGAGCCAGGAATATCTTGTAAAAGCGCAGATTCAACCACTGAATCAACATCAGCCACATCACAACCAAGTGCTTCAGCTAAAAGTGTTGCATGTGTTAGCTCCAAAACACGATGGATAAAGGTACCTATCTGCATTGGAGCAAAGTCAGTGTCTACCTGAGAAATCTTGATGCGACGTTGCGTAAACCATTTGTAGGGACATTCAAGATACGTCTCAATCTGAGAAGCGGAAAGAAGCGGTAGTCCTTCTCGCGAGACCTCTATAAGACCCTGTAATTCCTGCTCAAGAGTCTCCCTAGTCAAATGACGTGGGAGTACCACAATATTTTTGAGTTTAGGGTCAATCTCACCAGACTCGATTGTTGGGAGTTCTGCAACACGTTCTGGGTCAGTAGCTTGAGGCAACAGGTTTACCAGCACCTCTTCTTCTCCGCGTGCGACCCCTGTCTTCTTTGCATAGTCTTTTGGATAGCATGCTTTAACCTCACTGAGAGCTACTGCATTAAAGACATCTTTTTGCTCAACCTTCTCAAATGAAACACTGGTAGAAGCGGTTATAAGTGCCGTATAGAAATCTCTTTGATAACGTGCAAACTCTGACACCTTAGGCGTTTTACTCGCATGGCGAACAAACTCTTGAAGCGCACCATCAGATGCTTTAACGCCAAAATTCAATGTATCCATGCCCTGGAAAATAACGGCATCAAATGAATGTGGCTCAAAAGAATGAACTTGGCTTACAGGAGCTATTAGCACCTGTATGTCAGACTGGATACCATTAGAAACAGGCATCATTACCGACTGATCTTTACAGAGGTCAATAAAAGATTTGAGTGTCTGAGGAGTGAGCTTTAATCCCGCCTCATGCAGCTCCTGCGCAGAAGAAACAATCTTGCTCATTACCTTAAGCGACTCTTGGTTTTGAAGAGACTGAAGCGTCAACTCTTTAGATTGAACAACCTCTGCCTGCTCATCAGATGTTTCTGTAGCTAGGTATTCAATAATGCGCTGAGCAGCAGAGCCAATTCTGCCAAGCTCAAGGCTCTTGATGGTCTCTGCGCACAAACGCGAGCTCATAGCCGCCTTAGAAAGCGTCTCAAGTACTCTAGTGGCATACAGCGTTCTATTACCGCGCCAACTCTTATCCAGCATCCACGCGCGCTCAACACTTATGCCTGAAATAGGAGAAATCAGATAGTCCGTAAGCGTACGTGGAGGCCACCACGACATATCTCCCATCTGATGATCAGATGCCTGATAGTCAATGTTTTTCTCGAGCTCTGCGCGTTCACTCAGCGTGACATATGCGTCAATCAAGCTAGCAAACGCACGTCCTGAAAGCGAGTCTTGAATACGCACCGAACGCTTATAGTGAGCAGCAATTCCCTTAGCTGCAAGCTTTTGCGAGAGCGCGTCCCAAACCCTTTGCGAATCCGAGGTGTATACCGCAAAGCTCTTGCTGCCAGACTCTACGCACTGAGAGATATACCTGCTGATAGACTCTGCCTCGGCATGCTGACCCAGCGGCGACAAAAACGTTACCGCACCGCTCGGCGTAACCTCATTGCCCTCCTTGGCCCTGAACACCCTGGCGAGAAGATCGTTGAGCTCCTGACTTTTTGCGGCTGGCGCAAGCCCCGTATCCACACGACAATCGCATCCCGGGTCGCCCAGCAACTCTAGCTGCTGCTCTGCTGCGTAACCCGCAGGTCCTTCGGGCACGTAAAGAGAAAACACCACATTGCGCTTCTGCGACAGCCTTCGCACAAACTTAAGGCGCGCCTCCGAAAGATCTTCAACTCGCGAGAAAATCAGTGCAGGTCCTTGCTCTGGGGTGGACTGCAATAGGTAATCCAGACACTGACACACCTCAACGTAAGACTTTTCTTCAAGCAGTATCTTGTA
>USKU01000094.1 GCA_900555335.1 uncultured Atopobium sp. | reverse complement strand
GCTATGTGCCCTAAAACTTACCCCAACAGCAAATGCATCAATTGCCGTAGCAACAGCTTGAAACACTAGCTTGCCATAAGAGAGCGTTGTAGCACTTTGCTGGGCGCCTTGCTGGGCTTCTTCCTCATCTTCCTCAGAAGCGTCTTCTTTGAGCGCCTTATAGCCGCTGTACAGCATGTTTGAACCAATGAAGCCAAGAATAACCAACGAGACAATACCTGCGTACTTCTCAATCAACTCTGCTGCAATGCCACCAACAAAATAACCGGCAAGAGGCATGCCAAACTGAAAGAGACCAAAGAAAAGAGGCATACGCATAAGGCGAGAAAACCTATGGTCATCAAAGGCAAAAGTGTTAGAGATAGTGACAGAGAACGCATCTGTTGCAAGCGCCACACCCATCATTAAAATTTCAAGTAGACCCATGTGTAAGTTCCCAAGTATCATTAATTTTTGTAACACAAAGGTGAAATTTTAACGCGTATGAGCGTTTTTCAGCTACTCTTATATTGAAAAACTACAAGGAGTGTTATGCCTGCTTTAATAACCCACTATCTGTTTGGCGCAGAGGTGGTTCATGATTTACCGCAAGAGCTTGTTGCAACTGATGCAGAAGTCAATGCATTCCTGCTTGGAAACCAGGGTCCTGATCCCTTCCTAGCACGTCATCTTGCCTGGCCAAACCACTCGCTTGCCTGCAATAGACTACATCGTCGTATGCATGCAGGTCATATTGTTGACGCATTTTTATCCATTCGTGATGGTGTTTCTCGCCTACCGCAGAGCGACATGCCCGCTGGTCGTGCGTTTGCGCTTGGCCTCTTAGCGCACTACGCGCTGGATAGAATTGTCCATCCGTTTGTATATTCCCAGCAAGATGCACTGATTGAGGCGGAGCCATCTCTCAAAAATGCCTATAGAGAGCTCCATCCTATTATCGAAACGGATTTGGATTCATATCTTCTTTGGCACATGCGCCACACTACCGTTGAGACGTTCCCACCAGCTGAGGTGCTTGAAGCAGTTGAATCAACCAAGCACGTTGGTGGTGCGCTCTTCTCGCAAGTAGCGCTTCAGGTATTTGGCCTTAATGTTGGCGTTGGTGAGTACGAGAAGGCCCTTCAGGATTACGCTCGCATCTACCACACTGTAGAGCGCACTGATCCTAAGTACACTACTAAGCTTCCTGACGTTTTGTATAAAACCGAAAAGTTCATGCGTCCTTCAAACAATTCTTACGTTGCCGCGATGGCTCATCGTATTGTTAAGACTGAAGACTTCCCTACGGCAAATCTCAAGCGTCTGCCTTGGAAAGAACCTTATACCGGAGAGATCAAGACTGAAAGCATTCTTGATCTTATGGATGAAGCTCGTGAGTTCTACAAAGAGCTTGTTCAGGCAACTATTTTAGGTCAGCGAATTACTCTGGAAGAGCTGGTTGATGGCATCAATTACATGGGTAAGCCCGTTGTAGAAATGGTTGATGACGAGGACTAACTCGCAACAAAATACAAATGCGTTGAGCATTCAAACACGTAAGAGAAAAGGCAACTACTTGAGTAGCTGCCTTTTTTACTAACACTTATCTACAATCTGGCGCATGCTGTAAAAGCGCATGCTATAAAAACACATACCGTAAAAGTTGATTTTACAGAAGTGCTTCTTCCCATGCAGGCTCTTTAAATCCAAGAAGAATAGTATTGCCTGCAACAACCAAGGGGCGCTTAACCAGCATGCCTGTGGTGGCGAGCAAATTATAGGCGTCACTATCGCTCATACCCGCATCAAGCTGCTCCTTGATGTTATTATCGCGATATACCATACCTGAAGTATTGAAGAACTTTCTGA
This sequence comes from uncultured Atopobium sp., assembly GCA_900555335.1. Classification (GTDB taxonomy): domain Bacteria; phylum Actinomycetota; class Coriobacteriia; order Coriobacteriales; family Atopobiaceae; genus Lancefieldella. Next base: position 1,843 of record USKU01000094.1, on the reverse strand, counting down.
TAGAAAGACCGCTCAGTTTGTGCCATTCAGCAAGCTCTTCAGCAGTTGGATTCTCCTCTTTAATATCACGCAAAGTATAAGAAACACCATGCTCATCAAGCCATTTGAGAGCTCTCTTACACGTAGTACAGCGAGAATAACAAAGAACCAGAATGTTTTTATCTGCCATAGCTTTTCCTTTTGGATAGATTATCGATTGCATAAACGCAAACTATTTTGAGTAGAAAGCAATCCTAAAATCAATATTCCTAGGGATATGCCATAGAGCATACCAACAAATAGATCATTAACGTTTGATGCCACACTCAGGATGATTGCTAAAATCAAAAACATCATTCCAAGAGAAACATACTTGTTTTTTATAAGTTTCATTTGGTCGTCTCCTTTTTACTGATAGTAACAAGGTAATATACATCACTACTTTGTTACTGAACATGCACATTTATGCAGGTGCCTGACCTGTTTCAAGAATTTGCTGGAGCGCAGCCTCATCAAGTACGGGAACACCCAAGCTCTCAGCCTTTGTAAGCTTAGATCCCGCGGCTTCTCCTGCTACTACGAAGCTTGTCTTCTTAGATACAGAGCCAGAAACCTTTGCTCCCATAGCTTTAAGCTGAGCACCAGCCTCATCGCGTGTGAAGTGCTCAAGAGTTCCCGTTAAAACAAACGTAAGCCCGGCAAGTGTCTGAGGAAGCTCGTTTTCTGGCTTCTCTTCCTCAAGCACTACGCCTGCCTGACGAAGACGCTCAATAACGGCAACATTTTCTGGTATCGAGAAGAACTCGTGTACAGATTCTGCAATCTTGGGGCCAATACCTGGGATTTCAGCGATTTTCTCGACAGGGGCTGTAGCAAGCGCCTGGATAGAGCCAAACTCCTGGGCAAGAAGCTCTGCAACGTTAGCGCCAACATGCCTCATGCCAATACCAAAGAGCACGCGTCCAAGACCGCGCGTCTTTGATTCCTCAACCTTTGCCATAACCTTCTTGGCAATAGTGTGACCCACAGGAATACTATCTCCAGAAAGGTGATCTGCAGTATCAGTATCGTACACACGACCTGTAGGCATACAGGCCAGTACCTCTTCAGTAAGCTTATCGTAGAAGTCAGCTACGTCAGAAAGCACTCCTTCTTCAACCATGCGGTTAATAAGCTCGTCACCAAGGCCATCAATGTCCATAGCCTTTCGGCTTCCCCAGTGAATCAAGCGCTCAACTGCTTGAGCGGGGCAATCAATGGAGACGCAGCGGAAAGCCACTTCTCCCTCTTCCTGGATAACAGGACTACCACAGCTTGGGCAGGTAGCTGGCATCTGAAACTCAACAGCATTTGCAGGTCGAAGGCTCAAGACTGGCCCCACAACCTCTGGAATAACGTCTCCTGCCTTGTGGACAATGATGGTATCGCCCTCGCGCACGTTTTTACGACGTATCTCGTCAAGGTTGTGGAGGGTTGCACGTGCAATGGTAGAACCTGCAACAGTAACGGGATCAAACTCAGCAACAGGTGTGAGTACGCCCGTACGACCAACCTGAATACGAATTTCTCGCAAAACGGTCTGCTTTTCCTCTGGTGGGAACTTAAATGCAATAGCCCAACGAGGAGCGCGAGAAGTAAATCCTAGAGCTTCCTGGCTGGCAAAAGAGTCAACCTTTACCACCACGCCATCAATGTCGTAGTTAAGGTCTCCTCGCTGCTCAAGAGCTTGCGCACAGAAATCGTGGACCTCCTGAGCGCTCAGGCAACGACGGGCATGAGGATTAACATTAAAGCCGCAGCTACGAAGCCAGTTTAAAAACTCCCACTGACTGTGAACATCAAGAGGGCTTTCATCGGCTACTGC
>USKU01000093.1 GCA_900555335.1 uncultured Atopobium sp. | reverse complement strand
TTGACCTCAGCACCTTCAATAATGCCCTCTGACGCATAGGCAACTACCGTAAGTTCAGAAGACACCTTTCGGAGTGCCTCATCGTGATATGAATTTGCCTGAATGTCCTCTACCTGGCCCAAGGCGTTGTATAGCAAAGAGTCTTTTTGAACATGAACAGCATGAGCTGGATGATACAGATTTGCTGAATGAGTCCAGAAAGTATGATTTTCTGCTGGCTCCATGGTATGCAGATCTTGTGCAAGCGTACCGCCCAGCACAACATTTAAAAGCTGAAGGCCACGGCAAATAGCAAGTAAAGGTTTATCTGCAGCAAGTACCTGCTTTACCAGCTCAAACTCAAGCGCATCTCGTATAGGGCACAAACGATTAAGGTCGCGTGGTTCTTCTCCCCAATTACGAGGGTCAACATCGTGACCTCCCGTAAGGCAGAAGCCATCACACATCTCAACAAACTGAGCAATAACCTCTGGGTCTTCTGTGAGAGGCATCATGATTGGAATGCCACCAGCTGCAAGAATGGCGTCAAGCTGAATTTGTGCTACAGAAGCAGAATCAGAAAAATTTTCTTCAGGCATCCAGCGAGGAGTCACACAGATTAGAGGGCGCTCAGAAGCAGGAAGCTTAGGAACATCACTAAATGCATCTTTGACAATATCTGGAATAACCACAAAATCCTCTTAACACTCAGCTCTTCAAACAACATAACAGTAAAGGTTGACCCTTATTGAGTCTTTGACTTTATCGCTTTTGCGCTTTTCGTGCCACTCTAGCAAGCCATCCTCCACAATGTTTTTTCATTAATGAAACATTTTTCTGTATTGCGTACAATTAATTTGGGTATTAAAAAGCCAGTTCTTTACATTTAAGCTTCATGTTTTGAAGGTGCAAACGGAAGGCGCCCTATGAAAGAGCACGTATTTAATAACCTTTCCCGTAAATCATTTTTACGTGGATCTTTGGCGGCTGCCGTTGCCGCCGGTTCTGCTTCACTACTTTCTGCTTGTGGCGGTTCAGCTGGCGGAGACGCAGAGAAAAAGGTATTGCGCTTTGGTGTAAACAACCCAAAGGTAACCTTTGACACTCAGAAGACTTCTGGTTCTGTTGGTGTATCTGAGGCAGTTGCAGAGTCTTTGCTGGTACTTAATCCAGACACAAAAGAAATTGAGCCAAACCTGGTAACAGGACTTCCAACTGTCTCTGATGATGGTCTTACCTACTCATATGAGCTTAAAGATGGCGTCAAATTCCACAATGGAGAAACCCTTAAGGCGTCTGACGTTAAGTACACCTTCACGCGTATGTTCTTGCCTGCTACCAAGGCAACCTCAATTGATTCCTATGCTTACATCGAGGGTGCTAAAGACATTATTGCTGGTAAAACTGAAGAGCTTTCTGGCATTGTTATTAAGGACGACCGTCACTTTGACATCAAACTGACACAGCCTTATTCAACCTTCAACGCAATCATGGCTCAGTTCTATGCAGTTATCTACCCAGAGAAGGCCTGTAAAGAGGCTGGTGAGGCATGGGGTACTGAGACCAACTTTATTGGTACTGGTGCTTTCAAGCTTGTCTCTAATGACAGCACCACAGAAGTTGTTCTTGAGGGATTTGCTGACTACCATGAGGGCAAGCCTGGCCTGGATGAGCTCAGATTTGTCTACATTGACGACGCTAACACTCGTATTCTTAACTACAAGAACAACGATGTTGACCTGGTCTTTATTTCTCAGTCTCTTATCCAGCAGTACCAAAATGATGAGTCTATTTCCAAAGAGATTGTCAACTACACACCTGCATCCACGCAGTTTGTAAACTTGAACCTTAAGAGCGAGAACCTCAAAGATGTTCGCGTTCGTCAGGCTCTCTCTATGGCAATTGATAGAGACACCATTTGTAGCACCATTCTTTCTGGTGTTGCAAAGCCTGCTAAGTCGTTTATTCCATCTTCTGAAACCGGCTACAACGAGTCCGCTCCAGAGTTTGAGTACAACGTAGACAAGGCTAAGCAGCTTCTTGCAGAGGCTGGTGTTTCTAACCTCACTCTTAACGCACAGGTCAGAAGCCAGGATCAGAACCTCATGGTTGCCCTTCAGGATGCTTGGTCAAAGATTGGCGTTACCTGTAACGTAAGCGTTATTGACTCTGGTGTTTGGAGCGACGCACGTACTAACGGTGACCTTGAAGTCACTCTTGTTACCTGGTCTACCCTCTCCTTCCAGGGTGTTGAGCACATGGGCTCCTACTTCCGCTCTGACCGTGCCGCAAAGAAGTCTTCCTTCTACAACAGCACCGAGTTTGACAACCTGGTTGACCAGGCTCGCCTTACCGTTAACAACAACGACAAAGTACTTGAGCTCACCCGTCAGGCAGATAGCCTCATGACTCACACTGACTACGCATGCCTGCCTATCGACTGGCCACAGATGCCTTACGTCTTGAAGCCAGAGTTTACCGGCCTCAGCGTTCTGGTTAACCCTCACTTCGATAAAGTTAAGAAGAAGTAAGGTTTCCTACACCCAAAAACAAAGGCGAGAAGATCAATTGGTCTTCTCGCCATTTTTGTGTTTGTATGCCGTTTTAAGACACGACAATAAGATGCGCTACTCGGAAATCTTCTCCTCAAGGCGCGCTTCTTCTACGGCCTTCTGAGCCGCCTCAATAGCATGAGCCACCTGTGGTGTGCGGTCTTCATCCGTAAGTGACGTGTCATACAGGTGGCAAGCGCAGAAGTGACCTGGCTCAGCCTCGATGCGCTCAGGAATGCGCTCGGAGCAAACCTTCATTGCCTTAGGGCAGCGCGTGTGGAATACGCAGCCTGAAGGTGGGTTAGCAGGACTTGGAACATCACCTTGAAGAATGCGCTTTTCCTGGATACGCTCGTGGCGAATACGAGGAATAACGTCCAAAAGTGCCTGAGTGTATGGGTGCAGAGGACGCTCAAAGAGGGCGTCTTTGGTAGCAAACTCCATCTGGTGACCCAGGTACATGACCATAACAGTATCTGCAATGTGGCGAACAACGGAAAGGTCATGGCTGATAAAGATATAGGCCAGACCGTGGTCCTTCTGAAGCTCTTCAAGCAAGTTGATTACCTTGGCCTGAACAGAAACGTCCAAAGCAGAAACAGGCTCGTCACAGACAACAATTTCTGGCTCAAGCACAATAGCACGAGCAATACCAATACGCTGGCGCTGACCGCCCGAGAACTCATGAGGGTAGCGGTACTTGAACTCAAGGTTAAGGCCAACTTCCTCCATAACCTCTTCAATGCGAGCATCACGCTCTGCCTTTGTCTTATAGGTGCCTGCAATATCAATAGGCTCGCCAATGATATCCATGACCGTCATACGAGGGTTCAGTGAGCTGTAAGGATCCTGGAAGATAAGCTTCATCTTCTGACGAGCACGCTTAAGATCTTCTCCCTTAAGCGAGGTAAAGTCCTCTCCATCAAGCTCAACCGTACCAGAGGTTGGCTCAGTGAGACGCAGTACGCACTTGCCTGTTGTAGACTTTCCGCAGCCAGACTCGCCAACAATGGCCAAGGTCTCTTTGCGCCTGAGCTCAAAAGAAACGTCCTCAACAGCATGAACGGAAGCGTTAGAACGACCAAAAACGCCGTTTTTTATGGGGAATCGCTTAACCAGGTTCTTTACGGACAAGATGGTTTTCTCGCCAGAAAGGTCTTTGACGTCTGTGTTCTTCTCTTCTGCCATGACTACTCACCCCACTCATCAGTGTATTTCCAACAGCTGACAGT
>USKU01000092.1 GCA_900555335.1 uncultured Atopobium sp. | reverse complement strand
GCAGCAGATGCGGAGACAATCTGCAACAGGTGCAAAAGAATCGCCAGCTAGTCTTAGAGGCTCTTGGGGCAAAAGAGTTCTTCTCGCAACTCCTTATTCCTCATCAGGTACATGGAAGCAACGTTGTCTGCCTGACTTCTGATACACCAGAGGATTTTGAACAGGCTAAAGCTGAGGCAGAAGCTGGTGCAGACGCTATCGTGTGTACCGTTCAAAATACGCCTGTGATGTTGGCGTTTGCCGATTGTGTGCCGGTAATTCTTGTGGCTCCCGGAGGATTTGCGGTAGCGCATTCTGGCTGGAAAGGCACAATTGCTCGCATTTCTGCGCGTGCAACCGAGGCTCTTTGCCAGGTAACTGGCACCAAGCCTTCCGAGGTTAAAGCCTATATTGGCCCGCATATTGGCAGTGCTGATTACGAGGTTTCACTTGAGCTCATTCAGATGTTCTCTCAAGAGTTTGGCCCCAGTGTTGTAGACCGCGCATCTGGCGAGAGATACTTAGATCTTGGATATGCTGTCAGAGCTGCTCTGGTAGATGCTGGTGTACGAGAGTCTGCTATTGAAGAGGTTACTGACTCGACAGCCTCTACAACCGAGAGGTTCTTCTCGTACCGAGCAGAGCACGGCAAGTGCGGAAGACACGCGGCTGTTGCTTACATGGCGTCAAAGTAGGGTAGAAGACGTTTAGCGCTATCGGAGAAGACGTTTAGCACTACAGAGAAGCGTTTATCGTTACGTAAGATATTGATGTATTCACCGCAAGAGATGATGGCTATGACGTACGATTCAGACGAATATCTTGAGTTTATAAAGGCTCGTAGAGCTCAGATTGAGTCGCTTGTAGCGGATGCTGCAGAAAAGTCTGGCAGAAGTGCCTCCGAGATTGAAATTGTGGCCGTCTCCAAAACGGTTCCTGTTGAAGCTGTTCTTGCAGCTTACAAGGCGGGCTATAGGGTTTTTGGCGAGAATCGCCCACAAGAGCTGACACACAAACTGACATGTTTATCTGAAACTCCTTTTGCGTCTGAAATAACGTTTGACATGATTGGTAATCTTCAGAAGAACAAGATTAACCAGGTAGTTGGTAAGGTTCGCTACATTCATTCAATTTCTTCCGAGCATCTTGCAGAGGCGGTTTCAAAGCGTGCAGAAGCAAAGGACTCTCAGGAGTCTGTGCTACTTGAGGTAAACGTCTCCGCTGAAGCCTCAAAATCGGGTTTCTCGCCAGAAGAGGTGTCTGAGTCTATCCAAAGGATTGTTGAGCTTCCTCACATTTCTGTTGTAGGTCTGATGACTATGGCACCAAAGGATGATCCAGAGCGTGCTAAGAGGACGTTTGCAGGACTTAGAGAATTGCGTGACAAGCTGAGCGCGCAAGTTGGTTTGAAGCTAGATGTTCTTTCTTGTGGCATGAGTGATGACTTTACGTATGCCATTGAAGAGGGTTCTACTACTATTCGCCTGGGTCGAGTATTGTTTGATCCAGCCTATACGTTGAGTGGGCACTAAAATAGTTGCAAGTTTTTGATACAGTAGTAAGAAGTTACGTGCGTTACAGAAAGGCACAATGATGAGCATTCTTGATACGCTAAGAGCAAAGCTTCGTGGTGGTCAGGACGACGAGTACTACGACGATGAGTATTACGGTGACGAGGGTTATGACGAGGTAGACGCAGCTTCTCCTCGTTCCTACGATGACCGTGCACAGCAGGGTTCTTCTAATAGGCTACTGGGCAATCCATCCAGACCAGAGGCAGAGAGCGTTTCTGTTTATACGCGCTCTGGTAAGCCAATTAGCACCAATCCAGCTGCTTCTTACAATCCTCAGCAGGATATGCGCTCCCGTGCTTCTGCGTATGCATCTCGTCAGGAGCCCTCTGGATACACTCCTTCTTACGAGCACGCCGTAAGCCCAAATCTGCCAACTCCTGGCGATATTGGTCTTCGTCCTGTGAGCCGTACAAGCTATTCTGGACAGCTGCCACCATATGTTCTTCGTCCTGTTTCTTATGACGATGTTCAGTCAGTAGTTCGCCGTGTTCGTACTGGTCAGCCAGTTGTTCTTATCTTTAAGAACACCAACATCGAGGTTGCTAAAAGAATTTTGGACTTCAGTTTTGGTCTTTCTTATGGACTTGACGGCGCTGTTGAAGAAGTTGCTGACCGCGTTTTTGCTGTACTTCCTCATGGCATTTCTTTATCTCAGTCTGATCTGGATAAGCTTGCTGATGAGGGAGAGATTACCAGGTAACTGGAGGTTTTTGTGTTTTCGTATTATGTCTTGAACTCGCTCTATACTTTGTTGAGGATTTACAGCTTCTGCATTGTGGTATGGTGCCTGTCCTCTTGGATTACCGTTTCAAATGATTCGGTTAGAAACATTCTTGAGGCTATTGGCAAAATTGTTGAGCCATACCTCAGTGTGTTTAGGAACGTAATTCCTCCAATTTCTGGCGTTGACCTCTCACCGATTGTTGCACTTTTTGTGCTTAATCTTGTGGAACGTTTGGCCATTTCGACGCTGGGCCTTATACTAATATAGAAAACTAGTTTGTCTTTAATTACAAACTGAGTAGTTATGATGTGTGGTACGTCTACTCGCAGACTGAAAGGGAACAAAGATGGCAATCACACCAGCAGACATCGAGCAGCAGACATTCTCTCCTGCTGAGACCGGCTACAATCCAGAGGAAGTTGACGCATTTCTTGAGCAGCTCTCTTCTGAGGTTGATGCAATGCTTCAAAAGATCGCTGACCTCAAGGGCCGTCTGACCAGCACTGAGCAGCAGCTTGCTGCAGCACAGGCTCAGGTTGCAAACCTTGAGGAGAACGCAAGCGTTCCTTCTGTTGAGGAGACAAACGCTGCAGCTATTGCTGCATCCGAGCACCAGATTTCTCAGGTCCTCATTGTTGCTCAGCAGAGCGCAGATAAGCTTGTTGCAGACGCTCGTGCAAACGCAGAGCGTATTCGTAACGAGGCAGACCAGAAGGCTCGTGAGGTTATCCGTCAGGCTCTTGCAGAGAAGCAGACTGAGCTTGATGAGATTGATCGCCTCAAGCAGTCCCGTGAGGACTTCCGCGCTGAGTACCGTAAGCTCCTCCAGCACTTCCTGGATGACGCAGACTCTGTCTTCCCAGAGACTGTTCTTACCAACAATGCTCCAACTGGTTCCCAGAATGCTGCACAGCCTGCAGCACAGCAGACTCAGGTTTCCGCACCTGCACCTGCAGCTGGTGACTTCAACGATCTTGACTAAGTTATAGTCACTTCATTTGAACTGATAAGCGTCCAGCTTTGCTGGGCGCTTTTTTGTTACAAGTTGTCTTAAGCAGCAACCTTACAACCCAGAGGTAAGCTCTTGGTTAAACGCCTGTTTTTGTTCTATATGATGCACATCCTTTCTGTTTTCTCGCCCCTGATAGCGAGCGGGTACGCCTTGGCTACGCGCAGCTTCTGCGCTTGTGGTTGCGGTAAGCTCAGGGAGCCCTTGCCAGACACGCTTTGGCATCCAATGAGCACGCAAGTCGTATCCTCTTTCTGCAGGTCCGCGACCTTCTAGACCAACTCCTTCGTAGAAGCGCCTCCACATGGCTTGTACGTATTTCTCATCAGTTGCAAGGTCTGTTCTAGAGAGCAGTTCTTCTAAAGAAGTGTCATCAAGCTGAATAGTTCCAAAGGTCTTCATTTCTGGGGCATAAAAACTAACTATATGGTGAGCTGGATCAACAATAAAAAAACGCTCTGTACTCATCCGTTTGACAAAGTAATTGCAGGTTAGTGGTACTACGTTTGCATTAGGCTGAAACACAGACATAAAAGAGCCGTCTGACATGCGAGAAAATCGAACAAATTGACGCGTGTGCTCTCGTTCAGTTTCTACTTGTCTGGCTAATGCGTTAAATTCTGCCACGGTTGAGTCAGCAATATCTTCAAGCGCTCCTATGCCATAAG
>USKU01000091.1 GCA_900555335.1 uncultured Atopobium sp. | reverse complement strand
CTTATCTAGAAGAGTGCATTCTCTCGCTCAAGGAGCAAACGCTGTCTACGAATATTCTTTTGGCTACTTCAACACCAAATGAACTGATTCAATCTCTTTGCGAGAAGTACGATATTCAGATGTACGTCAATCCTGGACCGGGAGGTATTGCCGGCGACTGGAACTTTGCCGTCAGCGTTTGCACAACTCCTTTGGTAACCATTGCGCACCAGGATGACCTCTATAAGCCTTCCTATGCAGAGCATATGCTTGAACGCGTCAACAGTTCTTCTCGCCCGCTGATTTATTTCACCAATTACGGCGAGCTACGTGACGGCGAGGAGGTTCTTGAGAATCGCCTGCTTAAGGTAAAGCGTCGTCTCTTGTACTCGCTCTCAAAGCCAGAAAATGCAGGCAAGTCATGGGCTAAACGTCGTGCGCTTGAGCTGGGTTGCGCCATTTGTTGCCCAAGCACCACACTAATCCTTCCCAACCTTGAGACTCCTGTTTTCAAGGCTGGATTTGGTTCTAACTTGGATTGGGAAGCATGGGAAGCAATTAGTAAGCGTGAGGGTGATTTCTTGTACGACACCCGTATACTCATGCTCCATCGCATTCATGAAGACTCTGAAACTAGCCACCTTATTCACGATAACCGTCGTGAAAAAGAAGACCTTGAGATGCTCAAGAAGTTTTGGCCAGCTCCTGTGGCCAAGCTTATTAACATGGCCTATAAGAGCGGACAAAAAAGTAACGGTTAGTTTGTCATTACAGCGTAGAAACGTGACAACTAGAAACCATATAAGTGCAGGTTGTATACTTATATAAAACAATGTAGCAATCATTGGAGAAATATGCTAAACTTTGCTGTTGGTCCCGTTCAATCAGAAGACGATGTTCGTGCTCTTGGTGCGCTTGATGTCCCCTACTTTAGGACTCCAGAGTTCTCAACTACCATGCTTGAGAACGAGCAAATGCTCTGTGAGCTGGCAAAAGCACCAGAGGGTTCTCGTGCTGTTTTTGTAACTGGATCTGGTACTGCAGGAATGGAAACCGTTGTTGCAGGCACCCTCTCAGCAGAAGATAAAGCTCTAGTAGTTGACGGCGGCAGCTTTGGTCACCGTTTTGTTCAGCTTCTTGAGCTGCATAACATTCCTCATACTGTCATCAAGCTCAACTACGGTTCACCTTTGACTGCGGCTGACTTAGAGCCCTATCAGAATCAGGGCTACACCGCATTTCTCGTCAATCTTGGCGAGACTTCCCAGGGCATTTTGTATGATGCAGAGCTTATTTCTGCATTCTGTAAGGCAAATAATCTTTTCTGGATTGCGGACTGCGTCAGCTCATTCTTAGCAGACCCGTTTGATATGGCAACTTTGGGCGTAGATGTCATGATTACAGGCTCTCAAAAAGCACTTGCCTGCCCTCCAGGCATTTCTCCGATTGTGCTTTCTCCTAAGGCAGCTAAAAAGATTGCTGGTATTAAAGCACCATGCATGTATCTTGACCTTAATCTGCTTCTCCAAAATGGAGAGCGCGGCCAAACTCCTTTTACCCCTGCAGTGCAAACGCTTCTTCAAATCCATAAACGCCTCAGCAACATTGTTAAAACTGGCGGCGTTGATGCTGAAAATGCACGCATTGCAGCACTTGCAAAAGATTTCCGCGAGCGCGCTCAGAGCCTTCCGTTTGAAATGCGTCTTGTATCTCCTTCAAATGCAGTTACCTTCCTGTCATCAGGCAACTACTCTGCAAAAACGCTTTTCCAAGTGCTTAAAGATGAATACGGTATGTGGATTTGTCCAAATGGTGGCGAGAACGCAGATACTTCTTTCCGTGTTGGACACATTGGCGCACACGACGTAAGTGACAATGCTGTTCTTGTTGCAGCAATTCATGACGTTCAGCGTAGAGGTCTTTTAACCACTAGGGAGTAACCATGACAAAGGTAATCACCTATGGCACCTTTGACCTGCTTCACTATGGTCACACTAACCTACTCAAGCGCGCCAAAGACCTGGGCGACTATCTTATCGTAGGCGTTACCGCTGAAGCCTACGATATGGCTCGCGGTAAAATCAACGTAAAGCAAAGCCTCTCTGAACGAATTGAAAACGTCAGAGAAACCGGCCTTGCTGACGAGATTATCGTTGAGGAATACGAAGGTCAAAAAATTGACGATATCCGCCGTTATGGTGCAGATATTTTTGCCATCGGCTCAGACTGGAAAGGCAAGTTTGACTACCTTTCTGACTACTGTAAAGTCGTGTATCTTGACCGAACAAAAGGCATTTCAAGCACGGAGCTTCGCAGTGAAGAGCGCAAGCTTTCTGTTGGCCTTATTGGTGACGCTTCTTGGCTTGATAAATACAGAAGACAAGCTCGCTTTGTAAATGGCATGGAGATTGAGGGCATTGCTACCCCTGACACCACTATACTTACTCCTGAGCTGGCTGAGTTACCTGTTGTAACCTCTGATGTTTCTGAGCTTTTGCAAAAAGTTGACGCTATTGTCATAGCCTCAGATCCATCACTTCACGAGAAACAAATCAGACAAGCACTTGAGGCGGGAAAGCACGTTCTATGTGAATCCCCCTTTGCTCTTACGCCAGAAGCTGGCGATTCTCTGGTAGCTTATGCGCAAGAGCATGGTCTGGTGCTCCAAGATGCTATTAAAACAGCCTATTCAACCGCCTTTCATCGACTTGTTCTTTTGGTTAAAGGTGGAAAAATTGGCAAGGTTGTCTCAGTTGATGCAACCTGCACTTCTCTTCGTTACAACAAAACTGATGATTCAATTACTGGCGCCAACTGGGGTGGCATGGGCGAATGGGGTCCCATCGCTCTTCTCCCCATCTTCCAAATTCTTGGCACCGACTATACGTCTTCACAAATCATTACCCGTGGCGAGAAGGGCTTTGTCCACGAGGGTGAATTTACCAAGATAGATTTTGTCTATCCAAGTGCGGTAGCTTCTATGAAAGTAGCAACCGGTGTTAAATCTGAGGGCGAGTTGGTTATTTCTGGTACTGACGCTTATGTCTATGTACCAGCGCCTTGGTGGAAAACAGATTACTTTGAAATCCGCTACGAAAATCCTGCAGACAATAAGCGCTACTTCTATCAACTTGATGGTGAGGGCTTTAGGTTTGAGCTTATTACGTTTGCTCAGGCTATTGCAAACAGTGCTTCAAATTCTTATATTTCCCGAGATATTTCACGCACGCTTTGCAAGGTAATGGGCGATTACTATCTAGGAACAAATACTTTGCAGATTAGTTAGCCTTAGATCTAAAATCAGAAGCTCGTAACTACTATCTTGTTACGAGCTTCTTTTTTGAGAAAAAGATAAAATAGGCTCTGTTAAATCTATTTCACTTAAACAAGGGGTTTCGTTGACCATGACCACATCGTCAGCCAATAAAATTCTGCTCATCATCCATGGCTTACTCTACACGCTTGTGTTGACTCTAGTCTGGTGGGCACTTCTGCCTGCAACAGCTCAGGCCTATGTTGACCCATCGGTTATGACCTACACCATTCAGGCACTGGCAGCAGTTGTGGTTGCACTCTCTGCTGTGCTGGGTGTGGCGTTTAGACGCTCTCGTAAGGTACTGTTCCGTCTGCTTAAGATTGACGAGAACGCAAACAAGATCGTTGAAGGCGCTGTGCACAAGGTAGACACCAAGGGTGCTGAGGCTGCAAACGCTCAGATGAAGGAAATCCTCGCGGCAGAAGCTATACGCCTTAAAGAGCAAAAAGAGGGCACCCTCAAGCCCAAAGGCCGCGTTGGTGTAGCATTTCTAGTTTCATTCTTCACGGTTTTTACCATCTTGGTTGTCGCTCCACTTGAGCTGGTGGCCAGCAATGCAAAGGATCTATCGTTTAGTCTTAATGATGTAGCAGGTCCTGTATTTTTATCTGGTCTTTTGCTAACACTTATTTCTACCGCAGCTCTTTCACTCCTGCGTAAGCGCGTGTTTAACGTTGCTGTTGCATTTGTAGGAGCCATCGGTGTGGCATCGTACGTG
>USKU01000090.1 GCA_900555335.1 uncultured Atopobium sp. | reverse complement strand
GCGCGTTGCGCTCTTCAGCAGAGATAGACTTATCGCGCTTTGTGGACTCAATAGCGCTTAGAGTTGAAATTACCTTGTTGGTACCATTTGCGCGCAGCTCGTCAATTTGAGCCTGAATGGAACCAATCTTCTGATCAATAGGCTTTAGCAGCTCTTTTTCCTGCTCGGCCGTCAGAACAGATCCACCTGTTTTTGGCATATGTATCATCCTCTCCTACAGGTACTTTGCGCTGAGGCGCAGGAGTTCTTCTTGATTAGTCTCGTTGGTGTTAACAATGCCCGAAAGTCTACCGTTGGACATAACGCCAATACGGTTGGTAATTCCCAGAATCTCTGGCATTTCCGAAGAGACAACGATAATAGTGGTACCACTCTTTGCCATATCAATAATGAGCTGGTAAATCTCATATTTAGCGCCGACGTCAATACCACGAGTAGGCTCGTCCATCAAAAATACCTGAGGATAGCGCTCGAGCCATTTACCAAAAATGACCTTCTGCTGGTTGCCGCCAGAAAGGCTTGAAATCAAGTCTGATGGACCCTGAGCCTTGGTGTTCATAACCTTGAGCTCATTGACAGTAGCCTTAGTCATCTTAGGATCAGAAAGAATTGGACCAGCTTTGTACTGGTTTAGATTTGCAATGGTTGTGTTAAACGTTAGGTCGCCCTTAAGGAACAGGCCGTTTGCCTTGCGCTCCTCGGTAATCATGGCAAAACCGTGATCCATTGCCTCTGCAGCTGTCGAGAAGTTCATAAGGTGTTCGTTAACGTAGACACGACCGGCAGCTCTGGTTCTTACACCAAAGATTGTTTCCAAAAGCTCTGTTCTACCAGCGCCGACAAGACCATACAGACCAAAGATCTCGCCCTTCTTTACGTCAAAGGTGACATCCTGAAGGTATGGCTCATATTTAGTTGAAAGGTGCTGAATAGAAAGATACGTCTTACCAGGTGTGTTTGTAACATCTGGGAAACGGTTCTCAAGTGAGCGGCCGACCATTGCCGAGATAAGCTCATTCATGTTGGTTTCATTTGAGCGCTTGGTCATAACAAGCTTACCGTCACGAAGAACTGAAATGTCGTCGCAAATCTCAAAAATTTCATCCATCTTGTGAGAGATGTAGACCAAAGAAATTCCCTGCTCTTTGAGCATGTGAATCATCTCAAAGAGTTTCTCGACCTCTTGGGTCATAAGTGAAGAAGTAGGCTCATCAAGAACAATAATCTTAGCGTTGTAGGAAATTGCCTTAGCAATCTCGACCATCTGACGCTGAGATACTGACATGTTCTTCATAGGCTGTGTCAGGTCTACGGTCATACCAAGACGCCTAAAGAGCTCGTTTGCTTCTTTTTTCATACGTCCCTCGTCAACCACACCCATTGCATTAACGGGATAGCGGCCAAGGAACAAGTTATCTACAACATTTCTATCCAGGCACTGGTTAAGTTCCTGGTGAACCATTGCAACGCCATTCTCAAGAGCGTCTTTTGGTCCAGAGAAACTGACCTCTTTGCCATCAAGAAATATCTTGCCTTCATCTTTTTGATACGTACCAAACAGGCACTTCATCATGGTAGATTTGCCTGCGCCGTTCTCTCCCATAAGACCCATAACGGTTCCACGGCGTACGTTCATTGAAATGTGATCTAGAACACGGTTGCGTCCAAAGGACTTGCTCATTCCATCAATTGTTAGAACGATATCGTTTTCTGTATCTGCCATGTAATCACCCCTTATCTCGCTAAGTTATTACGCTTATTCGCGAGAACACCGGAGGAGAGCAGGTGTCTCCCCTCCGGTATTGTTTCGTGCTATCGACTACTTAATTACTTAAGCAGCTGGGTATAGGAAGAACCGTTGTCGGTCTTAACCATGTTGAATGCAAATGCATCGTACTCGTCAGGGTTGCCAAGACGGTTGGTAATGTTGGACTCAGTCTGGCCATCGCCTGCGATGAACTCAACGTTGAGGTTGAGCAGTGGAGCGTACTTCTTGAGCAGTGGAACATAGGTTGAGCCAAGGAAGTTATCGCCAGAGTTGTAGGTGTTGAGCCAAACCTTCTTCTCTGGGTGCTTGTCTGCGCTCAGCTGCTTAGAAGCCTCTGGATAAGTAGTGGTTGCGTCAAGGTTATCCTTGTAGTTCTCAGCGGTAACTGCAAGGTTGAGAGCGTAGTAAGAACGCTGCTCTGCAACATACTTGTAGTCCTTGGAGTCAATCTTGTTGCCAGCATCGTCTGCGGACTCAATGCCGGTGTTGATATCAGCGCCGTCAAGAGCGTTGCGGAGCAGACGGAGAGTCAGGTAAGCCTGAACATCTGGGTGCTGGGAAATGGTGCCTGCATAGCCGTCAGCAATAGCTGCAACAGCGTCAGAGTTAGCGTCGTAACCAAAGGTTGGGACCTTCTGAGCCTTTGACCATGCATTGAAGATGGACATGCCCATACCGTCGTTGTTGGAAACAACAACATCAATCTGATCGCCGAAGGAAGAAGACCATGCTGCAATTGCGTTACCAGCGGTTGCTGCATCCCAAGTTGCACCAGCAGTGTTCTTCATCTCCTGAGAAGCAAGCTCACGAATGGTGTAGGTCTTGCCGCCGACCTCAAGCTTACCGTCCTGAACAACAGAAGCGGAGCCGTCGGTGTTGGTGCCTACTGGATCGGAAATAATCTTGCCGTCCTTCTCAATGCCAGTACCAAGTGCCTTACGGACACCACGAGTACGAGCAATAGAGTCATTGTGACCAATGTCACCAATAGCAAGAACGTAACCAATAATGCCGTCCTTGTTGCGATCAAGCTCAGCTGCGTGGGCCTTTACGTAGTCCAGAACCATCTGGCCCTGAAGCTCTGCACCCTGAACTGCGTCGAAACCGACGTAATAGGTGTCCTTGTTGAAGTTAAGGGTGTTGGTGTCAAGCTCACCAGTGGAGCTGTTGGAAGGCTGGCGGTTAAAGAAGACAACAGGCTTATCCTTGTTCTCTACCTTTGCATCCTTTGCACCTTCCTCTTTTTTCTCACCAGGTGCGCAAGCTGCAAGAACGCTAGATCCACCAACGCTCAGAACGCCAAGACCACAGAACTTTAGAAAACTGCGACGAGACACATCCATAGTAGTGACCTTTCTCATTTGTTATGCCTTTTGCATAACACTGACCTTAATGAGTACGTTAACAAATCTCATCACAGCTCTTTGTGAGATGTCGCTCAACGGTTGCAGAAATACCGTAAGCGTTATGTTTTGTACCTTTTACGGTGTCAATTTTGAAGTTTTTGAGGATAAATAAAGAAAAACCGGTCAAATGACCAAATTGTCGAGAAGATCGTCATCTTCAAATCTGTGAATAAAAATTTGCTGTTAATGCGAGAGAAGCAGAACGGTTCTTTGAACAAAAAAGACCAGGCATTGCCTGGTCTTGAAAATTCTGGCTCCCCGAGCAGGATTTGAACCTGCGACACGCTGATTAACAGTCAGCTGCGCTACCGCTGCGCCATCGGGGAATATGTGTGCTTCTCAGCGGTGTTTAAGTATAGAGAGTCATTCAAATCCATGCAAGCATTATTTGGAAAAAATTTATCCCAAAAAAGTCTGCATGATTTTCCTAGAACTTAAAGAGAAGCTACTCCTCCATATAGTCCTTAAGACGACCGGACCTAGAAGGATGACGGAGCTTAGCTAGGGTCTTAGACTCAATCTGACGGATACGCTCGCGCGTAACGCCAAACTCCTTGCCTACTTCTTCAAGAGTGCGAGGATGTCCGTCCTCAAGACCAAAGCGGAACTTAATAACCTTACGCTCACGGTCAGCAAGACCATCAAGAACCTGCTCAAGCTGCTCGCGAAGCATAGAATCAGAAGCTGCATCTGGTGGAGCAACTGCAGAGGAGTCCTCAATAAAGTCTCCAAGCTGAGAGTCCTCTTCTTCACCAATTGGTGTCTCGAGAGAAACTGGCTCCTGGCTAATCTTCTGAATCTCACGAACTCGATCAGGAGACATACCCATCTCTGCGCCAATCTCTTCTGGAGTTGGATCTCGACCAAGGTCTTGCAGAAGTTGACGCTGAACACGAATAAGCTTGTTGATAGTCTCAACCATATGAACAGGAATACGAATAGTACGCGCCTGATCCGCAATAGCGCGAGTAATTGCCTGACGAATCCACCAGGTAGCATAGGTAGAGAACTTGAACCCTTTGGTA
>USKU01000089.1 GCA_900555335.1 uncultured Atopobium sp. | reverse complement strand
AAAGCAAAAAGCCTTCGACCTCTTAGGTTTGTCAGCTATCTGTCCAAAATTGGACAGCAACGGCGTTACACCGGCAAAACGCCGTGTCTGAAAGCACGAGCGTTTACTCTGCCAGTGCCTCACGGATACGCGTAGTAACTCCCTCAAGCCTATAGCACTCAACATACTGACGAAGAGGACGTTTGATGTGGTCAACAACAAAACGCTGTCCATCAATATTGAACTCAGCAAGGTTCTTGTACAGGTGCTCGGTTGCGGCTTTGACCTCGTCGTCATTGAATGCATAATGACCAGAAATATCAAGAATATCCAGAGACAGTTTGTGATCAGCAAGAATCTGCTCAACAGTCAGATTGACCTGGTCGCCCACCATCCACTTGCGCCAACGCTCAGTCTCAATTGCCTTGACCAACAGGGTGTTTCTCAAGCCGGAGACCTCGTCTGCCTTCAGGAGACCTTCTTTAACCAGAAGATCCTCTACATCGCAAAGCTTCAAATATGCGCGAGTCTCCTCTGTTCCGTACTGTGGAGCTACGTTTGAAGCGGTTACATTTGCAGGAGTGTGCTCAAGCAGCGTCACGTCATCAAGGTAGTCTGCGTTGTGCTCCTTAAGACCAACACCGTAGCTCTTGGCCATCTCAGCAAGGCTAATGGCAGCCTCAAAATCGTAGTGGCCAACCTGCTCAGTAAGGCGGGTAAGCGTTCCCGTCTGTCCAACAATAAAGGTTGGCATAGGCAGACCCTTAGCAGTCAACTCGCTCTTAAGCTGCTCAATAAAGGTGTGATACTTGTCGGTAGAGGTCAAACCACCGTTTGTTTCCTCGGTACCAACCTCATAGCCAATCTCAGGAAGACCGCGAGAAACACGTTCCTTCTCGCACCACTCAATCAAATCAACCGTACGACGAAGAACTACATCAAGCGGAATAACCTTGCCAATCTCAAAAGGATCCTTAGTTGGGTCAATCATCAGCAGGTCAAAGCCGTTAAGCATGTCGGCAAGATAAGACTTCTTGGCAAGCTCCATAGCCTCATCTTCTGGAAGGTGAGCGTTGCGCTCCTCGTCACGCTGCCAAGGACCGCCGTGGTCGCGGCAGAGGTAATACAGACCGTCAAAGCCAACCTTCTGAGCTGCTTCAGCAATATCATCCGAGAAACGCTTCTGATCCCAAGAATTTACGTATCCTCCACCAAGTTCATCAAGATCAACCTGGTTTCGAGATGCAATAAACATCAGAGGAAAATCGCAGTCCCTACCAAGTTCAAAAGCTGCCTGGAGCAGGTTGGGCGACATTGGTCCAATTCCTAACAGCGTGGCGGACTTTCCTGTGTCTTGAAGTTTAAGCAACCCTTCAACAGCTTTTTTGATTGGTAGCTTTTCCATAATTACCCCTTCCCAAGAGTGTTTCTTGGTAATAAGAAGGGCGTGGGGGTTGAATCCCTACGCCCCTCTCCTTTTAACTTCAATTTTTAAGGTCTAAGACCAAAAGGTACATGCGTATCTCGCTCTGTATTACTTGTTGTCCTCAAGCTTTGGCTTGGTGAGAACAAGGATTGCAACACCTACTGCAACGCCAATTGCCATATCAAGGGTGTAGAGGGCAATGTTGTTTGTAGCTGCAGCAACAATCATGCCACCGTGAGGAACAAAGCACTCAATACCGTGCCAAGCAGCAAGACCAGCACCAACTGCAGAACCAATCATGATTGCAGGAAGGGTGTGTGCAAGATCTTTAACAGCGAATGGAATTGCGCCTTCGGTAATACCAATGAGTCCCATGAAGACAGCAGAGATACCCATCTGCCTATCAGTGTCGTCAAACTTGCTGCGAGCAATAAGAGATGCAACACCGCAGACCAGTGGAGGAATAGCAACTGCAACACGGAATGCGCCGTTAGGACCATAAACACCTGCGGTCATAAGCGCCATGGTGAAGGTAGAAGCAGTCTTGTTAACTGGGCCGCCCATATCAAATGCGGTCATGAGGCCAATTACGATGCCGAGTACAACTGCAGAACCACCCTGAAGGCTTGAAAGCAGGCTGGTCAGCCAGTCCATGAACGCGCCAAGTGGAGCTGCCAAAACGTAGATGTAGAGCATGCCAAGAGCCAGTGAAGACAAACTTGGGATAATCAGAATTGGCATGATGGTACGGATGGTGTTATTGACCTTCCAGCTCTTCATCCACTGAACAAGGTAACCAGCGGCAACGCCGAGGACCATTGCGCCCAAGAAGCCAGTAGAAACCTGGACCTCACCTACAGGAACAGGATTGCTTGCCAGGTAACCAAGGACAAAACCAGGCGCCAGAGCAGGCTTTCCGCCCAAAGAATAGGCAATGTAAGCAGCAAGGACAGGAATCATCATCTTGATGCCAGCCATACCAATAAGGTTGAGACTCTGCATCAAAGGATTGGTGACTTCAATACCGTCTTTTCCTGCAGTTCCTGTAGCCAGCGAGAAGGCCAAGAAGACTCCGCCAACTACGACAATAGGAATAAAGTACGAAACACCAGTGTTAAACGCCTTTAGAAGGTCTTTTCCGACCTTGCCCAAAACTGAGGGATTCTTTTCCTCTGCCATGGGTTTCTCCTCTCTTCTTCCTTGCGTTATCACTTACGCGCTTGCTACTCAGCCAGCGCAACTACCTGATCAATAACCTTTGCTGGATCTGCAATAGCCAGCGAAGGATCCAACGTTAGAACACGACCCTCATCGCGTTTCTCGTCAAAACGCTCGTCGCCTTCGATGCCAATTGCAATGGCGAGAAGAACAACGTCGGCAGCATCAACTTCGTCCTGCTCAAGCTCGTTCTCAATACCGTAACCGCCCTGAGCCTCTACCTTGAATTCATAGCCGCGACGCTCACATTCTTTCTCAATGGCCTCTTTCGCCATCCATGTGTGAGCAATTCCAACCGTGCAAGCGCATACAGCAACGACGTTCATGGTTATGTCCTCTCGCAAAGTAAGTTGTGAGCCCCTATGCGGGGCGCACGAGCACGTCTTTTGACGACGTACGTTTCCAACTCATACTTTGCATTGTTTCAATCTTTTTTAAAAGAGGATTTCGGTAAACGTCTAATCTACCTTGTGTTATGATGAATTTTGTTAAACGTTTAACCAACGTAGAATCCAGCACACTCACTAACGTTGGTATTTTGCAAGTACATTGTAAAAATTTCGGTGAAATGAGTGCCAATGTCTAAGACCACTATCATTGACCTTGCAAAATTAGCAAATGTTTCTATTGCCACCGTTTCAAATTACCTTAACGGACACTTTGAAAAGATGTCCGAAGCAACTAAGCAACGTATCAAAAAAGCAATCGAAAATACGGGATATATTCCAAGCGCTCAAGCTCAAGCCATGGTTAAGAAGAGCTCTGGAATTATTGCTGTTCTCATCTTGGACAATACTAATGCCTGGGCAGCTCAAATGACTAACGGCATTGAAGACGCAGCTCTAGAGGCTGGCTATCAGACAATTATTTGCAATTCTCGTTTTGATCCCACGCTTGAAGCTGACTGGGTTGAGAAAATGCTTTCAATTGGAGCGGATGGCATGCTTATCCAGCCCACCAATCAGTTCAGAGCGGTAGATAGACGAATTGCTAAAGTTGGAAAACCCGTTGTTTATTTTGACTGCGACCTTCTTGCTCTTAATACTTCCTGGATAAAAAGTAACCTCTACGACGGCGTTTATTCAGCAGCGACGCATTGTGTTGAACGCGGATACGAAAACTTTTTAATCATTGGTGGAGAGCCAAAAGGTCGTACCAGAATTGAACGAGAATCTGGCTTCACTGATGCTTTAGAAGCCTTAAATAAACCTCATGAGCGTCTCACCATGGAGCAAAGCACGCTGTCTATCTCTGACGTCACGCAATGGCTCAATAATCACATTCTTCCGTCAAAGAAAACACTGGTATTTGTGCCAAATCAATGGGCTCTTAAAAGTGTTTATAATGCCTTGCAATCCTACGAGACAGTAATTCCAAAGCAAGTTGGCCTGTTGGGATTCAATAACACTGATTGGACTGACCTGCCCGTTAAAAGCATCTCGACCATTGTCGAGCCTGTCTATGAAGAGGGCTACGCCGCTTGCAAGATGCTCCTTAAAAGAATCAAGGACCCCTCGCTTGAGCCCGATCACAAGCTACTCACCTGCAAACTAAACTGGCTCAAATCAACCATCTAACAAAAAATGGCGAGAAGACCAACTGATCTTCTCGCCATACGTTACTGCTTTAACTCAAACACTTACAGAACGTGGACCTCGTCCTTGGTAAAGTCAACAAAGGCGTGGTCGCCAACGTTGTAAATCTTGTGTGTACGAGGGTTGAAGTCCGTAATCTTAATGAGGGTGTCTCCAACCATAACGTGGTAGTTCTGGTAGTGGCCCATGAAGCGAGAAAGCACTACCTCGCAGGCAAGCGTTCCCTCATCAGCAAGGCGTGCAGACTCTGGACGAAGAACAATGCAGCACTCTTTACC
>USKU01000088.1 GCA_900555335.1 uncultured Atopobium sp. | reverse complement strand
CGAAGTCCTCGCAGTCGTAAGTCTTAACAATCTGGCAGCCCATCTCAGCGATGATGCGGGTTTCGAGCCTGGTCAGGCTGGTGTTTTTGGCGGCAGCTTCTGGCAGTACGAGTTCAACACCGATAAGAGCACTCCAGACCCAGACTATCGCGTACGCGTAAACTGCCATGCTATTCCACAGATTTGGCAGTACGAGGCTCTGGCATTCAAGCCTGGTCTGGTTATGCGTTGGTATCGTGACGGCTTCTGCCAGGCAGAAAAGGACGAGGCAAAAGAGCGCGGCATTGATGTGTACGACGTCATGAACGAGCACGCTGCAGAGATTCCTGCAGGTAGCCACGGTATGCTTTGCTGCTTCAGTGACGTTATGAACTACATCCACTGGACCCACGCAAGCCCAACGTTCACCAACTTTGAGCTTGATCCAGAGCGTTTCAATAAGTACACCTTCTATCGCGCGATTTTGGAGAACACCGCCCTTCTCGTCCATGGCCATATTGACCTGGTCAAAGAGGCTACCGGCAATGAGCCAGACGAGCTCATCTTTGCAGGCGGCGCTTCCAAGAGCCCTCTGTGGGCACAGATTGTTGCCGACGTTACCGGCAAGAACGTTCGCATTCCAGAGGTCAAAGAGGCAACTGCTCTGGGCGCCGCTGTTCTTGCGGGATACGGCGTAGGCATCTACCCAAGTATCTCCGAGGGCGCAAAGCGCGTTGTTAAATGGGATAAGATATTCTCCTCCAACCCAGACAACAAAGCTGTTTACGACCAGCTCTATGTCCAGTGGAAGGATGTTTACAAGAGTCAGCTTGAGCTAGCAGAAGAGGACAAGGTCAAGAGCATGTGGAGGGCGCCTGGTCTGTAAGCACCGGGACTCCGCTGCGCCGCGGATACGCGTGGCACGCAAAAAGAATGTTTGGTCGCATTACAAGTTGCGCCTGAAAGGAAAGCAAGATGTTTATTGTCAACGAGAACGATTTTGAGTATAGGTGCGGAGATCACGGCCCTAAGTACCTGATGAAGGGCCCTCGCATGAACTACGCCATGGTCCAGTTCCAGCCAGGCCAGGATTTCCAGGCTCACTACCACAACATTATGGAGGAGAACTTCCACATCCTCCAGGGCAAGGTGGACATTGTGGTTGACGGTGAGGTCCACACCCTCTCGGCTGGCGACTTCATCCACATTGAGCCCGGCGAGGTCCACTACGTCAACAACCCTTATGACGAGCCCATCGTTATGGTCTCAACCCTTGCTCCTTTCCAGGAGGTCGACAAGGTTGAGGTAGAGAACCCCACCTACTAAGATCAACATCTGGCGAGAAAACCAGCATTTGGCGAAAAAATCGCTCAAGCGTGACGTTCTTCTCGCCAGAGCAAACACGAAGAGGGCTGCCTGGTGGTGGCCCTCTTTTTTGGACAACACGATATCAGACCACAATCAGATAGCGCAGCCCATATGTTTTTAGCACCAACAAATAGGATGTTTTGTTTCTATGGATGCTACAAGGAGATTCCTAATTTTATTTAGCCTCCAAAAATGACCGGTTTCTTTGAAGTCTAAAGTTGCCTTTTGAACAGTAAAGCTTCTTAAAACAGAATTGTCTAATTCACTATCAATTGGACCTGGCAAAGTTATTTTAAAGTTTGACGCACTGTTATTTGGTTCATCGCAAAAAACAACCACCTTATGCGTCTGCTCAAAATCATCAGCTGGAATCTGGCAAAAATGGTCAGCGTAAAATATACGTGAAGGCTTAAGTTGATGGAAATACATTGTGTCTTCTGCGAATCCATAATCAATATATTTGTCACTGTAAAGACAAAAACCGTCATCCACCGCACAGGAGATAAGAGCTTTATTCGTCTCCTTATCAATGAGCTGATATCCCGGGATCTTTGAATGCTCTTCTATGAATCTATCAAGTTCATCAAGAGTAGGCTGCGCTTTTTCAACTGGATAAACACCTCCATTGCCATCAGGAAGCATAGTATTTAATAACGGATACTTTGACTCTCCCTCATCTGAACTTAAAACTGCACCAATGCTTAACAAGCCGCAAAAATTACCAACTCTTTCGGAACAAATTTCACCATCTTCATGCTCGCAGGCATTATATGTCCAATCAACAAAATCACGCTCTAGGTCTCCATAGAGTTTCTCAAATTGTTCAGAGCTAAGCTCTTTACGCTTTTGATCTAAAAACTTTGAACAGATAAATTCTTCATCATCAATGTAAAGATCTTCAAAGGGAATTGGGCCAGGTTTAAGTTTTCCCTCTTCAAAACACCTGCAACGAACAAATGCATCAAGACCCATTACAACTCCTTTCTCTGTTGCAACAAATCTAGATACTCATAAGATTTTAGGTGTCCAACATAGTGGACACTAAGTCTATTGCCGCTACGAAGGAATCATCTAATTCGCCCAATCAAAAAATCGTTTATAGCAGCCTTCTTTTACACTGATTTTAGGTCAGATAGGTAGCATCGCAGTAGTCTGTTACCTTCATGCTTAGAGATATGTGCGGGCGCAGAAATGATAATGTGATAGTGGAGTGGGTAGTCACAAAAAATGCCGTCGGAAACCCAACGGCATTTTCAGTTCATATAGGAAAGAAAGAAACACAAGGCTTAGCCGGTCGTCTGAACCGACTGGGTATTTACCAAACTTACTTGTTGGACTGCTTAATCATCCAAATAGTCTTGGAAAGGAGAGCAATGTGCTCGTCCATTGCTGCGGAAACAAGGAAGTTGTCTTCAGCATCTGCATCCTTCTTAATCTCTGCTGCGAAGGCACGAATTGCCTCGTAGTCGGCAAGAATAGCCTGGTAAATCTCCTGAGGATTCTTGAATCCCTCTGCAGCCTCGGAAAGAGTTGCGTTCTTGAGGAAGGAATCCATAGAGCCCAGTGGAGAGCCGTCGTTCATCAGGATGAGCTCGGCAACCTCGTCAAGCTGGTCATACATTGCACCGTAAACCTCGTCGAGGTCAGTGTGCACGTTGTAGAAAGAAGGGCCGCTGACATACCAATGGAAGTTATGAATCTTGTGAGCCTCAACAGCGTAGTTAGCGAGAAGAACGTTGAGCTTATCGTTTAGCATAGTTAAAACCTTTCTATCTGGTTCCTACTAAATAGTAATGATTACTATTTAGTATCTATATTCCCCTCTTTGGGTGGGATATACAAATTTTCTAAAATTTTTTGAGATGCAATGTTTGAAGTCGCAACCCCACAATAACCTGCATGATTTTGCTATTGCAGTAGACCTGCACCAGTCTTATTTTGACAAAACGGTTAAATCACACGGGTTTCTCGCCAAAGGGTTATGGAAAGAAGGCAAAATCAGCGCAATCAAATTTTTAGCGTTCTTTTGCAAGGAGCCACATGACCAAGATTCCCCAGGGCTACCGTTCAAGCCTTTCGCTCTACGATACACAGAAGGCAATTGAGCAGGTCAAAAACGTATTTCTAACCAAATTGTGCGCTGCGCTGAAGCTGTCGCGCGTCACTGCTCCGCTGATTGTTGACCCGCTTACCGGCATGAATGACAACCTCAATGGCGTCGAGCATCCGGTTGCCTTTGACCTGCCAAACGTTGGCAAGAACGCCGAGGTAGTTCAGTCGCTTGCTAAGTGGAAGCGTTATGCACTCTGGCGCTACAACTTTGCCATCGGCCGCGGCCTGGTCTGTGACATGAACGCTATCCGCCGCGACGAACAGCCCGATAACCTGCACTCCATTTACGTGGACCAGTGGGACTGGGAGCGCATTATCACGCAGGACGAGCGCAATACCGATACGCTGGAAGACGCTGTTTGTCGCATTGTTGAGGCAATCTGTGGCACACTCGACGAGCTCAAGTGGCACTATCCACAGCTCAACACGCAGCTCAGCCGTGACGTTACCTTTGTGACCTCGCAGGAGCTGGAAGACCTCTACCCCACTCAAACGCCTAAACAGCGAGAAAATCTGTTTGTTCGCGAGCATCCAACCACCTTTATCGTGGGTATTGGCGGCGCTCTAAACTCCGGACAGCCTCACGACTTCAGGTCTCCCGACTACGACGACTGGTCACTCAATGGTGACCTGTTGTTCTGGGATGAGACCCTGGACTCTGCGATTGAGATTAGCAGCATGGGCATTCGCGTTGACGCCGAGGCGCTTAAGTCGCAGCTGGCAATCGCTGGATGTGAAGACCGCCTTGAGCTGCCGTTCCACAAGATGCTCATTGACGGCGACCTGCCCTTTACCATCGGTGGCGGCATTGGCCAAAGTCGTCTTTGCATGCTGCTGTTAGAAAAAGCGCACGTCGGAGAGGTACAGGCATCTATCTGGGACAAGCAGACCGAAGACCGCTGTGCAGAAGCAGGTGTTTCTCTGCTCTAAGCAGCGGACCTGAACACGCAAAGCGGATCTACATCGCGTGTCACTAAACGCGCGTAGCCGCCTTCAAAACTAAAAACATTTTGGCGTTTCTCCTGTTAACGCTACAATAGTAACCCA
>USKU01000087.1 GCA_900555335.1 uncultured Atopobium sp. | reverse complement strand
CTCTATCTAATTCTTCTGGTAAATGAGAGGAGATAATGACGCATGCACCATGTTCTGCCAGTGTTTTAATCAGATTAGAACTATACTCTGCGTGTTGTATATCAAGTGCGTTGAGCGGTTCATCTAAGAGAATGTAAGGCGATTGTGAAACAAAAGCCATGACAAGCTGTAGCTGCATTTTCATTCCCTGTGAGAACTTGCTAATTTTTTGAGACTTTAGATTTAATGCGTCGAGCATTTTGAGAGGAGTATCAATATTAGCTTCTGATCTCCATATCTTTTTGACAAGTTCCAAGTGGAATTTCCCATTCATTGTTGGATATAAAATTGAATTATCTTCAGGTGAGTAATAGACCTCTTGAGCATAAATATCCGAATCGATAATTGAGATATCATCGCAAGTTATTAATCCTGATTTTAATAAACTGATATCTCCATTTAGAGTTTTCAACAGGGTGCTCTTTCCAAAGCCATTTGGAGCCATAAGTCCGTAGACTCCTCCTGGACTGAATGAGAATGTAACATTGTTTAAGACAGCCTTGTCTTTATAGCCTATTGAAACATCATTGAGTTTAAGCATTTTTTATTACACCCACTAAGTCTGCTTGCAATAATTTCCTGAGTTTATTGATTCCGATAGTTATGAAAATAATTAAAACAGCCCACAGCATGAATATGAGCAGTCCATATAAAGGTTGAGGTTGTGCATAGTCAATCTTGTTTGAGAAAAACTGAGTATCTCCAACGAAACCAACTATTGCTCCAATGTCCAAATAACCAATGGGGAGGTACTCTATCCACCCTAAAAGCAACTGAGGTAAAGAAAGACTCATTGCAAAGATAGATGAACAAATTACAAGAAAGTAGAGCACTAGAGGTATAAGAAACTTACGGGTAATAGAGAAAGCGCAGATTAAAACTAAGGTGACAAACGTGTTCGTTATAGCAGTATACGTAACAGACCAAACGGCGCACTGGAGAGCATTTGAAGTGTATACAGTTCCTGCCTGTACTAAAACAACAGGATAAGAAGCTGATCCAATCCCGTTACGTATCAATTCAATAGTAAACAAGGGAATATATGAGCAGAGACAGATGCTGGAAGCAATAATCGTAGATGCGCCAATACATCCAAAAAGACGCTTCAGATAAGGTATTTGATCTTTTCCTAGAAGTTTTTCTCGAGAAGTGATTTGTGCTAAAGCAATGAAGGTCCCAATTGCTGGCAGAAATCTCAAAACAACAGGCAATCTATTTATTGAGTATGAAATTGAATGTATAGCTGGTAATTTACTTTCAGTTTCGTATTGATTACTTAATGGAATATGCTGCATCTTTTGAGAAAATGCTTCCTGAGCTAAATAATAAAAGTCAGTATCATAAAGTCTAAAAGCTAGGCTGTTTGATGACACGAATGAATAGTAGGCTAAGCATGCTTGATAGAATTTCTCGCTTGTTGTGGCAAGCTTAATATTTCCTAACAGCTCTATTTGCTTTTCAAGAGTTTTGAAGTTTTCCGATGAGCGCTGATCAGAGCCATAACTTTCCGCTTGTTTGACAAGGTAATCGTATTCATCGCTTACAACACCATTTCGAGCAAAATTTATGCTGTATGTATCTAGATTTGTAAAAACCGGAATTAGTAAAAGAGCCGCAAAAACACAGGTAGCAAGCCACAATGAAGGTTGCCTTATAGCCGTTTTGATAAGACTCTTGCAATACCACATATCTCCTCCTCAGATGAGAAAAGATAAGTGCTACTTTGTAAGAACTTTACTCTTATTTGTAATTTTTTACAATATATATTATTTCAGTAAAAGATTATCTAAGTAAATCTATATAACATCTACTGCTTTCCAAGCTTTTTGCGTTCAAGGGCACGAGCAATAAGGATTTGTTTGCGCAGCTCTGGAATCTTTTTTCCATCCATGGCAGGAGTATCAGCAAGTTTGTAAGGGATACCTAGCTCTTCGTACTTCTTTACGCCCATCACATGATAGGGAAGTACGTCTAATCCAATAACGTTATCCCAGTGAGCAATGATTCTACCAACGCCAGCAAGTTCTTCTGGTGAATCAGTAATTCCAGGCACTACAACATGTCTGATAAGAACTTTAATACCCCTACGATTAAGCTCATCGCCAAACGCAAGCGGTCTTTCTGAACCAACTTCACAAAGACTAAGGTGGCCCTTTGGATCAGAGTGCTTGATATCAAGGAGCACTAAATCTGTTTTATCAAGAACGCGCTCAAATTTTTCTGGAGTTTCTGGATTATACGCAACGCCAGAAGAGTCAAGACAGGTATGAATGCGTCCTCGCGGGTCACTATGAGCCGCTTCAAACAGAGCGCCGATAAACTCAGGCTGAGCGAGTGGTTCGCCGCCAGTGGCTGTAATTCCGCCGTTTCTATAAAAAGCTCTATTACGGTTAAAGGTGGCAAGTATTTCTTGTACCGATACTTCTGTTCCAATACCAAATTGCCAGGTATCTGGGTTATGACAATAGGCACAGCGCATGGGACATCCCTGGGTAAACACAACCAGGCGAGTTCCAGGACCATCTACAGTACCAAAGGTCTCAATAGAGTGGACCCGCCCACAAACTGTGAGCGGGTCATTGAGATCCATGTGAGTATCAGAACAAGACATGGACAAGAAATCCTTAGAGAGCGTCGTGGAAGGTACGAGAAATAACGTCGTCCTGCTGCTCTTTGGTAAGGGAGTTGAACTTAACAGCATAACCAGAAACACGAATGGTTAGCTGAGGATACTTCTCTGGATGTGCCTGAGCATCAAGAAGAGTGTCCTTGGTGAAAACGTTAACGTTGAGGTGATGACCGCCCTTCTCGGCATAGCCATCAATCATGTTTACAAGGTTGTCAATCTGCTCGGAAGCTACTTCGTTGGACTGCATGTGTTTCTCCTTACGAGTTTGTTGGCGAGAAGAAACGTGTAGATAGATCTTCTCGCCAGGGCTTATTATTTACGATCCTCAGCACCTTCAGCTGCGGATGGATCTGCCTCACAGGCACAATCAATCTTGTTCTCAATCTGAATATCAAGATTCATATCAGAGAAGTCGATGTGCTCAAGGTCAAGCTCACTGCCATGGAAATAGACGTCAGAGCCCTTGCCAAGAGCGTTAGGAATGATTGAGAAGGTATTGGAAATACCGTCCTGTGCGTCGTTGAATGGAAGCTTAGCAACGGAGGCCAGGGAAGCAACAGCACCGTGAGTATCGCGGTGGTGCATTGGGTTAGCACCAGGTGCAAAAGGAACGCCCGCGCGGCGGCCGTCAGGGGTGTTGCCGGTAGCCTTACCATATACAACGTTTGAGGTAATGGTCAGGATAGAAGTGGTTGGAACAGAATCACGGTAGGTGTGGTTCTGACGAATCATGTTCATGAAAATCTCAACGATGTCATGAGCAATGGTGTCAACGCGGTCATCATCATTACCATACTTAGGGAAGTCACCCTCAGTGACGTAATCGGTAACAAGGCCGGTCTCATCGCGGACAACCCTTACCTTTGCATACTTGATTGCAGAGAGGGAGTCGGCAACAACAGAAAGGCCTGCGATACCTGTTGCAAACCAACGGTGAACATGCTCATCGTGCAGAGCCATCTGGATGCGCTCGTAGCTATACTTATCGTGCATGTAGTGGATTGCATTAAGAGCGTTGACATAAACGCCTGCAAGCCAGCGCATCATATCCAAGTACTTGGAGAAGACATCGTCGTAATCAAGGTATTCGCCTTCAATTGCACGGTACTTAGGACCAATCTGCTCGCCGGTCTTCTCGTCACGGCCGCCATTGATTGCGTAAAGCAGACATTTAGCAAGGTTGGCACGAGCGCCAAAGAACTGCATCTCTTTACCAACGCGCATGGAGCTGACGCAGCAAGCAATTGCGTAGTCATCGCCATGATAGACACGCATAAGATCGTCGTTCTCGTACTGGATAGAGCTGGTGGTAATAGAGATTTTTGCACAGTAGCGCTTAAAGCCCTCTGGAAGCTTGGTAGACCACAGAACAGTCAGGTTAGGCTCTGGGCTAGTACCCATGTTCTCAAGGGTGTGGAGCCAGCGGAAGCTGGACTTGGTAACCATGGAGCGGCCATCAACGCCAATACCACCAATGGATTCAGTAACCCACTGAGGGTCTCCAGAGAAGAGCTCGTTGTACTCAGGAGTACGAGCAAACTTGACCATACGAAGCTTCATAACCAGGTGGTCAACAATCTCCTGAATCTCAGATTCAGTGAAGGTACCACGAGCAAGATCGCGCTCTGCATAGATGTCCAGGAAGGTGGTGTTACGACCAATGGACATTGCAGCGCCATTCTGCTCTTTTACAGCAGCAAGGTAGCCCAGATAGAGCCACTGAACCGCCTCTTTGAAGTTCTCTGCGGGACGGCTCAAATCAAAGCCGTAAATCTCACCAAGCTGCTTAAGTTCTTTAAGGGCACGAATCTGCTCAGAAAGCTCCTCGCGATGACGAATGGTCTTCTCGTCCATGATGGAGCCGGTACCGTTTTTCTGATTTGTCTTATCAGTAATAAGAGCGTCAACACCATAGAGAGCAACACGACGATAATCGCCGATGATGCGACCGCGGCCATATGCATCAGGCAGA
>USKU01000086.1 GCA_900555335.1 uncultured Atopobium sp. | reverse complement strand
AGTTCTGGCTGAGCTTTTACCTTGTAGGTTGGAGAATCGCCATGGGCAACGGCAAGTTGGAAGTGGTAAGGAGCGTCAACGGTTGAAGTTTGAGGCTCACGGTACTTCTCGCCAACCTTCCAGGCAACAATTGAAGAATTGTTGCGCGTTGTAAAGTAAGAGCCGCCAGGCTGAACATCCCAAGAAGAACCCTCAGAGAGATAGGTAAAACCGTTCTCTACCAGGTACTCTTTGATGGTTTGTGTGGTATGAAACATAGAAGGACTCTGCTGAATAAAAGCAAGGAGCTCTTCAGAAAGAGCAAGTGACTCATTCAAATCAGACATGCGTAAAACCTTTCATAGAATCGTGTTGCACTCAACAGCCTAGCACGCATTTTTAGTGAGGTGCCCACTTTCTAGAAAATGACGCAAAGAATACGTGCTTCAGGGTAGATACTTATATGTTGAACTAATTCTCACCCACCAAAGCGAGAGTGTATGGATATTAATCAAGCAATTGAGCACGCTAATGCATTTGTCATACCTGGCCTTCTTGTTGACGATCAGTCCATCATCGGCGAGGTCAACAAAAACTGTGATGCCATTAAAACGCTGCTTGATGCCTGGAAGGAAGCTCCTCTGGGCCAAGAGCCTGTAGAGTTTTCTGTCATTCAGCAGCTTGCGGATAGAACGCGCTCGCTTTGCGATACCTACGGCGTGGAGAGGCTCAGAAACCATCGAGGCGTTGGCCTTTCTCGCGGTCTTTCAAACGACGATCTTGCGGCTGCCGTTGCAAAGATGCAGCGTCGTCGCCCTAAGGCTGTCTTTAAAACCGCAGGTCCGCTTCTTAATGACTTGCAAATTGCGTATGTCGAGAAGAGCGTTTCTGGCACGGTGCTGGGCATTGATATTGAGACCACTTCGCGCTTCCCTGAGCTGGGATACATTGTTAACGTGGGCTTTGAGTTCTGGAATCTTGGTCGCAATACTGTTCCGGTAGAACCTCACACCGCCTACTTCGGCATTCCAGAGATGTACAAAGAAAAAGGCGTCCCTCTTGCCGATATTCACCAGATTACCTGGAAAGATGTTGAGGGCAAGAAATCATTTAGAGACGATAAAAAAGCCCAAGAGGCCCTACTGGCAACTATGAAAAAGATTCCTTTTATGGCACATAACGCTGCCTTTGAGGATTCTTGGTTCATGTTCAACATTGATGGCTACGCAGAAGCTAGAAAAGCGGGCAAGATTATTGTTATTGACTCCCGCGATATCTGCCGTCGCTTGGACCCAGAAATTAGGTCTCTTCCCCGTGAGTCTTCTCCTGCCGCACTTGAGAACTGGGCACGTCGTAGACATACCCTTGCGGCGGATGAGAAGGAACGTCACTTGGGACTTGAAGACGTAGACCTTATGATTCGCACCGTTCAAGCAGAGTTTGCAGACCACAATATGTTTGAAGACTAGGCAACGTTGTCGGTCATGTGTGTTCAAGCGTTATACTAAAGAGTACATAAACTAGATTTTCTCGCTAGAAAATAACTGCCAAGGAGGAGTTTTGTCAGAGAAGCAGGTTAGAGTACGTTTTGCGCCATCCCCAACAGGTAAGCTGCACATCGGAGGTGCACGTACTGCTATCTATAACTGGGCTTTTGCTCGCGCAAATGGTGGCAAGTTTATTCTTCGTATCGATGACACAGATCCTACGCGCTCAACTGAGGAGAACACTCAGATTATTCTGCGCGCCATGAAGTGGCTTGGTCTTGATTGGGACGAGGGTCCAGACAAGGGTGGCGATTGCGGTCCTTATAGCCAGACTGAGCGCCTTGATTTGTATCGTGAGGCAGCAAATAAACTGCTGGCAGAGGGCAAAGCTTACCCTTGCTTCTGCACACCAGAGAAGCTTGCTGAAGACAAGAAGGCTGCTGAAGAGCGCCACGACCCCTTCCAGGGCTATCAGCGCACCTGCAGAAACATTGATCCTGCCGAGGCACAGCGCAGAATTGATGCTGGTGAGCCTTATACCATCCGCATCAAGGTTCCACTGGATCGCGGCGATGTCATTGTCCACGACGCTGTTCACGGTGACGTAACCTTTAACGCTCGCGAGCTTGATGACTTTATCATCTTCCGCTCTGATGGTACCCCAACCTATAACTTTGCCACCGTTGTTGATGACGCTGGCATGGGCATTACCCACATCATTCGTGGTGACGACCACCTGTCAAACACCCCTCGCCAGATTATGGTGTACGAGGCTCTAGGCGCACCTGTTCCAACCTTCGCACACATCTCCATGATTTTGGGTCCTGACGGCAAGAAGCTCTCCAAGCGCCATGGCGCAACCTCTGTTGAGGAGTATCGTGACCAGGGCTATCTTGCAGATGCCTTTGTCAACTACCTGGCTCTTCTCGGCTGGTCACTTGATGGCGAGACAACCATTGTTCCTCGAGACGTTTTGGCATCTCAGTTCTCTCTGGACCACGTTTCCAAGAACCCTGCTAAGTCCGATCCAGAGCGTCTGAACTGGATTAATGCAACTTATCTTGCCAATATGGACAACCAGACCTTTGCAAAGACTGTTCTGATTCCAGAACTTGTAGGCGCAGGTCTAGAACCTGTTCAAGGTAGTGCTACTGACGCAGATGAGATTTACGCAACTCGTCCAAGCTGGTATGACCTACTCTCCGAGATTCTTCGTCCTCGTACCACAGTAAGCCCAGACGTCATTGAGAAGTCCCGCTTCCTGTATGAAGGCGCAAACGTCACCCTTGATCAGAAGAGCGTTGAGAAGGGTCTTACCAAAGACGCTGCTCAGAGTGCTACCGTCCTTGCATCTGCAAAGACCGCTCTTGAGGGCGTTTCTGAAGACGAGTGGAAGGCTACAACAATTGACGCTGCCCTTGAGGTACTTCCAGAGCAGCTTGACCTTAAGAAGCGCATTGTCTTCCAGTCCATTCGCGTTGCTGAGTGCGGCAACATGGTCTCCCCTCCTCTTGGAGAGTCTATGGAGCTTCTTGGCCGTGAGGTTTGCCTTGCTCGCCTTGACCGCGCTCTGGAGCTTTGCAAATAACGCGTGAATGCGTGCCTGCCGCGTATTCTTCCAAGCGTAAGTGGGTATTAAAAGTAAAACCACACAAGAGCTGTAAAACAGATGGTTTTACAGCTCTTTTATCGTTATCGTTTGTTTAGTTTTGGAGTAACTATGATTTCTATGTCTGCGTTTGAGGTCCTAGGTCCCATTATGGTGGGTCCTTCTTCCTCGCACACAGCAGGAGCCCTACGCATTGCCCTGGTTGCACGCTCGCTTGCACCAAAGCAGCTGGAGCGCGTTGAGTTTTGGCTCTACAACTCCTTCTCTCATACTCACCTTGGCCACGGCACCGATTACGCTCTGATCGCAGGCATCTTGGGCCTTGCTCCAGACGATACGCGCGTCCGTGAAGCACTTACCCTGGCAAAAGAAGCACACCTCAACTACAGCGTTATTGAGAAGGGCGACGACGAGACTCTGCACCCAAACACCGTAGAAATTCACCTCTACGGTGCAGATAACGTCCACGTTTCCGTTATGGGTGAGTCCGTAGGTGGCGGTCGTATTCGCATCTCTGGCGTCAACGGTGTACGCATTCGCATGTCTGGTGATATGCCTACCATTTTTGTTTCACATCGCGATAAACCCGGTGTTCTTGCAGCTCTCACTACTATTTTGGCCACGCAAAACATCAATGTTGCAACTATGCGCACCTTCCGCTCAGAGCGTGGCGGCTTTGCCCACACTGTCTTTGAGATTGACGAGCCCATTGAGCAGAAAGTCCTGAATCTCTTCCAGCTGGCACCTCACGTTTCGTATGCCGCTCAGGTTTCCATTCCAGGAGCAGCTCCACAGGTCACAAACGACGTGCTTTCAGGAGCCTTTGACAACGGCGCAGATCTTCTCGCCAGGTGCTCCAAGACGGGAGACTCCATTGGCCAGATTATGCGTCAGCGCGAGAAGGACCTGCGACCAGATGCTGACGTAGACGCTGAGATGGCTCATGTTCTTGAGATTATGCGCCATGAGGTTCACGACACTATTAAGACTCCTCGTCAGTCCATTGGTGGTCTGCTCAACGGCCAGGCCAAAACCGTAGCTAACACCCCAGCTGCAATCTCAAGTGCGCTTATGGGCACCACGCAAACACGAGCCGTTGCGTACGCTATGGCCGTGCTTGAGCGCTCAGCAACCATGGGTGTTATCGTAGCCGCTCCTACTGCAGGCGCTTCTGGCGTTGTACCAGGATCGCTTATCTCTGTTGCAGAAGAGATAGGTGCTACCGACGAGCAGGTTATCTCTGCGCTTTGGAACGCAAGCGCTATTGGCGCCATCCTAACCACCAACGCGAGTGTTTCGGGTGCTGAGGGTGGCTGCCAGGCAGAGGTCGGCTCCGCTGCTGCCATGAGTGCGTCTGCTCTGACCGAACTTCTGGGCGGCACTCCTCAGCAGTGCTTGGACGCAGCTTCTATTACCATCTCTAACCTTTTGGGGCTGGTCTGTGACCCGGTCAGAGGACTGGTTGAGTATCCTTGCCAGGATAGAAACGCCATTGGTGTAGCTGCGGCCGTAAGTTCTTCTCAGCTTGCTTTAGCCGGTGTTGGCAACCCAATTCCGTTTGATGAGGTTGCTCACGCCATGGCAGAAGTAGGCGCTGCACTCCCCGTTTCTCTCAGAGAAACAGCTAAAGGCGGTCTTGCTGCTACTCCAAGCGCCCCTACTGCTTGTGCAAGCTGCACCGGTTGTGCCCCTCTTGACCAGGCGCTTATTGACGCAGAACGCATGCTTAGCGCAAATACTAGAGACGTTCCTTGCGCT
>USKU01000085.1 GCA_900555335.1 uncultured Atopobium sp. | reverse complement strand
GGCCTAACTTTGAGTCTTTCAAAGCTGATTTGGACGCATATGTTATGTACTGGAATACACAAAGGCGCCAAGTTAAACTGAAAGGACTGACCCCGGAGGAGTTCCGGAATCAGTCCTTAGTAGCCTAGCTCTTTATTAAACTCGTCCAAGTTTTGGGACGCAGTTCATATGCGGGTGGTTATGATTCTATTTGCCTCCGCCGATTTTTACTCCCACCATGACTTGGCTCCAGAATTTCTAGCGATGGCATCTGCGTCTCTGGCTATGGAAGCGGCTGAAGACGCCGCGTTGGCAGTATTGGCTGCGGTGGCAGCAGTATTGGCTGCGGTGGCAGCAGTATTGGCTGCGGTGGCAGCAGTGTTCGTGGCAATTCGTAATGTGTTTGCTGCAGTTGCTAAATTTGCGACCAAGTTACCTACCAAGAGTACGTTTGCGACTTTTTGAAGATTCATCATCATTTGCTGATTATCAAGAGACTGGTTCATTTTTTCTATCGTTTCATCATGGTCTGCAAAGTGTTTTTTCCAACGAACCTCCTCATCATAGATGTTCACCATGTCTTTCAGGGTACTAGCTTTATGATTTACTATGATGGCAATGAATCTTTCCACTATATCAAGAGAATAGTAGTCCGGTGGATACCACGGGCAGCATTGCACCATTTCCTCGTTAATCGCGTTAATTTCCGTGGATATCTGCTGCTTTTCAGCAATTAGAACATTGTTCGCTTCTGTAAGACTCTCATTATGAGCTGCTCTTTTCTTATTCTCAGCATCTATCGATTGATTCGCTAAATCGACGGTTTGCTTAAAGAGCGATTTAGATGTAAGAAAAGCACGAGTTATGCCAGCCAGATATAGGATAATTGCTGTAACAGTGGCTAAACTTCTTCCTGTTTCAGTAGGAAGCATAGGGCGGCTGCTCAAAATGAGCAGAGCAAGAATGATGGCAGCAATCATAAATGCTACTCTACTGAATTTCTTTTTTTCATAGATTTGGTGAATCGCCTAAAAATAACAAGCGATATGATGAGTTTCCAAAAGAAAAAACTGGCTTGAAAGACGAAATACCCCAAATATGAATTCGTAGCATGAATACTGGGCAAAGCAGAAAAATAGAACACGAGATTCAGTATGCTGAGAATAGCTGAAAGAATAGCACACCAAATACCGACCTTGAGGCAGGTAAACTGAGGAAAAGATAAACCACCGAATTGTACGGTATTCATGCTTTTGCGTTCTATAAATCCGGACATATTTTGAAGGTTACTGCGATGCTGTTGCTCAAGCTTTGAGAACTCGATGAACTTAGCCATAGATTCTTGAAGATAAGACTGCACGGTGTAAAGACCGTTAAGAAGTTCCTGCCCTTCCGGCAAGGCGCTGGTTGTCTGAGAATTGGTCATCTTACATTACCTCCTAGAATTTCCTTGTCAAGGAATGAAAAGAACACGAAAGGTTTACCCTCCCTTTTTTAATAAAATTCGTTCAAGTTTTGGGACGCAGTTCATATGCGGGCGGTTATAATGCCAATTTGGGATTTTGTTTCATGCCCAAAGATTTGCGCTTAAAGCGTTTACCTCAAGAATTTCTTATCGCTTAGTCAGATAATCTGTCTTCCAAGTTCCACTATCGGAGCTAACCGCAATAGTACGACCGCCATCTTTAGATGTGATGGTAAATGGTTCGCTTCGAGTACTGATTCTACCACCAAAGCTAATCTTGACAGTATTTTCATCACCGCTCCAAGTGCCCTCTGTGGTCTTGTTGTCGCCCTCACGATAAGTGACCGTTCCATCACTCTTCAGAACAATCTCAAGCTTCTTGCCATCGGTTCCTATGCCCGTGTAGGTACCAACCCACTTGTTAACGGCAGACTTAGAGGCCTGAGCATCTTCCTTCTGCTGATTCTCCTTACCCTTGAGCAGGGAAGTAATCTTGCTTACTTGACCGTTAATCTTGTCGCCGAATGAAGCATAGCTGTAGTCTTTATCGGTATTGCTCTCCCAAACAGCTTTCTCGTCCTCAAGGTTATTTTGAAGGTTTTTCAGCTCAGTCAGCTTGTTGTTTAGATCAGTCGCATCGGAGTTGTCTGCTGTTGCGCTTGCGTCAACGGAGTTGGCTCTAAGACGAGTTTTGTAATCGTTGAGGAACCAATCAAAGATCTTTTTCTGCTTATCCGTAATTGAGCTGGTAACATCCTTGAGATGAGAATCGTCGTTGCCGTCAGAAAGAGTAAACTTACCATCTTTTTGATCTGCGCTGATTTTGGTTTGAATATCCGCAAGTTGATTGTATGCGGCGAGAAGGGCGGACCTATCTCCATCAGAGATAAGAGAATCAACGTCAACGGCATCAATCTGAGAAGAGTAAGACTTCTCAAGATCAGTCACCTCTTGCGCGCGAGCGTTTTGCTGATGGTTCTTGTAGAACATCCATCCGCCAAATCCGGCAGCACAAAGCAAAACAAGAGCAACGACTACAGTGAGAACAGTCTTACCAACACTGGAAGGTTTTTTGTTGCTGCTTTTTACCTGAGGTGCATTCTGAACAACAGCGGTGTCTTCAGGGGTTTCGACAGAATCAAAAGAACGCGAAGTTCTTGTTCGTGCAAT
Organism: uncultured Atopobium sp.; assembly: GCA_900555335.1. Taxonomy (GTDB): domain Bacteria; phylum Actinomycetota; class Coriobacteriia; order Coriobacteriales; family Atopobiaceae; genus Lancefieldella. The sequence continues at coordinate 2,269 of USKU01000085.1, read as the reverse complement.
GCTTGGGAAATGCGTGGTTGGAGTTACCTCTGGCTCCGAATTACGGACATCTGATGAAAACATGTCAACATCAGTAACTTCTTCAACAGTAGGTGACTCGATTTTTTCTCCGCAGGACGTACAGAAGACAGATCCGTCGTTGATTTCTGCATCACAATTAGGACATCTCATCTCTGGAATCCTTACTTAATAGCGGTTCCGCATTTACCGCAGAACTTAGCGTTTTCTGGGAGCTCTGCGCCACAATTAGGACATGCAGATGGAGCGTCATTATTGTCTGTAGCAGGCTGATCAGCAGTTGAACCTACTACAGGGTTTGCGTTTTCTTCAACCACGTTAGCGGTTGGTGCTGCGGAATCGCTCTGAGCGGTTGGTGCTGCAGGTGTGCTCTGAACAGCTGGAGTTTGAGCTGGAGCATCGGTGAATGCGTTACTGTTTTGCTGCTGAGAAGGAACAGCAGTGGCAAAAGCAGCCTTCTTTGCCTCATTGTTGCGATAGAAAATGAGTGCGCTTGCGCAAACGATTGCAAGGTGAATAGCAACGTAAACATAGCCAGCAAGAGAAAGCTCACAGCCAACACTATAAGAATAAGATCCGCCTACTGCCTGAGTGATTCCATTTGTAATAGTAGATTTGGTGAGAAAAAGAACTAAAAGGTTAGCAAGACCAGGAACCCATAGGAAAGAAATGAAGTTCTTAAACTTTGGAGAAAGCGAGACAACCATCGTAACAAGAGAGATGAAAAGCGTCACGTTAAGAATGGCGGTATCAACTGTTCCTGCCTTGAGAAAGTCAGAGAATGTGCTGCTTCCATTGCCGAAAAGGCTTGAAGACATTTTTATAATCGAGAAAATCGAGGAAAGCTCGGCAAACGAGAAGCTAATAGAAGCAAGTTGACCAGCGCGAATCTCAAATATAGGAGCTAGGAAGAAAACTGCACTTAAAACGGCTGCAATTGCAATGACAAGAGACAGTTTCTCGTTGTCATACTTATCAAGTTTAGCTAGGTGCTCTTTAACATTGATTGCTTGCTGATTGGGGGATGAAACTTGTTGATTCATGGTTCCTTCTTTCCTTACTAATAACAGGCACTATAAATGTATTATTTCTAGAAACTAATTTGCTGTTTAATTGCATAATACATAATCTGTTCATGATTTAGCTGATTAAACTGAATAAATTTTACCTTCTGCACTTTTACGTAAAACCTTCTTTGCTGAGCACGGCAATCCTTTCATTGAGTTTTGCTTTCAATTACTAAGACGGAGCAAAATCTGTAAAGGTTCAAAATATTTTGCTAAAAATGAGAATAGTGAATCAATAGATACTTCTAACTCCTCAGACATCGAGAAATTTTATTAGATATTTCTACTTTTGCACTTGATGGAACTACATTTGATACAACTTTAAAGTTTTCAGTAATTGTCGCTATGGCTAATGTCCAGTGTTGGATGAAGATACATGCTTCAAAAAGTTCTCTGTCGCCTGGTGTGAAGCCTATGGTAAGGAAATGTTGCAGGGTAGCTTTTATTGCAGGAGAGGTGGAGCGCAGCTTTTTAGGTTTGGTGCGCAAAATAACACAGCTTAGCCGCGCCTTGCTGAGAAATCGTCTAGTTCTTAATCAAGATAACCGGACAACTAGGGGCTCACTGTTTGACAATTAGAGAGCGTCAATGCTTGATATACATTTCTATGTATAAACTTTATTTAATATGCTGAATAATGAATTGGAATGTATAAAGAATTTAACTATAGGTAAATTCCGTACCTAAGGAACACACCTATGACAGATATTCTGCTCAATTACGGCCATATTACACATCAAATGAAGATAATCTGCACGTTTGAAGTATTTTCGACGTAATGTATACGTCTTTTTGACAGATTATCTGACTTAAGTGTGTTTCCCAAATCCGAAATTTGCCTCTGAGTTGATGGCGAGAAGATCAGATTTTCTTGCATGCCGTATACCTGGGGTTTTTATGTGATTGCATATTTTATAAATTCGGATATTTATATAAAAAGTTTCATGGTAACTTTTGGGGGTCGGTACATTGCACTTGAGCCACATTCAAGATGTATTTAAGAGTCATTGCCATTGCCATGTCATTACCATGACATTCATAGAAATTCAAAAGATATTTGAGCAGCTGTTTGTAACCCTTCCTGGAAAATTTAAATCAGCTTAACAGTGATTTAACACTCCATCTGTTGTACTGAATATACAAGAGAGGGGAGTGCCAATGAAATCAAAGCAAGCTTGCGGCTG
>USKU01000084.1 GCA_900555335.1 uncultured Atopobium sp. | reverse complement strand
TTCTACAAGCATGAAGATTGCTATTGGCGTATTCTCGCTCTTTATTGCTATTTCTATGATGTTACCTTCCCTGGCCAGCATTTTCTCTAACTCTCAAAAGCAGAATCAGACTCATCAGAATTCTCCTGAGGCTATTAACCAGGTCTATCAGAAACAGGCAGAAGAAAAAGAGTCTGCTATTCAGTCCAATCCAGATAATCTACCAGCACATCTTGATTTGGCTCGTACCTATTTAGGTTGGGGAATGGCGCTTAAGAGTTCTTCTCAAGATGATTCTGTTCAGAAGCAGTCTTTGCAGCTGATTAACAAAGCAATTGCTGAGTACGATACGTATCTTGCTTCAAATGATTCTGATGAGGTTCGTGTTGATAGGGCAATTGCGCAGTTCTATGCAGGAGACCAAACGGGTGCCGTTGAGGCGCTTAAGGCAGTAACAGATCGTTCTCCAGACTATGCTAACGGTTGGCTTAATTTGGGAATGATGTATCGTGTTACTGATCAAGTAGATCTTGCAAAAGAGGCACTGCAGAAGGCAATTGAAAAGGATTCCGATAATAGCGCCGGTGTGAGGGATAATGCGCAGAAAGTTCTTGATGCATTAAACGGAAACACCTCTACCTCTTCAAATAACACTAAGTAAGGAGGAGTTATGGCACTAGAGATAAGCTCTGAAATTACAGATACAAAGGCCATTATTCGCATTGAGGGTGAGGTAGACGTATCAAACGCCTCTGAGCTTCGCGATGCTTTGGATACCGCGCTCGCCGATGGAGCAAAAGAAGTTGAAGCTGATTTTGCTGAGGTAGCTTATATTGATTCGACGGGCATTGGCGTTTTAGTGGGTGCCGCACATCGAGCACAAGAGAGTGGTTCTGTGCTTGTTGTTGCAAATCCTCAGAAAAACGTGGAGCGTGTCTTTACGCTTCTTGGGGTTGATAAAGACCTTAACGTTCGCAAGTAGGTTTGGTAACTTGCAAGCTCTTTGAGAAACGGTTCAAAGAGCTTGTTTATGTTTGTTCCAGAAAGGTATTGCTTGTGTTTGGCATTGGAGAAACAGAGCTCGTACTAATTTTGCTCTTTGCATTTTTAGTATTTGGTCCTGATAAATTACCTGGTATGGGTCGCACGCTTGGCCGTGCTCTTAGACAGTTCCAGAACGCGCAAGAAGGCTTTAATAAAGTTGTCCGTGCAGACTTACTTGACCCTGCAGCGGATGCACTTCACGAGAAGCCCAAGCGCTCCGAGCAGCTCAAAAATGCTGCATCTGATGCTGACCGCGAGGATACTGACCATCAGGAGACCTTTGCTGAGCGTCGTGCTCGCCTCAAGGAAGAGCGCGAGGCAGCTGAGAAGGCTGCTGCTGAGGCGGCTGAGCAGAGTAAGCAAGCTGAGCAGACCCAGGAGGTTGAGCAGCCAGAAACCGCTTCCGGTAGCGAGGCTCTTGCAGCTGCACCACAAGCTACGTCTTCTGTTGCTTTCTCCGATGATTCTACAGAGGTAACTGAGCACGTGGCACCTCAGGCCACAGAAGATGCCCCCGCAGCAGTTCCTTCTGCAAAAGACCTGTATAACCTTGGATCTGCACGTTCTTCTCGCTCTATGGCAGAAGACAAGAAAGAAGAAGTTGCTGGAGAGGAGGGAGAAAGCCAGGACGCATAAGTCCAGCTTTCGTGTGTAATGCCTATTACTCCAGCTCGTATGCCACTTTTTGATCACCTGGGAGAGCTTCGTCGTCGTGTGACCATTGTGGTGGTATCGCTATTTGTTACGGCAATCATTATTTATTTTGCAACACCTGCACTGATTGAGATTTTGATTGATCCCATCAGGGAGTTTTTAACTGACGGTAAACTTACCGTTATCTCTGTTCTTGGTGGCTTTAGTATCAGGTTTAAGGTGGCTTTCTTCTTCTCGGTGATTATCTGCACACCTATTATCATCTGGGAGATTATGGCTTTCTTCTTGCCTGCGCTTAACGCTAAAGAGCGCAAGTGGGTTGTTCCTACCGTGGCAGCCATGATTACCTTGTTCTTCTTGGGTATGCTGTTCTGCTACTTCATCATTTTGAACACCGCAATTGGTTGGATGATTGGTCAGTCGCAGGAGTTTGCAGGAACCATTAACGAAGCAAGCGATTATCTCAACATTATTATGATGTTTGAGATTGGCTTTGGCGTTGCGTTCCAGCTTCCACTGGTCATTTTCTACCTGGCCATTCTTCACCTTGTTCCTTACAAGGACATGCGTGAGCAGTGGCGCTATGTCTATGTTGGTCTGATGATTCTTTCTGCAGTAGTCACTCCTGACGCATCGCCTGTCACCATGATTTTGATGTTTGCAGCTCTTATTCTGCTGTACGAAGTTGCTCTGGCCGTTGCTCGCTACGTCATTATTGCCCGTGATGGCAAAGCTGCTCTTAAGTGGAGCCGCGAGGACTACGAGCAGCACGAGCTGGACAAAATCTAATAGTTTCATTTTTACTTTGGAGAGTGTTGTTCTTTGATTCTAGTTGTTACCGAGAAAAACGACGCAGCGCAGCAGATTGCTCGCCTTCTGTCTGAATCGGGTAAGCCTGAGACAGACAAGGTATACAACACTCCTGTTTATCGTTTTAGACGTGGCGGAGAAGACCATGTTGCTATTGGTCTTCGCGGTCATATTCTGCAGCCGGATTTTCCTTTGGCTCTCAAGTTTGATAAGGAAGAGGGCTGGTATGGAGAAACTGCAGAAGGGGAGCACCTTCCTGCAGATGTTCCAGATGGCCTTGAGCGTCCTCCTTATAAGGTTAAGCGCAAGCCTTTTATGGCAGATGGCGTTGACCTTAAGGGCTGGAAAATCCCCAGCTTGCCTTATTTGATTTGGGCTCCTGTAGATAAACAACCTGCAGAAAAAGAGATTATTCGAGCTCTTAAGAACCTTGCTAAGAAGGCAGAGTCTGTCATTATCGGTACAGACTTTGACCGCGAGGGAGAGCTTATTGGCTCTGATGCATTGGCACAGGTTCTCTCGGTTAATCCTAATCTGGCAGTATTTCGTGCTCGCTACTCTGCCTTTACCAAGACAGAGATTGAGACCGCCTTCAATAACCTGGTGGACCTTGATTACAACTTGGCTGCAGCAGGTGAGTCCAGGCAGTATATCGACCTCATTTGGGGTGCTGTGCTGACCCGTTACCTGACCACCGCACGCTTTGGCGGCCTGGGCAATACACGCTCTGCTGGTCGTGTTCAGACTCCTACGCTGGCACTTGTTGTTGAGCGCGAGCGTGAGCGCTTGGCATTTAAGCCAGAAGATTATTGGGTTATTTCTGGCGTTGCTGCCCCTGAAGATGATGCGGAAGCAACTTTCAAGATGGTTCACCAGACCGCAAGGTTCTGGGATCAGGCGGAAGCAGATGCAGCTTACGCAGTCGTTAAAGATCAGACGCAGGCAACGGTTGTCGAGATTGAGTCTCGTAGCAGAAAGCAGCAGCCACCAGCTCCATTTAACACTACGTCGCTGCAGGCGGCTGCAGCTGCAGAGGGTATCTCGCCAGCTAGAACTATGCGTTTGGCAGAGTCTCTGTACATGGACGGCTTGATTTCATACCCGCGTGTTGATAACACCGTCTATCCAAGTTCGCTTGACTTGAAGGATTGTGTCCGTACGCTGTCTGCAGTTCCTCAGTATGCTCCTACCTGCAAAAAGCTTTTGGGTCAGCCAAAGCTTCACGCTACTCGTGGCAAGCAGGAGTCTACTGACCACCCACCAATTTATCCAACAGCGGCGGCAAATCCAGATGCTTTGCAGCCTGCAGCTTGGAAGCTCTATAACTTGATTGCTCGTAGATTCCTTGCAACCCTTATGGGTCCAGCTACTATGAGCGGCACTAAGATTACGCTTGATGTTGCTGGTCAGCCCTTTATTGCAAATGGAACCGTACTGGCCGAGCCAGGCTTTAGAGAGATTTATCCTTTTGGCCTTAAGAAGGATGACCAGATTCCTGATGTTGGCGAAGGAGAGATTGTCTCCATTCAGTCTTTGTCGCTTGATGCTAAGCAGACAGAGCCACCTGCTCGCTACAGCCAGGGCAAGCTTATTCAGGAGATGGAGAAGCGAGGCCTGGGTACAAAGTCTACGCGTGCCTCCATTATTGATACGCTCTACCAGCGTAAATATCTCAAGAATGATCCTGTTGAGCCAAGTCAGCTTGGTATGGCAATTGTTGATGCACTTTCGCAGTTTGCCCCACACATTACCTCGCCTGATATGACAGCAGAGCTTGAGTCCGATATGACTAGCGTTGCTGAGGGCAAAGATACACGTGATGGCGTTGTTACGCATTCAAGAGCTTTGCTTGCAGGCATGATTGACACGCTCATTGACCACAAAGAAGACCTGTCTGAGGCCATTGCTGATGCAGTTACTGCTGACGCAAAGGTGGGAACCTGCCCTAAGTGCGGCAAAGACTTGGTTGCTAAGAGCTCTCTGAAGACTCGTGGAAGCTTTGTTGGCTGCATGGGTTGGCCAGACTGCGATGTTACCTATCCACTGCCTCAGGGACGCGTTGAGCCGCTTGAGGGAGAGGCCGGTGTCTGCCCAGAGTGCGGTGCTCCTCGCGTAAAGGTTCAGCCGTTTAGACAGCGTGCGTATGAGACTTGCATCAATCCAGCTTGTCCTACAAATGCGGAGCCAGACCTTATTGTGGGTGAGTGTCCAACCTGCAAGGCAAATGGCAAGCATGGGGATCTGGTGGCTCATAAGTCAGAGCGTACGGGCAAGCGTTTTATTCGCTGCACCAACTACGAGGAGTGCGAGACCAGCTATCCTCTACCAGCTCGTGGAAAGCTCGAGAAGACCGATGAGGTCTGCCCAGACTGCGGTGCACCTATGGTGGTTGTTACTACCCAGCGTGGTCCTTGGAAGCTGTGTCCAAACTACGATTGCCCTGGTAAAGAAAAGAAA
>USKU01000083.1 GCA_900555335.1 uncultured Atopobium sp. | reverse complement strand
TGCTTGATAAGGAAGAAACCGTTGTTATCAACGGCGACAATCCTCATTATGTTGAGCTTGCTCAGTCAACTGGTAGGCACGTAGTTACTTACGGCTTTGATCCAAGTTGCGATTTTGTTTGCACGCAGGAGGAGAGAAAAGCTGGTATCGAGAATCCTCTGACTATCAAGACTCCATCTGGTCAAACCATCTCTGTGGTACTTCCTGCAAACCCAGGTAAGCACAATGTTGCTAATGCAACAGCAGCAATTGCCGTTGCCGATGCACTTGGTTTTGATCTTGACAAAGCTGCTACTGCACTTTCCCAGTTCAAGGGCGCTCGCCGTCGCTTTACACACGTAGGCGATATCAACGGTATTACCGTCGTAGACGATTACGGCCACCATCCAACCGAGATTGCAGCAACCATGTCTGCAGCTCTTCCTCTTGGCTTTAAGCGCGTTGTTGTTGTCTTCCAGCCACACCGCTATAGCAGAACGCAGGATTTGGCAGATTCGTTTGCACACGCGTTTGACGGCATTGACGTTTTGCGTGTCATGGATGTCTTCTCCGCAGGTGAGCTGCCTATTCCAGGCGTCTCAGGCAAGACCGTCTCTTCAAGGGTTGAGACTGCTCATACTGTTTCTGATGTGCGCTACATTCCATCTCGCCGAGATCTTATCGTAGATCTTCTTGATACGGTTAAACCAGGAGATCTGCTGATTACTCAGGGCGCAGGTGACGTCACTCAGATTGGACCAATGTTTATCCGCGCACTCAAAGAGCGTCTTCAGAACCACTAGGACCTCTGCCGTGAGCTTGTTTAACGCCTATGTAAGCCTTTCTGGGGCCCTTGATGCAACAATCAAGCAAGATGAGCCGCTGAGCCACCATACTTCCTTTAGGATTGGTGGTAAGGCGTCGCTTTTTGCTGCTGTTCACAGTCACGTGGCACTGGTGCGTGTGCTTGAGGTGCTTGCAGCTAATCGAGTTGATTGGGTGCTTTTGGGCAAGGGTTCAAACATCCTTGTCTCTGATAAGGGCTACAACGGCTGCGTTATTGTGCTCGACGATGAGCTTTCTACCATTTCAGTTGGCGAGAATAACCTCATTACTGCAGGTGCAGGTGCGCTTACAGCACGCGTTTGCAATGAGGCCATGAAAGCAGGTCTTTCTGGCCTTGAGATGTGTGCTGGTATCCCCGGAACTATCGGCGGAGCTCTTTCTATGAATGCGGGTACCAGGCATGATTGGATTGGTAAAGCCGTCCGTGATTGCGTGGTACTTAAGCCTGGCAAGGGTCTTGTACGCTACGATGCCTCCGAGATTGAATGGGGTTATCGCTACACTACGTTTGCACCAGATGAGATCATTCTTGAGGCAACGTTTGCGCTGACAGCATCTAATCGTCCTAAAGTTGCTCTTGGCATGGATACACTTTTGCAGCGTAGAAGAAATACTCAGCCAACTGGTCAGCTTTGCTGTGGTTCTGTTTTTAAGAATCCAGGTAGTAGGTCTGCTGGTGCACTTATTGAAGAGTGTGGTCTTAAGGGAGCTACTGAGGGCGGCGCACAGATTTCTGATATTCATGCCAACTTTATTGTGAATACCGGTAACGCCACCGCCTCAGATGTCATTGCACTTATGCGCAGAGCACACGATGCGGTACAAGAAAAGTTTGACATTGATCTTCAGCCAGAGGTTAAACTTCTGGGTTTTGGGGCATAGGGAAGATATGGCAGAAGATACTTCAAAGCAAACAACGCGCTGTAAAGGCACAATGAGGGAGCCTTTATCGTCTGGCACTACTCAGACGACAGGGGCTACTAAGCCTTCTTTTATGAGCAAGGCCTTTAAGCCTAAGCCAAAGGTTGAGGCTACAGCTCCTGATGCCAAGCCTTCTGCTAAAAAGATTTCTGCCAAAAAGCCAAATAACGCTACAAAAACTGCAGCTCAAGCTCGTGCTGAGCGCATTAAACACAGCAGAAAGGTATCTTTTAAGGCAGTTAGAACGTTTCTTATTGTCTTGATGAGTCTGGCCATTCTTGCTGGCATCGCTTTTCTCGTCCTACGCTCTTCCTCAATCTTTGCTATTACCAACATTCAGGTTGAGCCAACGGAGCACGTTACTAACGAGCAAATCCAAAAGCTCATTGCAGTAGAAGAGGGAACAACGCTGCTCAATATGGACGAGTCCCTTATCACTGAAGAACTCCAGAAAGATCCTTGGGTGGCGTCCGCAACGTACGAGAGACAGTTCCCTAACACGCTGCGCATTACCATCACAGAGCGCAAGGTCACAGCCATAGTGGCGCTTTCTTCTGGCCCTGTTGCATGGTATTTGGGCGAGAATAACGTCTGGCTTGAGGCGGATCAGCTCAACGTACCAGAAGGAAAGACTACCGCTACCGTTGCGCTTGAGAAGGCAACCTCAGAAGGTGAGCTGCTTATCACAGATGTTCCTGCAACGGTTTCTCCTGTAGCAGGCACCACTGCAACAGACACAGAAATTCAAGCGGTTATGCAGTATCAGTCTACGTTCTCGTCAGAGCTTACCTCACAGATTGTGAGCTACTCGGCTAGTAGCGTTGATGCAATCTCCGTCACGCTTACCAATGGTGTGCAGGTTGCCCTAGGCTCTCCAACACAGATTGCTGACAAAGAAAAAGTGATTCTGGCAATGCTCAAGCAGTTCCCAGGAGAGCTTACGTACTTGAACGTAAGAACACCTGCAAGTCCAACCTATAGGCGAGTTTCTACCGGAAACGTTCAGTCTGGTTCTGGTGTTTCGTAGGGAAACGCGGTACTACCACGCGCCGTTAGGCTATTTTTTCCTACCGTTTACCAGGTTTCTTCACAATTTCTACATATTATTTGACTTGCAAGGGTGAGTTGTGCAAATATACCCCGCTTTGCATGAAGCGTAAGCCTTAACTTGAGGTTTAGGGTTTTATACAGCGGTTCTGCGAGCGCATAAACGTAGCCTAAGCGCAGTCGCGCTCCGGGACAAACGGGCACAAGCGTGCCTCAAGGAGGAAGACATGATTAAGGACACCGATACCCTTAACAACTATCTTGCTGTTATCAAGGTTGTTGGCGTTGGTGGCGGCGGAACTAACGCTGTCAACCGCATGATTGAAGAAGGCATCCGTGGCGTTGAGTTCGTTGCTGTAAACACCGATGCACAGGCACTTGCAATCTCCGATGCTGACATTAAGGTTCACATCGGTACTGACATCACCAAGGGTCTTGGTGCTGGCGCTAACCCTGAGGTTGGTAAAGAGGCAGCAGAGGATAGCCGCGACGAGATCAAGGCTGCACTTGCTGGTGCTGATATGGTCTTCATCACTGCTGGTGAGGGTGGCGGTACTGGTACCGGCGCTGCTCCAGTTGTTGCTGATATTGCAAAGAATGACGTTGGCGCACTGACCGTTGGCGTTGTTACTAAGCCATTCTCCTTCGAGGGCCGTCGTCGTTATGGTTCTGCAGCTGACGGTATCAAGACTCTTTCCGAGAATGTTGATACTCTCATTGTTATTCCAAACGATCGTCTGCTTGATCTTTCTGAGAAGAAGACCACCATGCTTGAGGCATTCCGCATGGCTGACGATGTTCTATGCCAGGGCACCCAGGGTATTACCGACCTCATCACTGTTCCTGGCCTGATCAACCTCGACTTTGCAGACGTTTGCACCATCATGAAGGGTGCAGGTAGCGCAATGATGGGCATTGGTATTGCTGCTGGTGATAACCGCGCTGCAGATGCTGCAACCGAGGCAATTTCTAGCCGCCTGCTTGAGAGCTCCATCGAGGGTGCAACCCGCGTTCTTCTCTCTATTGCTGGTAATAAAGACCTTGGTATTCAGGAGATTAATGAGGCAGCTGACCTGGTTGCTAAGAACGTTGATCCTGACGCAAACATCATCTTTGGTACTGTTGTTGATGAGTCCCTGGGCGATCAGGTTCGCGTAACCGTTATCGCAACCGGCTTCAATGACTCTAACGTTCAGCAGCAGCTTCCAACCCTGAACACCCAGAGCGCAAGCCGTCCAAGCCGTCCTGCTCAGCCACAGCCAACTCGTCCTGTAGCTGCTCAGCCACAGCCTGCTCGCACCAACAACTCTTCTAATGAGAAAGAGTTTGATATTCCAGACTTCCTTAAGCGTAGCCGCATCTAAATATGTGCGCGCTGAATAGACAGTGCTTACACGGCGTGACCCTGCTCATGGATCCTGAGGTTCCATGCGGGGTCACGCTCGCATTTACTGAGCGTACTGGCGGTTTTTCAGAAGGGGAGTTTAGTTCCCTCAATCTGGGCAGTAGGTGTGGAGACAATCTGCAACAGGTGCAAAAGAATCGCCAGCTGGTCTTAGAGGCTCTTGGAGCTGGCGAGTTTTTCTCGCAACTCCTTATTCCTCATCAGGTACATGGAAGCAAGGTAGTTTGTCTGACTTCCAATACACCAGAGGCTTTTGAACAGGCTCAAGCTGAGGCAGAAACTGGTGCAGACGCCATAGTATGTACGGTTCAAAATACGCCTGTGATGTTGGCGTTTGCCGATTGTGTGCCCGTAATTCTTGTAGCTCCCGGCGGATTTGCGGTGGCGCATTCTGGCTGGAAAGGCACAATTGCCCGCATTTCTGCGCGCGCAACCGAGGCGCTTTGCCAGGCAACTGGCGCCAAATCTTCCGAGGTCAAAGCATATATTGGTCCGCACATTGGCGGCGCTGACTACGAGGTTTCTCCGGAGCTCATTCAGATGTTCTCACAAGAGTTTGGTCCCGGCGTTGTAGACCGTGCATCTGGCGAGAGATACTTAGATCTTGGATATGCTGTCAGAGCTGCACTGGTAGATGCTGGTGTACACACGTCTGCTATTGAAGAGGTTACTGACTCGACCGCCTCTACCACTGAGAGGTTCTTCTCGTACCGTGCAGAGCATGGTAAGTGCGGAAGGCATGCAGCTGTTGCTTATATGGCTGCAAAGTAGGGTAGAAGACGTTTAGCGCTATCTGAGAAGACGTTTAGCACTACAGAGAAG
>USKU01000082.1 GCA_900555335.1 uncultured Atopobium sp. | reverse complement strand
CAAAACCTGTCTTCATAGCAACTCCCAAGTGCATTGTATTCCCAGGTACATTGACCAAAGAAAATGTAGCTTTTAGTGCAGAATCGATGATGCCTATTTAGACCCTTAAAGATAACAATACTCATTTCACGTTATATTTTTTTGTGAATTTGAGGAATTTACTTCCAGGCAAAGGTAATAGAGATTGAAATTGCGTAGCAAAACTGCACCAGACAGTACAAATCACGAGACAGAGCCGCACTGGGGCAGTACAAATCACGAGACAGAGCCGCACTGGGACGGTACAAATTGCAGTCAACTGCGGTTTTGCTGAGCGCTTGTCATGCAAGTGGTAAAAAATGCGTTTAGTTGGAATATGCAGTAGCGACTAGTTTTTATGCAAGCCATTTAACTGCGGTTTTTCGTTGGACAAAAATAACATAATCTGGACACTTTTTGCCACCTGCGCAAACGCAAGTCAGGAATTTCCGTGATTGCGATTTGACCTCCAACTAAACGGATTTTTTACCCAAAAGAGGGGTTGAATTTTGGTGGGTCAAATTTTTGATACAAAACTCCGCATAAACAAGGTGGAATATGCAATTTTCTCGGGTGATTGGATGTTGCTCGGTCAATTGGATGGCGGTCGGCCCTCAGTCGACGTTATTTCACTACAACAGCACCTTCAGGAAGCGCAATATCCACATCAGTTGCAATTAAGAGGTTGTTGCCTGGTGTTTTAGGAGTATCAGACCACTCGGGCACGTAAGCGATATGCGCAAACTCCTGCGCAAAGACGTTTGCCACCTGGGGAAGTAGTGCAGAGCCGCGTCCCTCAAGCGGACAGCGAACATCGGCCAGATATACCCCGCCATCTGCAAGTTTTTCTTTAACCACTTGTACGCCGGCTGGAGTTCCCAGAGGTCCAAGTGACTTTCGACCAGCAAACACTTCGTTTACCAGCACGTCAATACTACCAGTGTCTGCGTCTTGCAACACCTTCCAGGCGTCGTCCTCGACAATACGCAGCTCGCTTGAAGCAGCAGCTAGAGCCTCGTCCAGAAAGAAATGCTCGCGCGCAAGCGAAACAATCTTTGGATCAATCTCAATCGCCTCAATGGTAGCGCCGCTCATGTGCGTAGCCAGGTACTTTGGCAGCGAGAAACCTCCGCCTCCCATAACTACAACGTGACCCTCTGGTGCCACCTGCTGGATAACCTTCGCCATCATGCGGTGATAGTGGACGCAGGGCTCAAAGCGCAGCTCAGGTGCAATGTAGCTCACGGACTGGAAGGTGCCATTAACGTTGAGCAGCCTAATGGGCGTACCGTCGGCGTCCTCGGAGTCAAAGATCATCGTGAGGCCAAATTTGGTACGAGTCACAAAAACGCCTCGAGCGCGTAGAATTAACAGAAATAGCTGGTAAATGCCAATAACGGCAAGCCCCGCTACGGTCGACCAGATAAAAAATGTCCAAAAATCATGTAAGACCATGTTAATTCCTTGTTAGTAAGGTTTCCCTCGGTTATACTAGCCGATACGGCGTTTTTTCTGAACGCTTTTACAGGAAAAGATTTTCTGGGGGTTTATATGATTTTAGGACTTGGTATTCCTGAGCTTCTGATTATTGTTGTTATCGTCATGGTTCTCTTTGGACCTAAGAACCTTCCAAAGCTCGGTAAGGCTGTCGGCGAGACCGTCAAGAGCGTTCGCGAGGGCATGGAGTCTGAGACCAAGGAAGAAGCCAAGGAGCCAGAGGCTGAGGTTGTTGAGGACGAAGAGTCCAAAAAGGCTGAGTAGCCCTATCTCACGCGTATAGACCGACTGACCCATCAACAGAAAGAACACGATGGACACTACTAAAGAGATTGTACTTACCCCAGAAGGCCGTCAGAAGCTTGTCGATGAGCTGGCTTATCGTGAGGGCGAGAAACACGACGAGATTGTTGAGCGCATCAAAGAGGCCCGTGGTTTTGGTGACCTTTCTGAGAACTCCGAGTATGACGCAGCAAAAGAAGAGCAGTCTCACAACGAGTCCCGCATCAACGAGATTCGCCAGATTCTCTCTGTCGCAAAGGTTGTCGAGGGCGGCAGCAAGCGCAATGTAACCGTTGCAATTGGTACAACCGTTGAGCTTGCAGATGCAAAAGGCAAGACAACTAAGTATGTAATTGTTGGTACTACTGAGACTAACTCCCTTGAGCACAAGATCTCTAACGAGTCCCCAGCTGGCGAGGCTCTTATTGGTCACAAGAAGGGCGACGAGGTTGAGTTCACCACGCCAAACGGCAAGGTGAAGAAGTACACCATTACCTCTATTACTCGCTAGACTGGCACAAAAGATTTTTGGTCGCCCCGTGTCTGTCTGGCGCGGGGCGTTTTTACGTGGAGGATACATGTCCGAAGTAGAGAACAACATCGCTGGTAGCTCGTCTGCCGCCGAGAACACTGCCGCAACCGCCGCAGAGAACGCTGCTGCAACCGCCGCCGACGTAACCGAAGCCACCCCAGAGGCTTCCATCAACGACGAGCGCGCGCAGCGCAAAGCCCGTCGCCAGGCACTGCTTGACGCCGGCGTTGACCCATACCCAATCAAGTCCACTGTCACCGCTCACGTCGCTGAGCTGGAGGAGCGCTACGCCGACCTCGAGGACGGCCAGACTGGCGAAGAAGTCTATTCCGTGGCCGGCCGCGTCCGCGCCATCCGCAACCAGGGCAAGATTGCGTTTGTCGTGGTAGAGGACTATACCGGCCAGATTCAGCTCTTCTGCCGCATCAACAACCTTGACGAGAAGAACTGGGAGCTCCTGGGTCTTCTCGACCTTGGCGACATCATCGGCGCAACCGGCGCTATCATGCGTACGCGCCGCGGCCAGCTTTCCCTGGCAGTCACCTCGCTGGAGGTCCTCTCCAAGTCGCTGCGTCCTCTGCCAGAGAAGTTCCACGGCCTCACCGACCGCGAGGTTCGTTATCGCCAGCGCTACGTTGACCTTATCATGAACCCTGAGGTCCGCGACGTATTCCGTAAGCGCTCCCAGATTATCTCCATTATCCGCCAGTTCATGGAGGCTGACGGCTACATGGAGGTTGAGACTCCCGTTCTTCAGGAGATTCTTGGCGGCGCAAACGCAAAGCCGTTCATCACGCACTATAACGCTCTGAATACCGAGAACTACCTGCGTATTGCAACCGAGCTTCCGCTGAAGCGCCTGCTTGTTGGCGGTCTTGAGCGCGTCTACGAGCTTGGTCGTCAGTTCAGGAACGAGGGCACCGACCTCACACATAACCCAGAGTTCACTTCCATGGAGGCATACGCCGCCTACTCTGATTTGGCCGGCATGCGCGAGCTTTCCCAGAATCTCTTCCAGGAGATTGCCCGCAAGGCTTGCGGCTGCGAGGAGGGTCACGAGGTCATCACTTACCAGGGCACCGAGGTTGACCTCTCCGGCAACTGGCGCGTTGCATCCCTGGCAGAGATTGCGTCCGAGGTCACCGGCGAGGAGCTCTCCATTGACACCCCCGTCGAGAAACTCCGTGCAGTCCTGGATCGCTACGAGATTGAGTGGAACCCAGAGTGGCAGGCCGGCAAGCTTCTGTTTGAGATCTACGACGAGCTTGGCGAGAAGAGCATCGTAAACCCAACCTTTGTCTGCGATTATCCTGCAGAGGTTTCTCCGCTCACCAAGCGCAAGGCAGATGATCCTCGTCTGACCGACCGCTTTGAGCTCATTATCTGCGGCGCCGAGTACGCAAACGCATACTCCGAGCTCAACGACCCTGTTGATCAGGAGGAGCGCTTTGCTGCCCAGATGGAGGCTAAGCGTCAGGGTGACGAAGAGGCTATGGAGTACGATTACGACTTCATTCGCGCACTCGAGTACGGTATGCCACCAGCGGGCGGCATCGGCTATGGCATCGACCGCATGATGATGCTCTTCTGCGATCAGCCTTCTATCCGCGACGTCCTTCTCTTCCCACAGCTCAAGCCCGAGAAGCGCTAAGAGCTTGGAACTTTAGCTGCCCCACGCAGCGCATAAACGCATCAGCCCGGTATCCGCTCGTTGCAGGTACCGGGCTTTTTGTGTGCGACAGTGTGCCGGGGAGTTCGCTGCGGCGGTGTGCAGCACGGGTTTCTCGCCTGGCGTTTGTGTGGTTCGTACGGAGGAGAAAAATCCAACGCGAGTCGTATGTTTGCAGAGCCTTCTGATGGGTATAAAACAGAAGTAAAAAGAGAGTTTTGAGAGGTTTCAGCACATGTTTGATAAATTCACTGACAGAGCGCGTAAAGTCATGAGCTTAGCTCAGGACGAGGCTCGCGGTCTTGGCCAGATGTATGTTGGTACCGAGCACCTGCTACTTGCTCTCATCAAAGAGGGGGAGGGCATTGCTGCTCAGGCTTTGGCTAAGCTGGAGGTCTCGTATGACGAGGCCCTAGCAACCGTAAAAGAGCTCACCACGGGCGCAGGAGACCCTATTCCTGGCGGCCACATTCCGTTTACTCCGCGCGCAAAACGCGTGCTTGAGGACGCGTACAGAGAAACCATGACCCACGGTCAGAGCTATATTGCAACTGAGCACCTGCTTTTGGGCATTGTATCCGAGGGTAACGGTCGTGCTATGGATGCCCTGCGTACTATGGGTGTCTCGGGCGACGCCGTAAGAAACGCCGTTGATGAGCTGGTTGCCCAGACTCCAGAAGATGCACCTGCTAGTCCTCGTATGGCAGAACCTCGCATTGAAGGTGGCATCTTTGGCATGCCTGTTGGCGCTGGTCAGATGCGCCCTAACACAAACGATGACGCCTCTATGCTGGAGCAGTTTGGCCGCAACCTTACTAAACTTGCCGCAGATAAAAAGCTTGACCCTGTCATCGGTCGTGACCGCGAGATTGAGCGTGTCATGCAGGTTCTTGCCCGCCGCCAGAAGAACAACCCACTTATCCTGGGCGACCCCGGCGTTGGTAAGACCGCCATTGTTGAGGGCTTGGCTCAGCTCATTGCTTCTGGCAACGTTCCTGACATCCTGCGTGGAAAGCAGGTCTGGACACTTGACCTGGCAAGTCTGGTAGCAG
>USKU01000081.1 GCA_900555335.1 uncultured Atopobium sp. | reverse complement strand
CGCCGATGTCATCAAAGCGACCAACAAATGGAGAAATATAACGGGCACCAGCATTTGCCGCAAGAAGAGCCTGAGGTGCCGAGAAGATCAGCGTCATGTTGATACGAATCCCCTCAGAAGCCAGCTGATGGGTGGCAGCAAGGCTCTCTGCGCAAATAGGAAGCTTAACAACAATGTTTGGAGCAAGAGAAGCCAGATGACGACCCTCTTCAATCATGCCCTCAGTTGTTGTTGCCGTTGACTCAGCAGAAACAGGAAGACCTTCGCAAAGCTGAGCAATCTTGACCATATGAAACTCAAAGTCGGCTAGCTTGCCGCCAATTTTTGCATAGAGCGATGGGTTGGTGGTAACACCTGCCAGGCAGCCCCAGCTCAAAGCCTCAGAAATCTCATCGATATCTGCAGTGTCAATAAAGAACTTCATGTTAAATCCTTCCCTGTACAAACTTAAACGAGTTTGGAAACGTACGTCGTACTAAGAAAGAGCTAAACCACATTGTACAGATTCTTATGTACCGTCTGTGGCGAGAAACCCAAAACAAGTGCAAAAAGGCCGTTTACCCCTCAAACGCCTTATCAATTTTGCTGCGAACGTAGGTGGAAGCAAAGACAAGATCTTCCTTCCAGTTCTCGTTGCCGGTGTACCACATCTCTGCAACAAAGCGCCTGACGCCCTGAGGAACAAGCTGCGAGAGAGCTCCCTCGTAGTCAGTGGTGCCGGTAGAGAATGGAATCTCGCGATACGCACCAGCAACAGTCTCTTTGAGGTGAGCTGCAAAGATATGGCCTGCACCAAGAGCAATATCGTCAGCAACGGTGTTGCCATAAATAAACGATGCATTGGTGAGGTTACCAGCGTCGGGATACACACCAAGGTACGGGCTGTTAATAAGCTTACATAGTGCATGGCCTTCTCGACCGTATCCATAAAAGGAGTCTCCATGGTCTCAAAGCCCATAACAATACCTGCTTTGGAAGCCATCTCTACGGCCTTTGCCAGATTCTCCTCAAAGTACTTACGTGTATCCTCTGCGCCGTCCTCGTAGTACACGTCATAGCCAGCAAGTTGGATGGTATGAAGTCCCAGGTCACCTGCAAGATCAAGCGCCTTCTGCATAATCTCAAGGCCACGCTCACGAGTAGCCTGATCGCGAGAACCAAAAGTATACTTACGGTGGCCAAAAAGGCACATAGAACCCAGGCGAACGCCAGAGTTTACCATTGCCTGACGGACTGCCGCACGCTCTTCACCAGTCCACTCAAGGCGAGAAAGACGAGCGTCAGACTCGTCAACGGAGATCTCAACATAATCAAAGCCGGACTCCCCTGCTATGCTGAGGCGCTCTTCCCAGGTAAGGTCTGTAGGAATAGCCTTCTCGTAGAGTCCCAGCTGATACTTGGACATATCTTCTCCTTTTAAAAACAGGCGGCCTTATAAAAGACCGCCTGACTGAAACAGATTTTACTCACTGAACAGGCTTTAGTGATTACCCTGTCCGTAGTAGGCATTTGGACCATGCTTGCGCATGTAGTGCTTGTCCTGAAGGTACTGAGGTGCCTCCTGAACCTTAGGGTTATTGAACTCGGTGAGTGTTGCCATCTTGGCAACCTCCTCGATAACTACGGCGTGATACACAGCAGCCATAGCATCTTTACCCCAAGAGAAAGGACCGTGGTTGTGAAGGAGCGTTCCTGGAACCGCAATGGGGTCCAAGTTAGCAAAACCCTCAACAATGACGTTACCAGTCTCAAGCTCATAGGCACTTTCTACCTCGTCCTTGGTAAGGCTGCGCACGCAAGGAATGTCTCCGTAGAAATAATCTGCGTGTGTGGTGCCATAGCAAGGAATAGAGCGTCCTGCCTGTGCCCAAGAAACAGCGTGAGTTGAGTGAGTGTGAACAATTCCGCCGATCTTATCGCCCCATGCACGATACAAGCAAGCATGAGTTGGAGTATCGGAAGATGGGTTCATCTCACCCTCAACAACGTTGCCGTCAAGGTCGCAGACAACCAAGTTCTCTGGGCTCAACTCCTCATAGGAGACGCCTGATGGTTTGATAACAAACAGGCCACGCTCACGGTCAAGTCCAGAAGCATTGCCCCAGGTAAATACTACCAGACCATGCTTTGGCAGGTCCATATTTGCTTCATACACTTCATCGCGAAGCTCTTTAAGCATCATAGAGACTGCTCCTTAGAGAACACTACGGAATGGAACGTTTGGCTCGTGATCGAAGCAATCATGGAAGCCACGGTCGTGATGGTAAGCAAAGCGGTCCTTATCCTGTGGATAGGTGTAGTGGCCGCCGACCTCCCAGAAGAATGGGTGGAACTTGTAGTCAAGACGGTCCTTACGCATCTCCCAAAGAACCTTGATCTCCTGGACGTCAGCCTGGAAGTTAGTCCAAACGTCGTGGTGAATTGGGATAACAACCTTAGACTGAAGAGCCTCAGCCATACGGAGCATATCGGTTGCTTCCATCTTGTCCTGGATACCAATTGGGTTACAGCCAAAAGCGCCAAAGCAGACGTCTACGCCGCCAAACTCCTGAGCGATGTCTTTACCGTGCTTAGCAAAGTAAATGGAGTAGTGAGAGTCGCCGGAGTGATAGATGTTTCCACCAGGGGTGACAAAGAGGTAGTTAACGGCCTTCTCGTCCATATCCATTGGGCACTTGCCCCAGAGGTCTGGACGATTCTCAGAAGTATCAGTAGTGGTAACGATGATGGTGCGGTCAAAGGAATCGTATGCAACGATCTCCATGTCCTTAACCTTGATACGATCGCCAGGCTTGACAACAATGCACTGCTCGCGTGGAACGCCCCAGCCAACCCAAATGTCAACGGCATCCTTAGGACCAATAAAGGGAACTGGGATCTCTTTGCCATTCTCGTCAGTAGTAGTCATGTTGTTGTTTACAACGTGAGCCGCAAGCTCCTTGGACATGTGATCCTGGTGAATGTGAGTTACTACAACTGCGTCAAGGTTCTTGATAGCAAATGGATCAATAACAAAGGGAACGTTACGCAGGTTTGGGTCCTACATACGTACCTTCTGCAGCCCACACTACAAAAGGAAATCCTCAATAACCTGCCCAGATGGGCACAAAAGCACACACAGGCGCGGAGCGCGCGACCGGCGCAACGGGCGCGAAAAACGAGCCTACTCGGAGATAAGCTTGTCAATCTCCAAGAGCTCTTCTGGAGACTGAATATTCTTCAGGCGCTCAAGGACCTCTTCATTCATAAGGACCTGAACGAGCATCTGCATATTCTTAAGGTGTGCTTCCTGATCGGTTGCGCTCAGAGTAAAGAAGGTCTTAACCTGCTTCTCATTGTCGCCATCCTCGAAGTTAACAGGAACATCAGCGTGCATAAATCCAATAGCAGTCTTGCCATTAGAACCAATGCGAGCAGTAGAGTGTGGCATTGCAACATTTGGAACGATAACAATGTAAGGACCATACTTCTTTACGCACTCGATAATGTCGTCTGCATACTCTGGATTGGCTGTTCCGTCAGCCTCCAGTGGTTTGCAGCACTCTCTAATAGACTCTTCCCACGTCATAGGGGTCTTTACGAATGCATAGTGCTTCTGCTCGTAAATATCGCGAAGTAACATGCGATTCACTCCTCTCCAGTAGCCTGCTGTGAATCTTTCCTTGTGTTGGACTATAGCAAGACCACACAAGAACACATCGCTTAATGACAAAAAACTTGGATCTTCTGAACGCTTCAACAATTAGATAAATAATTTATATGACATCTGACTTGCCGTATAACAAATTTCCCCATTTATTGAACGTTTAGAATGTTTTACCAATCGAATCGATAATGTTAGTATAGCTAATGTTGGGAGTTTAGCAATACTTATCTATGCTCACTTTAGAGATTTACGTCATAAAAACCGTTGACCGTTAAATAATATCCGTTTAAGTATTCAAAACGTTCATTGAATAGGGTAAAATACAATCGGATCTACTGAAAAGCATCTACACAATTGTTCAAGAACCATTCAAAAGGTGCTGTCAATTTGTACGATGTTTTTCACAGAACCGAATTAGTTACATGTAATTCTACAGGTTTATCAGCAGTTGAGTTCTATTGGGGGATTCATGGTCACAAGCCGTTCATTTGTAGCATCACGCAGAAGCTCAATCATGCGCCTTCTTGAACAATATCGCCAGGTTTCCGTCAGTGATCTTGCCGATAGATTTGAAGTTTCTTCGCTTACCATCCGCCGCGATCTTGACGAACTCGAAGCTCAAGGCCTCATTTCCCGAAGCTATGGCATGGCCACGCTGCTTGACCCACTCTCGACAGGACTCAGTTCTAACCAGGTAACCGCAAAGTTCAAGCTTGCCCAGGCCGCCGCCAAGCTGATTAAAGACGGCGACACAGTCTTCATTAACACCAGCTCAACCGCTATAAAAGTCCTGGAATTTATCACCGCCGAGAACATCACGGTTGTTACCAATAACGGTAGCGTTCTGGCCGCCGACTATCCCCCATCGATGACCGTTTTGGTCACGGGCGGAGAAGTTCGACCAGCTAAGAAGTCACTGACCGGCGATTTTGCGCTTGCTTCAATCAACCAGATTCGTGCCGCGAAGTGTATCTTGGGATGCTCGGGAATTTCAGCTGAGCGCGGCCTTACTACGCTAGTTTCAAACGAGATGCGCGTAAACTCGCTGATGCTTAAGCACTCTGAGCAGCACATTGTCTTGGCCGATGCAAGCAAGCTGGGCGTCAACTCCAGCTTCCAATATGGATCACCTGCTGATATCGATGTGCTGATGACGGACGAATCCGCATCGATTTCGCAGATAGCAGCCCTCGAAGCCGCTGGCGTTCGTAAGGTTGTTCGCGTGGGCCTGTAGAACTGCTACGGTTACGTGCGTTGGACGACGAGATTCGGCTTCAATCGCATGTTTCTACTGCTGTAGTCCATCGGTTCTCTCGTCCAGTAAAGAAGACATCAAAATTTTAACTACCATGATACGAAAATATTCACCCTCATGAATATTTATGAGGGTGAATTCATCTGTATGCATAAATTTTTTAGAGGCCTATTTTTGGCGTTTTGAAAA
>USKU01000080.1 GCA_900555335.1 uncultured Atopobium sp. | reverse complement strand
ATCATCGCTGAGATGGGCTGCCAGATTGTTAAGACTTACGACTGCGAGGACTTCGAGGAAGTCGTTGCAGCATGCCCAGTTCCAATTGTTGTTGCTGGTGGCAAGAAGCTTGCTGAGCGCGACGCTCTGCACCTTGCATACGACGTCATCCGCAAGGGCGCACGCGGCGTTGACATGGGCCGCAACATCTTCCAGAGCACCCATCCTCTGCAGATGGCCGAGGCTGTCCGCATGATCGTTCACGAGGGCGCAACCGACGCTCAGGCATGGGAGTTCTTCGAGGACGCAACCCACTAAGAGCACGCACGGTGCGGTAGCGTGGCGGGCGCAGGTCCACGCGACCTCCAAGCACGAACGCGCGCGAACACGTGGCTTACTCATGTGGCGAGAAACATACTGACCTTGAGCTGGTAATCCTTACGGATTACCAGCTTTTTTCTGCAGCGTGTTAGCGTCGGCTTTTAGGCCTGGCGCACAAAATAGTGCAGTTTCAATATGCTTCGTTAAAGAATCGACATGTTCCTAATCAAGATAGCCAGGCAGGTAAGCAGTCGTACCGCTTGATATACATCTCTATGAATAAACTTCACTTAATATTCTGGAAAATGAATAATCTTGTATAAGAAATTTAACTATCGCTAAATTCTGTCTCTATGGAACACACCTATGTCGGATATTCTGCTCAAACACGGGCATTTTACACATCTAATGACGATATTCTGCATGCTTTAGGTATTTTTAGCCTCATGCATACGTCTTTTTGGCAGAATATCCGACATAGGTGTGCTTTGGAGGCTCGAAATTTGCCTCGTGAGCCAATGGCAAGAAGATCTGATTTTCTCGCAAGCCGTATACCTGCTGTTTTATGTGATTGCATATTTTATAAGTTCGGATATGTATATAAAAAGTTTCATGGCATCTTTTGGGTCGCACTTGCGCCACATTCAAGATGTATTTAAAAGTCATTGGCATTGCCATGATATTCGTAGAAATTCAAAAGATATTTGAGCAGCTATTTGTGACCCTTCCTGGAAAATTTAAATCAGCTTAACAGTGATTTAACACCCCATCTGTTGTACTGAATAAACAAGAGAGGGGAGTACCAATGAAGTCAAAGCAAGCCTGCGGCTGGAGCTGCCGCTTACGAATTCTGCCTATTTTGTTTTTGCTGCTAGGATGCGTGTTTGTAGTCTACGGCGCGCTTCGTGGAGAGGCTCAGACCGTTTTGGGAAAAGCGGTGCGAATCTGCCTTGAGTGTGTAGGTATTGGCTAGGTGACCTGCAGTGAAAGTACTCTCGGGAGCTAAATTTCTTGGAAAGAAAGTGCGAGAATTTATCACTAAAAGAGGTTTCGTGCAGGCATGCGCAACCTTTCTAACCAACCCTCACCTAACAAATTTTGCTAAGGGAACTATCTACACCGGTCCTGCAAAGTCAGTCTGTGTTCCTGGACTTAACTGCTATTCTTGTCCAGCAGCTACGGGTGCTTGCCCCATTGGAGCATTTCAGGCGGTAGTCGGATCTTCCAAATTCAGCTTCTCTTATTACATCACGGGTATTTTGATTCTCATTGGAACTTTGCTAGGTAGGTTTGTTTGCGGATTTCTATGTCCGTTTGGCTGGGTACAAGATCTTCTCCACAAGATTCCATTCCCAAAAAAATTTAGCACTAAAAAGCTCAAAGCCTTGCGCTATTTGAAGTACGTCATATTAATTGTGCTTGTCTGGGCTCTACCAGCTTTGATTCAAAATGCCGTAGGAATGGGAGAGCCTTATTTCTGTAAGTATGTTTGTCCACAGGGAATTCTCGAGGGAGCAATTCCGCTTTCTTTAGCGGATGTCAGCATTAAGGCAGCTCTGGGCACACTTTTTACGATGAAGTTCAGCATTCTGGCAACTGTCGTGCTGTTGAGCATTATGTTTTATCGTCCTTTTTGCAAATGGATTTGCCCGCTCGGGGCTTTTTATTCTCTGTTTAACCGCATTTCGATTTTGCAATATCGAGTTGACGAGAAGACCTGTGTAAGCTGTGGAAAATGTGCACGTACATGCAAGATGGACGTAGATATTACGAAGAATAACGCAGCTCTTGAGTGCATTCGCTGCGGAGAATGCATCAAGGTCTGTCCTGTTCATGCGATTGATGCAAAGCTCCTTTTAATCAACAAGAAAATCGAACAGTCGGAAAAGGTTGCTACAGCAAAGCGCTTGGAAAATCAGCAAACAGCATGCTCGGCAAAGTAAGGCGCCATAAAACGTGTATCGCTACGTTTCGTACGTAGAAAAGACAGAAAGGACTATGAAATGAAAAAATTTGTGACAAAATCCCTGACGTATGTCGCTGGCCTACTTATGGCAGTTGCGCTTGTTGGATGCAGCGTTGGTGGTACTGGCAACACAGGCACAACAAACGCTCCAACTGCCGAACAGCAGAATTCTGCTGCTGTTCCACCTGAGGCTGCATCAAAACTTCACCTTAAGGATGGTGACACCTTCCCAGACTTTAAGGCAACAGATATTACCAGTGGTGCCACCTACGACAACACCGTCTTTGGGCAGAATAAGGTCACTGTTCTGACCTTCTGGTTTAATGGCTGTACTGGCTGCATTCAGGAGATGCCAATGCTTCAAGAACTTGCTGATACCTATAAGGACAAAGGTGTCAATGTCTTGGGTGTTAACGCCGAAGCCGCATACACGGACGACGCTAAGAAGGAAGCTGTGAATATTCTCCAGAAGCAGGGCGTTACCTACGGAAACGTCGCTCTTGATCCTCACAGCGATGGCGGTCGCGTTATCGAAGGCCTAACAGCGTTCCCAACTACTATGGTCATCGATCAGAACGGTAGACTCGTAGGCGATCCAATCACCGGTGGAGCCAGCAAGCTCCAGGGTAGCGAACTTCAAAAGCGCGTTGACCAGGCCCTTGCTCAGTCAAAGTAGGTTATAGAAACTTATATACCGCTCACGGCACACGGCGAGAAGAACTTCTCGCCGTAGGGTTCAATCGGTTAGCATTTGAAGTGTTGTATGAAGTACGCCTGGACTGAGCCACTTGAGCTTGGTCCAGGCGCACTCTAATACGTGCAAATAGCATCAAGCTGCATTTGAAAGGGAAGAATTGAAAATCCTTGTAGTGGAAGATGAAAAAGAGCTTCTTGCCTCTATTGGAGAGGGGCTTGAGCTGGACGGTTATTACGTTGATCTTGTCGATAATGGCACTCAGGCGCTTGAGATGGCCCGTCTTGAACAGTATGACCTTATCTTGCTTGACCTTAATCTTCCCGGCATCGATGGTTTGGATTTGCTACGCACACTTAGGTTGGAGCACTCAGAGACTAAGGTGCTGATTCTTTCTGCGCGTTCATCGGTGTCTGATCGCATTGTTGGATTAGATGCGGGTGCTGATGACTACCTTATAAAACCCTTTGCGTTTGGTGAGCTCGAGGCCCGTATTAGGACACTCTTGCGCCGCGAATATACGCATGGAGAAGCGTCTTTGACGTTGGGAGAACTTCGGTTTGACACTACGGCTCGACAAGTTTTTGTTGGAGACGCTCAGGTTAATTTCACCAAGAAAGAACTTGCAATTTTAGAGTACCTGATGCGACATGCTGGAGCGGTTGTGAGCAGCGAAGAGCTAATGACTCATGCGTGGGATAGCAACGTGGACTTATTCAGTAATTCTGTGCGTGTTCACATCTTTTCGGTACGAAAAAAGTTACGAGAAGCTCTTGGATATGACCCAATTTCTAACAGAGTAGGAGAGGGTTATTGCTTTAAGAGGGACAGCGATGACTAAGATAAGTGAAATAATCCCAAAGCCAATGCGCTCGATACGTGCCCAACTCACCCTTCTTATGGTGGGTTTATTGGTGTGTTGTTGCGTAGTTTTGACCTGGCTTGTGTATCGTTCGACTTCTGAGCTGCTGGAACTAGCCGCGGCCAACGCCATCAACCAGGGAACTCTTTCTATTGTTTTGGATGTAGATACTATCGAACGTTCTATTTTGTTTGACGCGCTGGGTATCTTGCTTGTTGTGATTGTTGCAGGAAGCTGTGCTGCTTACTTTTTAATTGGTCACTATACCAAGCCAGTTCAACAACTCTCTGCTCACATGAAAGAAATTAGTCCAAATACCTTGTCTGATTCCATTGAAATTGAGGGCGGTGGAGAAGAGATTCAAGAGCTGGTTAAGTCATTCAATCAGATGACTGAGCAGCTAGATGAAGCATTTGCAATGCAGAGGCGTTTCTCGGCTAGCGCAGCTCACGAGCTCAGAACGCCAATTACCGTACTGAGAACCAAGCTGGATGTTTTTAAGAAAAAGAAACGCGAACAACATGAATATGACGAGCTTGTAACTACGATGGAGATATACATTGACCGCCTATCTTCAATCATCACTGACCTTTTGGAATTTGCGGAGACATCTGAGCTAGGAGAGGTTGAGGACGTTTCTCTTGACTCGGTAATTAAAACGGTCGTGGATGATCTTGAATCGGTTGCTCAAAATAATATGATCAACATGCAGATTGACGAACAGTCCATGACTCAATCTGAAGCACAGACCTTTATCGTTAAAGGAAATACCAATCTGCTATATCGAGCTCTTTACAACCTGGTTGAAAATGCCATTCGTTATAACAATGAAGAAGGTTCAGTTAACATTACTCTAGAAACCAGGGGTCAAGAAGGCGTGATTATAATTGCCGATACAGGAGTAGGCATAGCTCCTGAGCAAAGAGAACTTGTATTTGAGCCATTCTACAGGGTGAATAAGTCACGATCCAGAGAGTTTGGCGGTGCGGGCATTGGTCTTTCACTGGTCAAGACCATCTTGAAGCGGCATGGAGCTTCCATAACAGTCTCTGAAAACAACCCTCAGGGTTCTGTATTTACAATCAGAATTCCATTGGTTGATGCAATGGACTCTGAGTAGCGCTTAACACTCCACATACACTGCTGCTCATGGATAAGATGAATGACAGTTAATGGCGAGAAGAACAACGGCTAAAATAGTTCTTAGCGCATAGATGCCCTAGTGATGAAGGGAAGCCAAGCGTGGAGTTTATTCTGGATACAGCTGATCTTGAGGCAGTTAAGCAGCTTGACGAGCTTTTGACTATTGATGGAGTTACCACCAATCCTGCAATCATCACTAGAAGTGGTAAGCAACCCGAACA
>USKU01000079.1 GCA_900555335.1 uncultured Atopobium sp. | reverse complement strand
CTGATTCCGAGCTGCCACACAATATTGTGTCTACCACCAGCGAGGCTGAGGCTCTCACCGGTGTAGATGCCGTTGTTATGGCTGCTCCTTCTGCGTTTCTGCGCTCCGTTTGCGCTGCTTGTGCGCCGTATCTTGACCCAGAGGTTGATGTTTTGATTCTCTCCAAGGGTATGGAGGCAGGTTCTCACAAGCTCATGCATGAGGTGGCTGCTGACGAACTGGGAAATCCTGCCAGAATTGCAGTGCTTTCTGGTCCAAACCATGCAGAAGAGGTTATTAAGCAGGGAATTTCTGCAGCAGTTGTAGCGTCTGAAGATGCCGAGGTTGCAAAGCGCTTCCAGGCACTTCTTTCTCGTCCATACTTCAGAACCTACATTAGCTCTGACGTGCGTGGCGTTGAGGCTTGTGCAGCCGCTAAAAACGTTGTAGCTATTGCCTGTGGTATTGCTGTTGGCCTAGGTAATGGCGATAACGCTCTTGCCGCTCTTATGACGCGCGGATTGGCAGAGCTTGGTCGCGTCGTATGCGCCATTGGCGGAGATCCACTCACTTGTATGGGTCTTGCTGGTATGGGAGACTTGGTGGCAACCTGCACCTCCGAGCATTCTAGAAACAGAACGTTTGGAGAAGCCTTGGTCAAGGGTAAGACGCTTCAGTCTTATCAGGAAGAGACCGGTATGGTTGTTGAGGGTGCCCAGGCTGTCATTGGTCTTTATGAGCTTGGTCAGCAGATGAGTGTTGAGATGCCTATCACTTCAGCTGTTCACGCTGTACTTTACGAAGGTGCTACGCCAGAAGAAATTACTTCTCGCCTTACAAACCGCCTTCCAAATGAAGAATTTTACGGAATGACCCGATAGGAGAGTTTAATGCATAACATCCCGGTTGCACCATCTGTTTTATCTGCAGATTTCTCCAAGCTTAAGAGCGAGCTTGATTCAATTGCAAACGCTGACTACATCCATTACGACGTGATGGATGGTCACTTTGTTCCAAATATCTCTTTTGGTCCAGATATTTTCTCGTACTGCAAAAAGTCCTCTGAGTTGCCTATTGATGTCCATCTGATGGTCACCAACCCAGCAGAGATTGCACCTTTGTTCCTAGACCGTGGTGCTGACGTTGTCACTTTCCACTACGAGGCCGAGGTTCATGCTCATCGTCTTGTTCACCTTATCAAGGATTCCGGTGCTAAAGCTGGTATTTCACTTTGCCCTGGTACTCCCGTAAGCGTTCTGGAGGATCTTATTGAAGACCTTGACTTGGTGCTTATCATGACGGTTAACCCTGGCTTTGGTGGTCAGAAGTTTATTCCTCACTCAATTGAGAAGCTCAAAGCTCTTAAAGAGCTCTGCCGCAAACACAACGTTCATCCTCTGATTGAGGTTGATGGTGGTATTAGTGCAGCTAACGCAGCTGATGTTGTAGCCGCCGGTGCAGACATGCTTGTTGCGGGCAGCGCTGTATTTGGCCAGGAAGACCGCGGTGTAACTATCCAGGCAATCCGCGACGCAGGCGAGTCCGCTCTTACCGTTCAGGGCTAAATTACAGCTCAATACATTATTTGAGAGCAACCACACACCTTCAGGATTAGACAAGCAGAAAACACGTTATGGATTACGTTTACCTAGACTATGCAGCTTCAGCACCAATGCGCCAAGAGGCGCTTGATGCCGAGAAAACCTATGAAGCTTCAGCTATTGCTGGGGTGAACCCAAACTCTTTGCACTCGCTTGGTCGTCAAGCAGCGCGAGAGCTTGATGGTGCTCGTGGTGTTATTGCACGTGCGGTAGGCGGTAAATTTAGGGCCCCTGACATGGTCTTTTGTTCCGGCGGAACTGAAGGTAATAACCTCTCTGTACTTGGTATTGCAGAGGGCGTCCGCAATAAGGATCACAGGCGCAATACGGTGATCTTCTCGGCAATTGAACACGATTCTGTTTTGGACCTTGCACCTGTTCTTCGCGAGAAGGGCTTTGAGGTTAGAATTGCTCAGCCTAACCGTCAAGGAAAGATTGAGCCTTCTACCCTTGAGGGTCTTTTGGATCAGTCTGTAGCGCTTGTTTCCATAATGTATGCCAACAATGAAACAGGTGTTATTCAGCCAGTTGTAGATCTTGCCCACGCTGCTCATAAGGTGGGAGCGCTTTTCCACACTGATGCCGTTCAGGCGTTTGGTCGTGTTCCTCTTCAGGTAGCAGATGTAGATGCTCTGACTGTTGCTGCCCATAAAATTGGTGGACCTCTGGGTATTGCCGCGGTGCTTATGCGTTCTAAGGTTCCCTTTAAGGCACAAAGTTACGGCGGGGGACAAGAGTCTGGCAGGCGTCATGGAACGCAGGACGTTCGTAGCGCCCTCGCTTTTGCGGCAGCCGCCAAGTGGTGTCAGGATAACCTTACTCAAACGCAGGAGAGCGTTTCTGCGCGCGCTAATAAAGTGTATGAAACTCTTTGCGCTTCTCCCAAGATTAAGCCAACTACAGAGGCATACGCCGGCAAAGATCACATGCCTGGCACGGTAAGCATTATGGTTCCCTCAATGGATTCCGAGACGCTTATCCTAAAGCTTGACCAGGCAGGCTATGAAGTTTCGGCGGGCTCTGCCTGTTCATCTGACTCTCTTAATGCAAGTCACGTGCTCACTGCTATGGGCATCTCTAGAAACGAGGCTCTGGGAAGCTTACGCATAACCTTTGACGAGCGCGTTTCTGAAACTGAGCTTGATGCCTTTTGTGCAACCTTGCTGCAGATTGTTGGATAAATTTTTTCACATACTAATCTCTACATTAGGTATGTTCTGCGTCTGATACGTCCTTATTTACGGTAGACTAGATGAGTAACCGTATATGAGGAGGCCCTATGAGTGAGTCTGTTAATCTGATGCAGCTCCAGGATATTGATTTGCAGCTGCTAAAACTCGCATCCAACTTGGCCTCAATGCCCCAGGTTCAAAAGATTAAAAACGCCCAACTTGCAGAGAAAAAGATTGCTTCTCAGCTCAAGCAGGTACTTGGCGTTAAAAAAGACGTAGAAATTGATATTTCTGACCTCAATGAGCAGCGCGCCCATTATGTTCTTAAGACAGAAGAGGTTTCTGCTGCTGTAGAAACTGCAACTAATCATCGTGCTCTTAGAGACTTTGACCAGCAGCTTTCTTCTTTGGCAAAGAATATCGAGAAGTGCGATTTTAAACTTGCAGCAAAAACAGAAGAGCTTGAGAAGTGCAAGAAGGCTTATCAGACTGCTCAAGACTTGCAGGTAAAGCTTATGAAAGAGCGTGAGAGCCTTTCTCAGTCCCTTGAGATTGATTCTGCGGCTCTTCGCGCAGAGATTGTTGAGCTCTCTAAATCTCGAGAAGAGCTTGCAGCTCAGATTTCTTCTGATACGCTTGAGCGCTATGAAGCTGCACGTAAACGCTTTAAGGGCCTGGCAGTTGAGCACCTTGTAGGTAATGTTCCAAGCGTCTGTCGTGTTAAGTTACAGCCAAGTTCATTCCACGATCTTCAGCACAGCTCTGAGATTGCTGAATGCCCTTATTGCCACAGAATGCTTATTACTTCTACAGCGTTTGAAGAATAAAGGAATTTATCGCTATGTTTGATAAAACCGCTCAGTCCTCTGTATGCCTTGTGGTATGCGGAGGTATTGCTGCATATAAAGCTTGCGAAGTACTCAGAGGCCTTCAGAAAGCAGGCTGTGACGTTCGTGTTGTTATGACAGAAGATGCAGCTCAGTTTGTAGGAAAGACTACCTTTGAAGCGCTAACACATCATGAGGTAGTGCAGACGCTCTACAACAATGCCGAAACTCCAGTTGCTCACGTTGACCTTGCTGACTGGGCAGATTGCATGGTAGTTGTTCCGGCTACTGCCAATATCATGGCAAAAATGGCTCATGGTATAGCTGATGACGCTGCAAGCACAACGCTTCTAGCTGCTCATACACCAGTTCTTGTGGCTCCTGCCATGAATACGCATATGTGGAAAAATCCAGCCACTCAGGCAAATGTCGCACTGCTCCGTCAGCGTGGAATTCAGATGGTTATGCCTGATTCAGGTCGTCTTGCCTGCGGCTATACCGGAGACGGAAAGCTTGCTCCAGTACAGCAGATAGTAGACGCTGCACTGAAGGTTCTTTCTGGCAATGCCGCGGCGCCATCCAAGCAAGATCTTGCAGGTAAAAAGCTTCTTATTACGGCAGGACCAACGCACGAGAAGATCGATCCAGTTCGCTTTATTGCCAACTGTTCAACAGGAAAACTTGGCTATACCGTGGCTCAAGTTGCAGCTACTCGTGGAGCGGATGTCACCCTTATCTCTGGACCCACACACCTTGAGGAGCCTCAAGGAGTCAACGTTCAAAGAGTAGTATCTGCTGAAGATATGTATAAGGCTTGTGTACGCGTCTTTGACAGCGTTGATGCAGCAATTTTGACGGCAGCTGTTGCCGACTACACACCTGCTCATCCAGCAGACCATAAGCTCAAGAAATCATTAGAGTATCTTGAGTCTATTGACCTTAAAGAAACCACCGATATTCTCGCCAGTCTTTCTAAGACTAAGAAAGACCAGGTTGTTATAGGTTTTGCGGCCGAGACAAATAACGTCTTGGAGCATGCTCAGGCTAAACTTGAGCGTAAAGGTTGCTCCATGATTGTGGCAAATGATGTTTCTAGACCTGATTCAACCTTTGGTTCAGATACAGATTGCGTGGCTTTTGTAACTCCTCAAGGTGTAGAACAGCTTGAGACTTTACCTTTGGCTGATGTTGCTTCAGAGCTTTTGGACCGTGTAGCTAAGATGCTTGAGGAGCGTGTATAACGTGCGGCCAGAAGATCTATTTATTGGATGCCATCTCTCGGCAGCTAAGGGCTGGGAGGCAATGGGTAAGGATGCTCTTTCTATTGGGGCAACTACCTTTGCTTTCTTTACCAGAAACCCCCGTGGCGGCAACGCTAAGGCTCTAGATGAGGCTGATGTTGCAAAGCTGCGTGAGCTTCTGAAGACCCATCACTTTGGGCCTTTGGTTGCACATGCTCCCTACACCATGAACCTGTGCTCGGCTAAAGAGGAGACCAGGGATTTTGCTCGTCGAGCACTCACAGAAGATCTTGAGCGTATGGAGTATCTTCCTGGAAATTATTACAACTTTCATCCCGGTAGCCACGTAGGTCAAGGTTCTGATGTGGCCATAGAGCAGATTTCTGAAGCTCTTAACGATTGCCTGTTTGAAGGT
>USKU01000078.1 GCA_900555335.1 uncultured Atopobium sp. | reverse complement strand
CTGGCTCCCAAGTTCCCTCAGTCCAAGCGGTAACAGGAAGCGAGAAGCCATTGAATGGCTCAACCGGCTTGGTGCGCAGGGCCAGGAACTGCTGCTTTACCGCGGCGAGCGATCCTGCAGTCTTGTTTCGGCCGCTGACGCCACTTGCGGTGACAACCTTACCAGCGATGGCAGTCTCGGACTTCTTCTCGTAATCGGAAGAGAGCGGACGGCTCAGCCAATCCAGGATGTTCTTGACGGTGCCAGGAATACTGTAGTTGTACTCCGGGGTAAAGAGCCACACGCCATCGGCGGCCATGACGGCGTCTCTAACCTTCTGGACACCTTCAGGAGCTGGGAATTCTTCGTCCTGATTGAGCAGAGGAACATCCAAAACGTCGACAACCTCAATCTCTGCCTTCTCCTCCAGCGCCTTTGCGGCAACCTGGCTCAGCGTTTTGTTGAACGAGCTTTTACGACCGGAACCGATGATAAATACAATTTTTTTCATAATCAGACCTCTCCGTGAATGCTGTGTAAATAAAAATCATGCACGAGCGAACCTGCCCGTACATGATTTGTGTACCCAAATGTTAGCTCTGTAGTCGTATTTAACGGAAGTCCGAGAAATTCGCACAGCTCTCAAGCGCTTTTACCACCTGCTCAAGACCTGCGAGGTCTTCCTGGGTGAATCGAGCCACGCTCGGACTATCAATATCCAGCACGCCAACTACCTGGTTATCCTTGACGATAGGAACGACCACCTCAGAGTTTGATGCAGAGTCGCATGCAATATGTCCCGGGAACTGATGCACGTCCTCTACCAGCTGACTTGTCTTTGTTTCCGCGGCGGTACCGCACACTCCCCGACCAAAGGGAATACGCACGCAAGCAACTTTGCCCTGGAACGGTCCTAGGCGCAACTCGGGAGTGCGCGGCTCGTGGTCGCTTGGGGCTACGTCCGGCTCTGCCTCCGGGGCTACGTCCGGCTCCGCACCCAGGGCCGCGTCTGGCTCCACGCTCGGGGCCGCACTTGGCTCCGAGTCCGCATCCGCACCCGGCACCGCGCCCGCACCCGGCCCCTCGCCCGTCACCGTCACAGGATCTACCAGGTAGAACCCTGCCCAGTTGATGTCGTCGAGAGCGTCCCACAGAAGGGCGGCGACATTGGACAACATCGGTAGCCAGTGAGTGTCAACCTCGGCAAGCGAGACAATCTGTTTTGCAAGTAAACCGTAGTCAGTCATGTTTACTTCTCTGGCAGAATCTCAATCCAGCAACCATCAGGGTCTGCGATAAAGTAGAGACCCATCTTTGGGTTCTCTTTAACAATGCAGCCCATCTCCTCATGAAGCGCGTGGAAGGCATCAAAATCATCGACGCGGAACGCAATGTGCGTGTCTTTTCCACCGTTGTCGTAAGGCTCTACCCAACCACGATTCCAGGTGAGCTCCAGCTCAAAGGGAGACCAATCGTTTACCAAAAACGTATTGGTCCAAGAACCATCCTCTGGTCCCTTAACGCGATCAACACGAAATCCCAGAGCCTTCTTGTAGAACTCGACGGTTTTCTCGTTATCCAAAACATGGGTGCAGCGATGAACAAAACGTGCCTGCATACATCCTCCTTTGTTGTACGCCTAACTCGCGCCTAGTTGAGCTCCTGCTCAAGCTGGTCGACAAGCTCGCCGAAGTACTTGAGCGCAGCGTTAACGGGGTCTGGAGTGGCCATATCAACGCCAGCGCCGCGGAGCAGCTCGATTGGAGTCTTGGAGCAACCGCCGGACAGGTAGCCAATGTAGTCCTTGACCGCAGGCTCGCCCTCAGAAAGGATACGCTGAGACAGGGCAATAGCTGCCGAGAAACCAATGCAGTACTGATAGACGTAGAAGTTGTAGTAGAAGTGAGGGATGCGCGACCACTCTAGCTTGATCTCTTCGTCCAGCTCAATGCCAGGTCCAAAGTACTCTGCGCAAAGCTTGCCGTAGCGCTCAGAAAGAACCTCGGCGTTCAGAGCCACGCCGTCAGCGTTCATCTGGCTGATGTCACGCTCAAACTCGGCAAACATGCACTGTCGATAGATGGTGCCGCGGAAGCCCTCAAGAAAATGGTTGAGGATGTATGCATGACGAGCAGGATCGGTCTCGTGCTCAAGCAGGTAGTGCGAGAGCAGCGCCTCGTTGCAGGTAGATGCAACCTCTGCAACAAAGATGGAGTAGTCAGAGTAGGTAATCTCCTGGTTGTGGGACGAGAAATACGTGTGCAGGGAGTGGCCCATCTCGTGAATAAGGGTGTAGACATCGTCAAGGCCGCCCTGGAAGTTGAGGAGCATAACAGGGTTCATGCCCTTGCCACCTGCAGAGTAGGCACCAGAACGCTTGCCTGGAGTCTCGTACACGTCAACCCAACGGCTCTCCAGACCCTTCTTGACCAGGCTGACGTACTCCTCGCCCATAGGTGCCAGCGCCTTAACAATAAGGTCGCAAGCCTCCTCGTAGGTAAACTTCATGTCAACATCGTCAACAAGAGGAGTGTAGACATCCCAGAAGTGCAGCTCATCCAAGCCCATGACGCGCTTGCGCAGGTCAACGTACTTGTAGAACGCTGGGAAGTTCTGGTGAACTGCATCGATGAGGTTGTTGTAGACCTCAACAGGAATCTCGTTCTCTGCAAGAGCAGCCTCAAGGGAGCTTGCATACTTTCTAGATGACGAGAAGAACTGCAGGTTCTTGACTTGGCTGGTCAGAATTGCAGCGGAAGTGTTACGGAACTCGCCAAAGCGGCTGTAGAGCTGCTTAAATGCGGACTCGCGCAGGACGCGGTCAGCATCCATCAGCAGAGGAACAAATGAACCGCTGGTCAGCTTATGAGTCTTGCCTTCGGAATCAATTGCGTCATCGAAGGTAAGGTCCGCGTCATCAAACATGGAGAAGATGTTGGTTGGCTGAACAGCAAGCTCTTCAGCACGTGCCAAAAGAGCCTCTTCCTCAGCAGAAAGGGTGTGCTCACGCTGGTTCAAGATCTTGTTGAGCTTACGACGATAAAACTCAAGAGCTGGAACCTCTGCATAGAACTTCTCGACAGATTCTGCTGGAATTGCAAGAAGCTCTGCGGCAAACCAAGAAGTTGCCTCGCCAACCTGCGTATATGCGCTGGTAGCGTTTGCAACGTATGCCTGATACTTGGCTACGCGGGTATCCTCATCGCTCTTGCGCTCAGCGTAGTTGATAATCTTGTAGAGCAGAAGGGTCATCTGATCCTCAAGCTGCAGAAACTCCAGAAGAGCCTGAGCAGAGGTAGAAATCTTGCCCTTGAACGCAAGCAGCTTTGGGCAGTAAGCCTTAAGCTCCTCAAGCCCAGCCTCAAATGCCTCATCACTAGGAAACATTGAGGACAAATCCCACTTATATTTGCTGTCAATTTCTTCACGAGACTCGTATGCCATGAGCCTTCCTTTCTTGACCGGGTCAGTATGCTGTCCTGTTGTCATCAGTGGAGAAGTTACGTCCACAAAATGTGAGCGTTCAAACTTCACATAATCCTGAGTATACAGCACGACTATTTAACGCTACTTAGTGTCTCATATCAGCAAGATTTTATATAGCGAGGACAGGCTATGTACATCTGTACGTAACTTTGCAGGAGTATGGTACTCATGCGGCAAGCTATGTGGGTAATACACTGGACAGTTAAAATTTCGTCTCCTATTAAACTTGCTGAAAGTTGAATCACAAATTGGACTTAATGTGCGCAGATAGTAGACCGCATTAAGTGATTGTTGTTTTGGCTTAAGTGAATTCACTATTTGGGAGACGTCTATGTATGTACAGAACTTAACAGATTTAGCTGGCTGGTTCCTTGCAACAACTAATTCCTGGTCTGGGCATTTTGTTGAACTACACGATTTTTGCGACTACATCGACAACAACGTAAGCTTATTCGACACGCCGTTTGACATACCCCATTATCAAATTCCTGGAGTGCTGGAAAAATTTGCTTGTTTATTTAATTCCGAAATATGCGAACAAGAGAGCGCTCGTAACTATCAAAAAATTCTTGATAACTATGGCATAGATATTAGAGACGACGCTGAATTACTTTCTAGTATTAACGAGCTTGTTTTAAACAAAGAATGCATCTATGCAATCATCACCAAGTGCGTTACCGAAGATCCTAAAGGGGTTGGACTTCTCTATACTGCAGCGGAAAGTTCTCTTCTTGATAGATGTCTATTCAAATTGGATGATATCAAGAAAATGTTCAGACCAGACTATGACTTTGGCCGTAGAAAAAAGAAAACTACTCCGAGCACAGAAGGAGATTACTGGGATTTTGTAGAAACAAATAAACTCCCAGAATGGATTTGGTGTCTGGTTGGTAACGTAATTGACGAACATCCTTTTGGAGAAGATCATACCGTTGTTCATGGGACGCGACATTTTTCTCCTGGAACAAAGGTTTATTGTCTTCCAGTTCAATGGGGCGATGGATACGAAAAAATAGCTGTACTAGGCAAGCATAGAGGTTCACGAGGGCTCATTAGAATTGTAATGAGTAGAGAGTTGATTCATAACTTTAGGTGCCAAAAGGTTTTTTCACCATATGTTATTAAGCGCATGTATGTACGCAATAACCACGGCAGGAACTTTGAGGGTTGGGGGCAATCTGAAGCGGAGCATGAGACTATCTTGTCACTACTTCCATGGCTTAATACAACCCCTGAAGAAGAAAAACAAAGAACACTGCTACTTACTAGTTCGCAACTATCATTCTTGATACATGTTGGCGATACGCCAAACCAAAATATTTGTTTGAGAATTGAACGACACAGTCGAAGAGATGGCTGTTGTGGTGCAGGGCGGTATGGATTCTATAAAATTGGCGAGAAACCAGAACAGTCTATTGGTCTCCTTGATTGGTATGGATACTGGCCAGATGATGTGTCCTACGAAGAATGTAGGTCAAACTACAAACCGTCATGTGAATTATTAGGTGGATTTTTAGATGCCGGAATTCTTAACTGGAAGAATACCTATGAGTCTATTCCAACTAATGGCAGACCTCCATTTACATGGGAATTTGAGACGATTTCTGGGCATGGCAGCCTATCGAATGCTGGACATAATACATACCCAGAGAACTTTCCATCAGTTATGAGACTTCTGACAGCATGGGGCTTTCCAAAGATTTGGAATTCAACCAGTAATGCACCTGATGCGTTTCTTGATTTAATGCGAGAACAGAAATAAATCTCGGCCCCCTCCCGGACATCCCTCACAGATCCATCCCTACCGTTCACAGAAAATGTCAGCTTTGGTGAACAAACAGCAAATCTGCGCGCCAAGCAGGAATATAATCGCAGGTGAACAACAAATGGAGGATTGTCATGAAGATGCACCTCATTGAGCCGGAAACTTGCACCCAAACCATACCTACTGTGTTGCTAATTCATCCCATGCTCTCGTCTGCAGAGGGAATGAAGACAGTTCTTGTGAATAACATGGGTGATGACCTGCGCTATCTGGTCCCAGATCTTGCTGCCCACGGGGAAGAAAATGCAACGGAATATGTCTCAGCGTCCCAAGAAGC
>USKU01000077.1 GCA_900555335.1 uncultured Atopobium sp. | reverse complement strand
GTTTTCATCCCCAACTAAACGGGTTTTTTACCTTTTTCGGCACATAATTTTGAGCCAAAAAAATACGTATTCATGGAAATGAATATAACAACCGGATTATGCAAAAAAGGGTCAGAACAAAACGTTCTGACCTTTTGATTTGCAATAAAACCTGCGACCAGTTTTGCCACAAGTAATTGGGCAAGTAATTTCTACATGCAGTAACTGGCAATATCAAGCAGCAGTTACTTAATCAGGACATTTCCCTCATAGCTGTCATGGACGTCCTGAGGTGTAACACCCATGTGCTTCTTATAGAGCCTGCTGAAGTAGAACGGATCATTGTAACCAACAGCCTCGGAGGTCTCGCGCACAGAAAGACCAGATTGAAGCAGCTGCTGAGCATGGTCAAGACGCTTTGCAATGATGAACGTCATTGGGCGAACGCCAAATGTTTGGACAAAATTGTTGGAGAAGCGCTGAGTACTCATGCCACAGCGTTTGGCCAGACCAGGAATGGTAATTGGATCTGCAAAGTGGAGCTCGATGTACGTGCGAGCCTCGGCCATGCTCTCCTGGACTTTTTGGCTGTTGGTGAGCAGGAACATTGATTTGATGAGCTCGGTACCGTTGACAATTTGTGCGACACGGTTGTCCAGCGATGGGGTAGTGTTAAGTTTTTCCAGGTCAAGTGTCTTATCAAGAATACGATCGAATCCCTGAGGATCAAATGCGTATGCATTGAAGATTGGGCTGCTGGTATCTCCTTGAACGCCATCATAGTAGATATTTACATGGTCAAATGAGCGTCCATAGAGCGTGCGATACGTTACGGTCTGACCTGCAGGAGCGTGCACAACTGTGGTTCCTTCACAGATAAATTCTTTGCCGCCAATAGTAATCTCAGCTGATCCAAACACAGGAATAATGAAAACAGAATGAGCAAGCGAAAAAGTAACTTGGGAGTCAGCAATCTTCTGCTGGCGGTTGATCGAAAACACACTATACGTCTGCCGCGAATAGGTCTCTTTTAGCTCCTGCAGATTTGCCTGCATAGAATCTCCTCATTTCAAAAGCGCTCTAATGCGCCGAATATTAAAAATAACATGGAGAGTATTTTAGCCAGCAGAACCGCGATTGCAACCCAAAAATTAAATAAAATACCATTTCAGGGGTTAATTTTTGATTAACGAGAAAGACAATTGCCTACGTAACTTTTATAGAATGATTTTAAAAAGAACAATTTATGTATAAATTTTATCCATGCAAATCAAAGATATTCCATTTTGATTGTTCGCTTTAAACTGCCGATAAATAGCGTTTTTTGATACCATAAATTAGTTATGCACAAATGGATACTTCAGGTTAACTTTAGATACTGCAGACTTCATTTAGATGCCGTAGCTTTCTTTTGGCCTGCCATGGATTCCATTGTTTTTTCAGGTCTTAGGTTTTATTGGCTTCTGTAGAGTTTTCTCGTAGAAGTTTTCTCGTAGAAGGTTTGTATATGGAGCAGCTTGCACACGTTTTTTCACTAATCGTTCAGCCCGCATACGATTTGACCGGCAGTTGGTGGGCGGCAATCTTCCTTTTTACCCTTGCAACTAAAATCATCCTGATGCCCCTGGCACTCTGGACGCAACAAAACTCTATTGTTATGGTGCGCCTTATGCCCGAGACCTTCCGCTTGAAGACGCGTTACTTCGGCGACAGAGAGACCATCGAGGAGCGCTCCAACGAGCTCAACAAAAAGGCAGGTTATCACCCGCTGTTGAGCCTTATCCCTCTGGCTATCCAGGTAGTTATCCTGTTTGGCCTGGTAGACGTCATTCATGGCATCACTGATTCTGGCGCACCCGGCACAGAATTTTTGGGCATGACCCCAATCATTGATGGCGGCATCACCTGGATTATGCCTCTCGCGGCAGCCCTGTCTTCGGTTGCTCTTGGCCTTGCATCCAACAAGCTGAATCCACTCCAGCGCGAGCAGTCTCGTGCCGAGAAGAACACCACAAACGGCCTCTCTATTGCAATGTCGCTTGTACTTGCGGTTTACGTTGTTTGCGGCATGGCATTCTACTGGGTTTGCTCAAACCTTCTCTCAATCCTGGTTCAGATTGTCTGCAATATTATCATTGACCCTCGTAAACAGGTTGACTATGACGATCTCAACGCTGCTCGCGACGAGTTTGAGGCAATGGACGCAGCAACCAAGTCAACTCACAAGTGGTTCCAGCGCGATCCTCATGCTGCCCGCGAAAAAGAGGACTACAAGCGCTTCTTTGACACCATCGGCAAGCACTTGGTTTTCTATTCTGAGTCAAGCGGCTTTTACAAATACTTCCAGGGCGCTATTGAGTGGCTGCTGGCAAACTCGGACATCCGCATCCACTACGTCACCTCTGACCCTAACGACCAGGTCTTTGAGCTGGCAAAACAGCAGCCTCGCCTGATTCCTTATTACTTGGGTCAGCGTCGCCTCATCACGCTCTTTATGAAGCTCGATGCCGACGTTGTGGTTACCTCCCTCGGTGACCTGGAGAGCTCTTACATGAAGCGCTCCTACGTGCGCAAAGACGCTGAGTACATGTACATGTGCCACCACATGACCTCCATGACAGTCACCTCGACGCGCAACGAGTACACCTACTACGACGACGTCCTCTGCGTTGGCCCTCACCAGCAGCACGATCTTGAGCTGGTCGAGAAGTACTACGGCACGCCATCCAAGAGAAAGCCTGCTATTGGCTACGATCTTCTCGACAGGTCAATCAAGAACTACCAGAAGCAGAATCTGGGCCAGCGCAAACCTGGCGAGAAACCCCTGTTGCTGATTGGTCCTTCGTGGCAGTACGACAACTTGATGGATAGCTGCCTTGACGGCCTGCTTGAGCAGCTCATGGGCCGTGGCTGGCGTATTGTGGTTCGCCCGCACCCAGAGTATTTGAAGCGTTATCCTGCCCGTATGGAGGAGATTCTTGCTCGCTATGCTGACGCGGATCCAGAGGAGCTCTCCTTTGAGACTGACTTCAGCTCTAACACTTCGGTTCTCTCGGCTGACCTGCTGTTTACTGACTGGTCGAGTGTTGCCGAGGAGTTCTCCTTTACCACGCTCAAACCGTCGGTCTTCATTGACACCGCAATGAAAGAGAATAATCCTGACTGGAGCAAGATTCATTCGGATCCATGCGACATTACGCTGAGAAATGAGATTGGCCGTAGCTTTGATCCTAAGGACCTCTCGGGTCTTGGTAACGCGGTTGCGCAGATGCTTGAGGAGACCGATAGCTGGTCGCACAAGATTGAAGAGATTCGTAACAACATGATTTTCAACCTGGGTCACGGCGGAGAAACC
This sequence comes from uncultured Atopobium sp., assembly GCA_900555335.1. Classification (GTDB taxonomy): domain Bacteria; phylum Actinomycetota; class Coriobacteriia; order Coriobacteriales; family Atopobiaceae; genus Lancefieldella. Next base: position 2,242 of record USKU01000077.1, on the reverse strand, counting down.
GCAGGTAAGTTCATTCTCGAGCGCGTTTTGGCGCACCAGGAGGGAACTGCTGACGCCGCCGAGAAGGACGACGCTGCAGCAGCGGACGATGCTGCCGAGAAGGGCGACGATGCCGCTATCGATGAATCCGCAACAACAACTGATGAGGACGGTGTTTCTCGTGATTAAAGCCATAACCTCTACCAAGAGAAACTCCCACAGCTCTGCTGCTCACAAGCGCGCAACATTCCTCCACGCTGTGTTCTACCTTGCAGTGTTGACCTTTGCGTGGTGGGCGCTTCTACCAGCAACAGCTCAGGCATACGTTGACCCATCGGTTATGACCTACACCATCCAGGCACTGGCAGCAGTTGTAGTTGCGCTCTCTGCAGTGCTTGGCGTTGCGTTTAGGCGTTCTCGTAAGGTGCTCTTCCGTCTGCTTAAGATTGACGAGAACGCCAATAAGATTGTCGAAGGCAAAGTTCACAAGGTTGACGCCAAAGGTGCAGAAGCTGCAAACGCTCAGATGAAAGAAATCCTTGCAGCAGAGGCTGTTCGTCTCAAAGAACAAAAGGAAGGCACCCTCAAACCTAAGGGTCGCATTGGTGTCGCATTCCTTGTTTCTCTCTTTACTGTCTTTACCATCTTGGTCGTAGCTCCACTTGAGCTGGTAGCAAGCAATGCGCGAGACCTTTCTTTCAACCTCAACGATGTCGCAGGTCCCGTTATTATTGCAGGCCTTATCATTACAATCATTCTTACAGTATTTCTATCGCTCCTGCGTAAGCGCGTGTTTAACGTTGCTATTGCGTTTGTGGGGGCCATCGGTGTGGCATCGTACGTTCAGGCAGTATTCTTGAACGGTGGTATGCCGCTTGCTGATGGACATGCAGTTATCTGGTCAGACTTCACAACTCAAATGATTGTCTCTGGCCTCATTTGGCTAGCAATCATTGCAGCTGCAGTGACCTTCTCGCTCCTAAAAGCACGTCAGCTTAGAACAGGTCTTCTGGTAACCGCAACAGCGCTTATCATTGTCCAGGCAGTTGGCGTTGCAAGTCTTTGGGGTCCTGCGATCGCAGCGTCGATAGATGCTCACGCTGAGCATCAGCAGGTTATTGCAACGCGCGAGGGCCTCTACAACGTTTCCTCCAAGAAGAACGTTGTGGTGTTTGTCCTGGACACCACCGATACCGCTTTTGTCCAGAAGCTCTACGATGAGTATCCAGAGACATTTGCGTCCCTTACTGGCTTTACCTGGTACAGAAATTCCGTCGGTTCCATGATTCCAACGCGCTACGGTGTTCCATCGCTGCTCTTTGGTTCTCGTCCTCAGCCTGGCGAGAATTTCAACGATTTTGTCTACAACTGGGCACAAAGTGATCAGTACCTCAGGGATATTCAGAATGCTGGATATCAGGCAGGTTTGTATACGGACCAGTTGAACTACTCTCACTACAGAGATACCGCACAGAAGTATTCCATTAATTACCACGAGCCTCGTGGTCGCGGTGCAGATAACCAGTTAGACGTGCTAGGTGCACTGCGCATTCTCTATAAGACGGCGTTCTGTAGGGACATGCCTTGGGTGTTTAAGCCTCGATTCTGGTATTACACCGAGGATCTTAATATGCGCATGCGCAAGCCAGTCAACATGGATGAAGTTGATCTCTCGTCTCAGCCTTATACCGAGGATGACCTCAAGTATTACCAGGAGCTTCAACACTACGGACTCTCGATTGACAATACTGGTCAGAACGGTTCATTCCGTTTCATTCATCTGTTTGGCTCGCATCCACCTTACACGCTTGATCGTAACGTTGAGCGCACTGAAGATCCAAGCAAGCAAAACGTTGAAGAGCAGACTATTGGCGCGTATAGGATTGTTGCGCAGTATATCGCTGAGCTTAAGCGTCTTGGTGTGTATGAAAACACGTCTTTTATTATTACCGCAGATCACGGCGACTGGTATTTGACTAATAACGACATACAACAGCCTTCCGCTCCAGTCATTATGTATAAACCAGCTGGTCAGACCGCTGAAGAGGCAGCTCAGCCTATGCAGATTTCTGACGCGCCTGTCTGGCACTACGACATCTTGGCGCAGACGCTGAAGGACATGGGCGTTGACCAGCAGACGCTTTCTAACTACACCACACCGCTTGACGAGTCCTATGAGGGTGAGAATCGTCCTCGTTACTACATTGAGACCATTTCAAACGGCAAGCACGACATCTTTGTCAGGTAGTTTGTCATTAATGGC
>USKU01000076.1 GCA_900555335.1 uncultured Atopobium sp. | reverse complement strand
TACCTGTGCTCGTGTGGCCTTAGTGCCCTTTTGGCTTCTTTTGGCGCAGCTTTTAGGTGTATCTCTGGCAGATTCTCTGGCAACACCTGGTTTTAAACTTGGAGCTTTTCTTGTTTTTATCGGCTATGTTGTCATTTCTTTGACCGATAAGCTTGATGGTTACCTTGCCCGTAGTAGAAATGAAATTACTACCTTTGGCAAGTTCTTAGATCCAATTGCCGATAAACTCGCTGTTGTTGTAGCTCTTTTTGTACTTCTAGAGTGGCATATGGTTTCTCCTTGGGTGCTTTTAGTGATTGTTGCACGTGAGTTTTTGGTATCGGGCCTTAGGATGGTTGTTGCTTCAAAGGGAGTTGTTATTGCAGCTTCTGACTTGGGTAAGTGGAAGACCGCAACAACTATGGTTGCTATCTGCGGTTTACTCTTCTTGCCTAGTATTCCTGGTGGAATGATTCAGGATGTTTTACTCTTTATCTTCAACGCATCTATGTGGGTTGCAGTAGTTTTAACGGCCTGGTCAGGAATTGACTACTTTGTAAAGTCTTGGCAATACATTGCTGAAGTTTAACAAGATGGCGTCTCTCTGAGGCGCCATATTTGTATCAAATCTTATTAAAAGTAAGGAAGATCATGTTCTCTGAAGAAGTTCTCAAAGAAGCTCAAAGTGTTATTTCAGATGCCCTTGTATCAGGTATTACCGTAGCTTCAGCCGAGTCTTGTACGGGAGGACTTGTTGCAGGCGCTCTTACAGCTATCTCTGGATCATCAAGCGTACTTAAGGGCTCTGTTGTAAGCTATACCATTGAGATTAAGCAAAAGGTATTAGGCGTTTCAAAAGACATTTTTGATGAACCGTCCCTTGGCGCTGTTTCTGAGCCCTGCGCAGCTCAAATGGCTTCGGGCGTTAGAGACGTTATTGGATCAGATATTGCAGTTTCCGTTACAGGAATAGCAGGACCAACAGGAGAAGAGCCTGGTAAACCAGTTGGAACAGTTTGGTTTGGTATTAACAGCAAAAACTTTACCTATACGGTCTGTAAACATTTTTCTGGTAATAGAGAACAGGTGCGAGAAGCTGCTGTTTTGCAGGCTTTGCACTTAATTCATGAAGCAATTGTGAAGGCTTAAAATTCGATTTTAATAGGGAGGTCTAAAGCATATAGGTTTTGGACCTTAATTTTTACATCTGTGCACTGGGCTTATACTAAGTTTCAAGCCATTACACAAATAATCAGTGGTAAAGAGTAGAAAAACATCAGTAAGAATTATGACAAATTAGCTCTATAGAGTATTTGTTTGACGTTGACATAGAACGTCTGTTCTTATATTATCGTGATATCAGAAAGAGCAAGGAGTATTCATGGCTAAAAAGGCAGTTTCAAAAGAGATCAAAGCTCGTACTACTGGTGATGAGAGGGATGAGGTTATCTCTTCAACCACCGCAGAAATTGAGAAGAAATTTGGTGCTGGTGCAATTATGCGTTTAGGTGAGGGTGGTCCTGCCTTTGATATTCAGGCTATTCCAACTGGCTCACTTGCTCTTGATGCAGCATTGGGTATTGGCGGCGTTCCTCGCGGCCGTATCGTAGAGATTTATGGCCCAGAGTCCTCTGGTAAGACAACTCTTTCTCTAGAAATTCTTGCAGAAGCTCAGGCTCTCGGTGGTGTTGTTGCCTTTATTGACGCAGAGCACGCACTAGACCCAGGTTATGCGGCTCGTATTGGCGTTGATATTGATGATGTTTTAATTTCTCAGCCAGATACTGGTGAGCAGGCTTTAGAGATTTGCGACATGCTTGTTCGCTCAGGCGCCATTGATGTTGTAGTTGTAGACTCCGTTGCTGCTCTTGTTCCTCGTGCAGAGATTGAGGGAGAAATCGGCGATTCTAGCGTTGGTCTTCAGGCTCGTCTCATGAGTCAAGCTCTCCGTAAGTTAGCTGGCTCTCTTTCAAAGTCTAATACGCTTTGTATTTTCATTAACCAACTTAGAGAGAAGATTGGCGTTATGTTTGGAAGCCCAGAGACCACTTCTGGTGGTAGGGCTCTTAAGTTCTTTTCTACTGTCCGTATGGATATTCGCCGTGTTGATAGCATTAAGGTTAACGGAGAAAACGTTGGTAACCGTGTTCGCGTTAAGGTTGTAAAGAACAAGGTTGCTCCGCCTTTTAAGGTTGCTGAGTTTGACATTATGTACGGTCAAGGCATCTCCAAAGAGGGTTCCATTCTTGATATGGCTGTTGATTTTGAGATTGTTAACAAGTCTGGAGCTTGGTTCACCTATGAGGGTGAGCGTCTTGGCCAGGGTAGAGAAGCAGCTAAATCTTTCCTTACTGCCAATCCAGATCTCATGGAAGAGATTGATCACAAAGTACGAGTTGCTTGTGGCCTTGTATTTGATGAAGATTCTGAAGTTGGTACTCCGGTTGCAACGGAAGATTCTGCTGAATAATGTCAGAAATTTCTTGGTCGATTGAGCTTCCAAAAAAGAAACAGGCAGTTCTAGGTCAGGCAAAGCCTAAAGCAAAGATACTTTTAGAAACTGAAGTTGGAGGGACGGAGGAATTCTTTGTCCCTCCAACAGTAGCTCGTGCTCTTCAGAACAAAGAGAAAGATGGTGTTTTTTCCCCTTCCTCTCGTAATGAGTTTCTGTATGAGTTAAAAGAGATTTCAACGCAGTGTATTAAAGCTCGTATTGAGGCTTTGATTGTAAAAAGGGACTACTCTACAGCTGAGCTTCAAAAAAAGCTCATGCTTGATGGCTATCAGAAGAATGTAAGAGACCCTGCAGTGCAGAGGGCTGTTGAAGTTGGTTTGATTAATGACAGTCGTTTTGCAGACGTCTATATACGTTCTAAAATTTCGCAAGGCTGGGGTCCTCTTAAAATTAAAACTGAAATTTCTAAAAAAGGGATTGAAGTTGAGACACTCCCTGGATGGCCTGACGTTTATTTTTCTGATGTGGATGAATTTGAAGTTGCGTATTCTTTGGCCCAGAGAAAACACCTGTCGGGAAAAAATGATTATGAGAAACTTGTCAGGTTTCTCGCCACAAAGGGATATTCATTTTCTATAGCATCATCTGTTGCTAAAAAGATTTTGGATGAAAACGCCACATCTGAATGATTATATTTGCTTAGCTTATAAGTCTGTTGTATTGATGTACTTTACTTTTCCTACCTGCTATTTATTGACAAAAGTTACAATGCTCTATACGATAAATATGCCGTGAATAGGCTCATTTCCGCTGGGCAACCAGCGTCACGTATACAGTAGGTATCTCATACATTTGATCTATCTCTGCATGTGGCATGACCAGCCAATGAATCCTGCTCATGGCGGGTTCTTTAGATACTGTTGTGTCTAAAGTCTCCTGAACACTTTTGTAATCGCCATTTGAGGAGTAGGTATGGAATTAGCAGCAGTAGGCATTGTTTGCCTCATTGTGGGAGTAGGTCTAGCCTATGGCGTACTCTCTAACATTAGTAATTCAAAGATTAAGACAGCTGAACAGCAGCTTAAAGATGCACAGATCAATGCAGAGCGAATTGCTTCTGAGGCAGCCCGTCAGGCAGAAACAGTAAAGAAAGAAGCTGTTCTTGAGGCTAAGGAGGAAGTCCTTCAACTTAAGCAGCTTGCTGAAGCAGAAGAGAAGAAGCGCAAAAGTGAGCTTCGTAGCATGGAGAACCGCATTCTTCAACGTGAAGAGTCTCTTGACCATCGCACTGATGCTCTAGAAAAACGTGAGCACCAGCTTTCCAGTCTTCAAGGCCAGCTTGATCGTCGTAAGAATGACCTTGATTCTCTTGTCGCTCAGCAGTCTCAAGAGCTTGAGCGTATTGCCAACCTCACTAAAGATGAGGCTCATGATGAGCTTCTTTCTCGTGTACGCTCAGAAAGCGTTCGCGATGAGGCTATGATTCTTCGTGAGTCTGAGCAGCGTGTTCGTGCTCAGGCAGATAAAACCGCTCGTGAGATTATTTCTACTGCTATTCAGCGTGTTGCCGCTGATCAGGCGTCTGAGATTACTGTTACTTCTGTTCATATCCCATCTGATGACTTAAAGGGTAGGATTATTGGACGTGAGGGTAGAAACATTCGTACTTTTGAGCAAGTATCTGGCGTTTCTCTTGTTATTGACGATACTCCAGAGACAGTTGTTCTTTCCAGCTTTGATCCAGTTCGTCGTGAGACCGCTCGTGTTGCTCTAGAAAATCTCATTGCTGATGGTCGTATTCATCCAGCACGTATTGAGGAGCTCTATAAGAAAGCAGAAGCACTTGTAAATGAGCGTGTTCTTGAAGCAGGAGAGCAAGCTGCATTTGATTGTGGTATTCACGATCTTCATCCAGAGATTGTTAAGACCCTTGGTAAGCTTCGTTATCGCACTTCTTATGGTCAGAATGTTCTAGCACATTCTGTTCAGGTTGCGGTTCTTTGCGGCATTATGGCTGAAGAGCTTGGCCTTGAGCCTGCTCCAGCTAAGCGCGCTGGTCTGCTTCATGACCTTGGTAAGGCAATTGACCACGAGGTTGAGGGTCCACACGCTGTAATTGGTGCAGATCTTGCTCGTCGCCATGGTGAGCGTCCTGAGATTGTTCACGCTATTGAAGCTCACCACGCAGATATTGAGCCAAACACCGTGCTTGACATGCTTGTTATGGCTGCAGACGCTATTTCTGCTGCACGTCCTGGTGCTCGTCGTGAGTCTGCTGAGAACTACATCAAGCGCCTTGAGAAGCTTGAGGCTATCTCTAATGCGCACGAGGGTGTTGAGCGTACTTACGCAATGCAGGCTGGCCGTGAGCTTCACGTGATGGTTGAGCCTCAGATGATTAGCGATTCCGAGGCAACTGTTCTTGCTCACGATATTGCTAAGCAGATTGAGGATGAGATGGAATATCCAGGACAGGTTCGCGTTGTTGTTATTCGCGAGTCTCGTGCTGTGGATGTTGCTAAGTAATTTATGGCAGCCACTTCTACTGACTTAACAGGTTTTGTCGCCTCCATGGGAGGTGAGCGCGCACTCCGTGTCGAGGAATCCCTCGGCGCGGGGTACGTTCGTTTACGCGTAGCAGAGGCAGAGCGTAGACAGGCAAAGCACGATATCCGTTCGGTAGAAGATATTGTTATTGAGCTCTTACGTAATTCTCGCGATGCTGGCGCTCGTCATATTTATGTTGCAACATCAAAAGAAGGTACGCTTAGAACTATCACCATACTTGATGATGGTCAGGGCATTCCAAAAGACATGCAGGAGAAAATCTTTGAAGCTCGTGTAACTTCAAAGCTTGAGAGCATGCATATGGACCGTTGGGGAATTCATGGCCGAGGCATGGCTCTCTATTCCATCAAAGAAAACTGTGAATCAGCTCAGGTTGTGGCTTCTGCTCCGGGACTTGGTTCGGTTATTCAGGTTGTGGTAGACACTACTAAAATTTCCGAGCGAGTAGATCAGTCTACTTGGCCAACCTGTGGTTTGAATGAGGACGGACTCAAGACAACCGTTAAAGGCCCCCATAATATCATTCGTACCTGCTGTGACTTTGCGCTTGAGGTTAAAGGCTCGTGTGAGGTAATGCTGG
>USKU01000075.1 GCA_900555335.1 uncultured Atopobium sp. | reverse complement strand
CGCAGGTGGGGATTTCACTAAAAATATTGATAACTTTGCCGGAGAAGGAACAGCAGTATTTGTTAGCAAGGCAATAGAATATTATTGTAAATAAGTTTTGCGTAGAAAAACTCATAGCTAAAGGCATCTATGTAAGCCTCCAAAACTCAGGAGCTCTCCGTGATTATAAAAAACGAAATACCGCTTTTAGAATATGACGATGCCTCCCCAGAGGTTATTTCAGCAGATCACGAATGGACCGCAGGCCAGCTACCCGAAAAGTGCCTCTTCGCATTTCTCGGAGACGTTGTCCATGATTACGCCAACGAGCACGGAGCAGAAGTCGTAGAAACAATTGTGACCGTTTCTCGAGACATCAAAGTCTACGTTTTAGATTCATATGGCGAGAAAATCTGTTTAGTTCAATCCCCTACTGGATCTGCTTCATCCACACAGGTAATGGACATACTGGTTACCTGTGGCTGTAAGAAAATAATTGCAGTTGGTTCATGCGGCGTTCTAAAAGAGATACAAGAAAATGCCTTTCTCGTCCCAACTAAAGCACTTAGAGCGGAAGGAACGTCCTATCACTATCTTCCAGCATCAAGATATATAGAGCTTGATAAGGAACCAATTTCTGTCATAGAAGATACCTTCAAAAAAGACGGACTCCCTTTTGAAACGTGCACCACCTGGTCTACTGACGGTTTCTTCCGTGAGACAAAGGATATGGTTGAGTATCGTCTGCAAGAAGGGTGCTCAGTTGTAGAGATGGAATGCTCAGCACTAGCCGCTTGTTGTAGAAAACGAGGAGCGCAATTTGGACAGTTCCTTTTTACGGCAGACTCTTTAGCAAACGTTCACGAATATGACGAGAGGGACTTTGGCAAAGACTCCCATGAAAAGGCGCTGCTTCTTGGTCTAGAGATAGTAAAAAACTTTACCTAAGCCATCGCTGGAATCCATGCTTGCTGCGTTTCATAAAATTTGAGCGTACAATTGTTAGCATGTTCTAACTGGCTTTTCATCAGTGCGTTTTTACGACTAGTGAGGCTCATATGAAAGTGCAGCAGCTCATTAAAGAAACGTGCGCGATAGCCGCCGAGGACATCGGCACGGCAAAAGCGGATCAGATTGCACAGGCGGCTCAAACGCGGTACGAGGCGCTTTGTGCAGAAAACTCATCAGATTCCAAGGAACTCCGTGTTCACTCTTTCAGACGCATTTACCCTGGTATTGCCGTATATGAAGCTCTGCGCGCAGAGGGTATCCCACAAGAAAGGGCCGTCTGGTATATCCGCGAGTATTTCCAGCGCTTTGCCGCTAAGCGAGTTCCATTTTTCCAATGGGCCATCAAAACGTTTGGCCTTGCACGCAAGTTTCCTCGCCTCTTTAAATCAGGTATCGAGAAAAGCTGCACATCAAGTGCTGGATTTGCCTTTGAATATCCAGAAAGTCACGGTAACGAAGCGCGCCTTAACATTGTGAGCTGCCCCTATTATGGGATAACCAAAAAATATAACTGCCCCGAAATAACCGCTGCATACTGTGATAGTGACGATGCAGGATACGGTAACTTGCATCCTCAACTTATCTGGGGCCGTACAAAAACCATAGGCCACGGTGGCGATTGTTGCGATTTTCTCTTAGAGTATAAAGAGAACTAATCGCAGGTGGACGCTGTTTGCCTGCACCGTCGCTAAAATTTTGTCATCTACATGACGCGCTTTGAGCACGTTAACTAGGAGTTTTTTATGCAAGAAAATCGCATGTTTTCCGACGTCAAGCAGGCAAAGAGACTAACTCCAGCTTGGCTTAGTCCCTTTTTAGCCGTTTTCTTGTTGGTCGTTGGGCAAATTATCGGCGCTATTGTAATGACCATCTCAGCAGCACTTATTATTGCCCCTTACTACATGGCGCACCCAGATCTTCCAGATCGCCTTTCCGATTCCCTCAATCTGAGAGAGATTTTTGGAGACTACTATCTTCTGGTAACGCTTCTTTCCTTTGTCTTTATTGCAGGTCTCTTTTTCCTGTGGGTAAAACTCTTTGAAAAACGTCCAATTGTTACCCTAGGATTTTACAAAGACAACTGGAAGAAAGAGCTGCTCAAAGGCTTTGGTCTAGGAATTCTTCTCTTCTCTGTTGTGATGTTGATCCTCATTTTGACCGGATCTTATCAATTAGTTGGCACTACTTTTACGCCTTATGCATTCGGCTTTGTTCTTCTCACTATTCCGTTTTGGCTGATTCAGGGCGGAACAGAAGAACTTATCACGAGGGGCTGGCTTCTTCCTGTCATGGCAGAGAAGTCCAATAAAATTATTGCAATTGTGGTTTCAAGCAGCCTATTTGGTCTTCTCCATATGTTTAACAGCGGCTTTACCATGCAGTCCCTGATCGACCTAATTCTTTTTGGCATCTTAGAGACGTTCTATATCATCAAAACTGACAATCTCTGGGGAGCCGCTGGCATTCACGGAGCCTGGAACTTTGCCCAAGGCAATATCTTTGGCGTTCTGGTAAGCGGTAGCACTACAGGCAGTTCTTTGCTGCAGTTTGCTCCTGGCAGTGGCCCGGATTGGCTTACCGGCGGTAGCTTTGGCGCAGAAGGTTCCATCGTTTGCACGATTGTTATGCTGGTAACCATTCTGATTCTTGCCTATCAGCTCAAGAAATCGGGCAAGCTCTTTGTAAAGAAATCTGCCGAGAAACCCGCTGAAGCCGCAGGTGTAGATTTATAAATTTCATACTACGCTGAATTTCACAGAAAGTTTGACCTTCTCGTCCACTTCTCCTGCATCTTAAGGAGAAGTGGATTGTGTATATACGGTCAATTTGCAGCTTGAACAGCAAGTCCTTCTCGCCATTTATTATTATTTACCTATCTTGTTGCTGTTTGAGGAGAAATAATGCGCGCTAAGAAAGTTTTGAGCATCTTATTTGCTCTTGCTCTTGTTTTGAGCAGCCTACCTGCATCTGCAATTGCTGAATCTATTGAAGACGCAGGTAAATACTCTGTTGTAGTCTCGTACGTTAACGTATTAAACGACGAAGAGATTCACGCTCCTTCTAAGCAAGTTGTAAATGAGGGAGAATCTTGGTCTGTTACAGCTCCAACAATCACCGGCTATGACCTGGAAGATCCTGCTCAAGCAACTGTTACTGGCGTTGCTTCTGGCTCAGATCACTACATTAAACAGACCGTCTATTACATGCCTGGTTATGTTACCTACACCGTTAAGCGCATGAAGGAGATGACTACCGGCAATTATGTTGAGGCGTCCTCCGAAGAAAATTACGGTGTGCCCGATTCGATTGTTACTGCTTCCGATGTTACCTATCCAGGTTTTGTACGCACAACTACAGACCTTTCGCTTAAGGTTACCGCAGATGGCAAGGCTGTTAAGTACATCTATTACGATCGCAATCCTCGCAGCGCAATCTACTTCTCAACTTCTGGTAGTGAGCTTTCTCCTGTAATTGGAAATCCGGGAGATCCTGTTCCTGCCGTCCCTAATCCAACACGAACTGGCTATACCTTTGCTGGTTGGGACCTTAATGACGATGGTGTTGCAGATTCTTTGCCCGCTACCATGCCTCAAGAGCCTGTCACTGTAAAGGCACTTTGGACTCCAGCAACAGCAACGTATCACTACGCCTATTTTATTCAGGATCCAAACAACCCTTCTAACTACAACTACGTTACAACCACCGCAGCTTCCGGAACTGTTGGAACAATGACTGCAACTGCTCCTGTCCAGCCAAATACAGGCGTTTTCCGCTTTGAAACATACAGCCACTAGAGCGATCCAACTCCTATTGCAGCAGATGGCTCTACCACTATTAACGTTTACTACAACCTTGCAACTATCACCGTTAATGTGCGTCCAAAGAGAAATGGCTCCATTCTTGCAACGCTTACGCTTCGTTATGGTGACTCGTTTAATCCTTACGCCATTAACCCCAATACCGGCAACAAGTACAGCGACGACATGCTTGCCGCCGTGCGTGCAGACGACCCTTCTGGAACCTACTATTGGTATGGCATAATCCCTGGTGTTGGCGGTACTGCAACCACCACCCAAGCAAAAACAACTGACCCAGGATCCAAAATTACTGCAGATAATGTGCTTGAAATTTACGGCCGCTATACCAATTCCACTGCTCTTGGTCCACGTTACCGCTTCTACTACTATCAAAACCTTGATGGTACCTACGATATGGACGGAGACCACACGCTTTCTCGACCTGGCATGATTTCAGAGATTGCTAGAAACGGTGGTGACGGCTATCTTGAGAGCGAGAATAGACATCCTGGTTTTTCGTATGACGGCTACCGCATGAGCATTGGCCATTTTGATGGAACCAATTACGATACGCTCGGTTGGACCAGTTGGCAGCCATACAACTACGACTATCTCATCACTGATTACAATTCCAACTTGATTGAGCACCGCTATAAGCGCAATACCTATACCGTTACTTACGTAAGCTCTGGTACAACTGTTGCTACGCACTCTCATCTCTTTGGAGAGCCCTTTAATGCCAGCACCGATGTTCCTGGCACCTCTTTAACTTCTCCACGTCCTGGTTATGTTTTCAAGGGCTGGTACGACAATTCAGAGACTGTGGGCACTCCTGTTACCGACACCACTATGCCCGCAACTAATACGGTGCTGTATGCCAAGTGGGCGCCTCTGACCGCAACCGTTACCTTTGACTCTGAGGGTGGCTCACCAGTCAACTCGCAGGAGCTCACCTACGGAGACGCAGCTACCAAGCCCGCTGATCCTGTACGAGAGGGCTATACCTTTGCTGGTTGGATTCTCTATACCAACGGAAACCCCTCTGTATACAGCTTCTCTGCAGCAGTTACAGGTGACATTACCCTCCACGCGCTCTGGAAGAAGAACGACTCCTCCGTCTCCTACACGGTCATTCACCAGACAGACGACGGTCAAGTTCTTGCAACTACAACCGAAACTGCGCCAATCGGTTCTCTTGTCAGCAAATGGGCTCTTGATGCAGCTGATCGCGGAGACTACGCCTATGTAGACGTTTCTTCTCGCTCTATGATTCTTGATGAGAATGCCGAGAATAACGTCTTGACCTTTACGTATAGCAAGGAAGCTCGCTACAGCTATACCGTCCATTACGTTGACGCACAGACCGGTGAACAAATCCATTCCGACGATATTATTGGCAGCCAGACGCTCAACCTGCAGAATGTTTCTGCTCGTGAGATTGACGGTTACACACTTCAGGGTGACAGCACCGGATATGTTTCTGCTGACCAGCTTGAATACACGTTCTACTACACAAAGAACCCTGAAGCTCCTGCGGCACCTCAGACCCCAGCAAAGCGTAAAGGCTCTCTGCCCGAGACTGGCGATGCTTCAAGCGTGATTCTTGTTAGCACAGCGCTGACCTCTGTGGCTTCCTTAGGAACCTCTCTTGTTTTGCGCCGTAGGAAAAGAACCGAAGCATAACAGAAAGCTCTAATGCAACTACAAAACCCGGGTGCCTCGCACTCGGGTTTTTGTTTGCGTATTCTTGAAGTAGCCGCAGGCAGGCGCAGCTCTAGCCATAAATCTGCAAACCAATCTTCATAACTAAAGCAATAACGTTAAATTCTAATTTCACAGGTAGTTTAATTTTCTCGTTACCTCATCCTTGTAATTAAAATAACAAAGGAGGAGGTATTTTAT
>USKU01000074.1 GCA_900555335.1 uncultured Atopobium sp. | reverse complement strand
GAAAAAGCGCTCCGAACAAATATGTTCGGAGCGTGTAACAATTTTTTAAGAAAGTGTCATTTACAGCCTCTGTAAGCCGCCCTTTTTTAGCTACTGAGCCTTTGGCTGAGCCTCGGTTTTTGGAACACAGATAAGCATGGTCCTGCCGTATTGGTCAGTGTAATTGCAGGTAAAGAGTGTAAGAACATGATCAGCGCGAGAAATTACCTCAGCAGCATCAGAACGAGAGCTCACCGCCCTGGAAAGTCTGTCCTTCAGGTAAGACCTGAACTCATCGACAGAATTGAAGTTAAATTGCCTGACTTCCTCGTCGTCTTCGTCGGTGTGATAGGTAAACACTGGCTCTAGCTCGTACGTCTGTGTAGGTGTGACATACCAGATGGTTTCAACCTTGTCGAAGGTAGATTGGTCGTTCATGGCGCCAATGTACTGGAACATGGAGCCGTTTCTCATGTGGTGACCATAGAGAATGGTCTGCTGGTCAGTCAGGCCGTTTGGATTATTTTGGTAGTCCATAAAGATTTGGCCGCCAATAGACCACTCACCCTTTGCATTAGTGTGCAGGTAGTACTCATTGTCCGTGGTCTGATACACAGGATAGTTGACCTGCGTATCTGGAATCTGAATCCAGCCGACAACCTGGTTGTTTACTGCCTTCAGACCAGCCCAATCAATAACTGGAGCCTCATCTTTTTTCTCGGAAACTGTTGCGTATGTTGCAAGCTCTTCGTTGATGACATCTTGCTCGTGATACTCAAGCTGCGTCTTGCCAAACATAACGCCAGCAACAACCAAGAGGCCAATGCCAACTACCAGCAAGAGTGTGGAAAGAATATAGGCAAAACCTTTCTTCTTAGCGGGTTTCTCGCCAGACTTTTTAGGAGAGATTTTTTTGTTGCCGTCATTTTTTGAGGACGCGGAGTTTTTCATAGAAACCATCTCGACAGATGTTTTTGAAATGTGAGTATTCCCAGCCACCTGATCGTCAGCGGCGAATGAAGCAAAATGCTTACCGTTTTTTGATTCCATACACTTCCCTTCTGAAGGTACTCTTTGTCATACCTTTGTCATACTCTTGTGATACCCCTTAAAAGTTTAGCTATGCACGAAACAAAAATCTCTGTGCATCTTATGAAGTCATCGCATAATCACATTTTGCAGGTACGCAAAATACGCAAAACCCGCGCCTTAGGTTTTCTAAAGCGCGGGTCTTGTGTGTGGGCACGCGGGTATGCGCGGGTGCTTGCGCGCGGGTATGCGCAGGGGCGGTTCTATTCCGGGCTGTGAGTCAGCTTATGCGTCAGCCATCTCGGCTTTGAGCTGGACAATCTTCTCGCGATACTCTGGAAGGGATGCGCCAAGAATCTGAGTAGCGTAGATAGCTGCGTTTTTAGCGCCGTTGATGGCAACGCAGGCAACTGGCACGCCGGATGGCATCTGAACCATGGAGAGCAGGGAGTCCATGCCGCCGAGGTCAGAGGTCTTCATTGGAACGCCGACGACAGGCAGTGGAGTAAATGCAGCAACAACTCCGCCCAGGTGAGCGGCCTTTCCTGCAGCTGCGATGATTACCTTGAGGCCACGGTCAGCGGCGGTCTCGGCCCACTGGTGAACCTTGTCTGGAGTGCGGTGTGCAGACGCAATGACCAGCTCGTATGGAACGCCAAGGCGCTCGAGCTCAGCAGTGCATCCCTCCATAGTTGCAAGGTCGCTCTTTGATCCCATGATAATGCCAACAACAGGCTGATCTGCCATCTCTGCTCCTTTGTTACGTCTCTTAAAATAGGCGGATACGTCAAATATCCACCTCACAGTATAGAGTATGATTTTCTTGAACGTTGGTCCATCAGTCCACGTGAAAGGAAACTGTAATGAATGAAACCAACTCTGTTCTGTACCAGCGAGAAGGCTCGTACATCCCTCGCATCGCCGCAGTGCACGACCTCTGCGGATACGGAAAATGCTCGCTGGGCGTAGCTATTCCGGTGCTTTCTGCAGCAGGATGTGACGTTTGCCCTGTGCCTACGTCGCTTTTCTCGGCACACACCAAGTTCCCTACGTTCTACATGCACGACACCACCAACATGCTCGAGGATTATCTGGATGCATGGCAGGAAGAGGGCATTGAACTGGACGCCATTTATTCTGGCTTCCTTGGCGCAGCAGAGCAGGTTGCAAGCATTCAGCGTTTGTACCAGGAGCATCCAAAGGCACTTCGCGTTGTTGACCCAGTTATGGGCGATGGCGGCAAGATGTACCCAACCTATACGCAAGAGCTTTGTGAGGCAATGAAGTCCCTGGTAAATGGTGCAGATATTTTGACACCAAATCTTACTGAGGCTTCAATTCTGACGGGCATTCCATACGCTGGTCAGAATTTGACTGATGAGCAGGTAGATGAGCTGCTTGATGCACTGCTTGCGATGGGCGCAAAGTGCGTTGTCCTTAAGGGTATTGTTCGCGGCGATGGCCTTATCCGCAATTTTGTTGCTACTAAGTCCGAGCGTGGCGAGATTGTCTCCGAGCTTCTGCCTTACATGCTGCACGGCACCGGCGATCTGTTTGCTTCTTCGCTTTTAGCTGCAGTTATGTGTGGTCAGGAAATCGCTGACGCAGTTGAGTTTGCTGGTGAGTTTGTCTGCGAGTCCATGGAAATTACTCGTGAGCAGCCAAACTTTGAGCTCCGCGGTGTTTCTTTTGAGACAAAGCTTGGCCTAATTGCCCAGCTTCTGCAGGAATAAGACGCTTTTATAAAGGCAAGCTGCTCACACAGGCCTTTGCGCCGCAGAGAAGTATTCTTTTTCTTTGTCGTAGGTGCTCACTCGCGTAGAGTGAGCACCTATTTTTATGCAAGCAAGCGCCGTTATGCATGAAAATGCATTTTCCTAGTCCTTTATTCGTTTCATTTTTTATCAAACAAAAATTGAGCTTCAAAATAAGACGAAAAAGGTAAAAAAGCCGTTTAGTTGGGGATCGAAGGAATTAATTAAAGATTTGATATTAGTAAAAGCCCAGTTGGCATTAATCAAGCGACACATTGCTGACTCAAAATCGCTCAAAATAGCTATGCATAAAGACTAAAACCCCCAACTAAACGGCTTTTTTACCTTTTTGGGACCAAAATCGTCTTGGAAACACCGATTCCATAACTTTCAGTCAAATTAACGTGCAAAAATCATCCACGGCATCACCGCCTCGAGGTACACTAGCCTCCTAATGAATCGCCGTTAGCTGCCCATGCAAAAGAGCCGCTGACTTCAGCGGCTCTTTTGTTCTTTTGCTTTGTTGCTTGCAGGTACGTAGACTACTTAGTGCCTGAAGAACTGTCGCTTGTACCTGTGCTGTTAGTGGTTCCGGTGGTACTAGTAGTGGTGTTCTTCTTTGTTGAAGAGTCTCCACCAACAATGCCGCCAAGCACACGGACCGGCGTAAATGACGTGGCAATCTGGTCTCGTAGCTCTTTTTGAATGGCATCGTTTGCACCAGTAATGACCATGGTGATATTTACTCCATCAGAAGACTGCGTCTTTGAGAACGTAAAGGTAAAGATAGGTGTTGCATCTCCGCCAGGTTTAAGGAATCCAAAGAGTTGAGATTTCTGAAGCTCACCTTGATCATTCCTGTGAACACTGACGTGATAGACAACGGTATTGATTCGTGGGTTGAGCAGTGCGTTAATAGCAAATGCCTGCGCCTGGACGCTGGATCCCGCATAGCATTCAAGCACGTCTTTTGAGGTCGTATCGGTAACTGTTACCTCAACGCGACCTGTGTTCTCGTCAGCTTCCTGAACCGAAAAATCCTCGGGGAACTGCGTAAATCCATTACCCCACTCGACACCGCCACGCAATGCAGATGCAACAGATCGCACCGTAACTGATTCAGTTAGATTTGCTGTGTTAGCTCGACGAATAACACCACAAGAGACCTGCATCAGAACTACGATTACCAGGAAAATCAAAACAAAAAGGACTGCCGTCTTTGTAATGACCTTCTCGATATTTGAGCCCGAAGGGTCAGATCCCGAGAGGGGATCAACGTCCACTGCCGCAGCTCCACCCTGCCTGCGAGCACGCTCTAGAGCTGCGCGTTCCTCGTTAGGATGACCCGTCTCGTCTACCTTGGTAAACAACTCTTCAGCTGCGTCAGCATCAAGCGCGCCCTTCTGGCGGCGCGCGAAGCGTGAACGTTCTGCATCATCTTTAGCCATGTAGCTCTCTCATTCAACCTGCATAAACACACTTTAAAGCGTGCGATGCGTTGACTTTTGCTCTTTAGTTCCACCCGTCGGTTTACAAGCTGCAAGTCGCAGACCGCAAGTTACAAACCGCAAACCTACGGTTAAGCGTATCGCGAGAAGAACGATTGCTGCCGCAAACCGCAGTTCGCAAAGCACTTAATGCTCTATTTTACCGCCTTGCGATGTTTGGTGCACCACCAAACTGCATTTGATAGTAATGAGCGTAGATTCCGCCTTTTTCTAGCAGTTCATCATGGGTTCCACGCTCAACTGCACGACCGTGATTGATGGTGATAATTTCATCAGCACCCATAATAGTCGAGAGTCGATGGGCAATGACCAGTGTAGTTCTGTTCTTAGCCAGCTCGGAAAGGGACTCCTGGACCGCGCGCTCGGACTCGTTATCCAGAGCGGAAGTAGCCTCATCCAAAATGAGTAGCGGCGGGTTCTTCAGGAACACACGCGCAATAGAAATGCGCTGCTTCTGTCCGCCAGAAAGTCTGGTTCCACGCTGTCCTACCTGCGTATCATATCCATCTGGCAGCGATTCAATGAACTCAGCGATGTTTGCACGCTTTGCTGCCAGCGCAATGTCTTCTGCGGAAGCTTCAGGACAGCCGTATGCAATGTTCTCCGCGATAGTACCATCAAAGAGATATACGTCCTGCTGAACCATGCCAATTGCCAAGCGCAAACTATGCTGCGTAACGGAGCGAATATCCTGCCCATCAATGGTGATACTGCCACTTGTCACATCGTAGAATCGTGGCAATAAAGCGCAGGTAGTTGACTTACCTCCACCAGAAGGTCCAACCAGCGCAACGGTTTTTCCGCTCTCAATATGAAGGTTCAAGCCGTTGATAACGTCTTCAGCGTTGTTGTAAGAAAAATGAACGTCCTGGTAGATGATATCGCCAGCGGTAATCTGAATGTCATGAGCATCAGGCGCATCTTGAATGTCCGGCTGAGTTTCAAGAATTTCCGAGAAACGCTTAAAGCCCGCAAGGCCCTTCTGGAACGTCTCAGTAAAGTTCAGAATGTTCATGATTGGCGTGGTGAACAGCGAGATGTAGAGCGCATAAGTTGCCAGGTCAATGGCTTGCATCTGACCCTGAGCAATCATCCAACCGCCCAAAACCAATACGACAGTGTTCAAAACGCCCATCATGCCAGAAATAGCAGCCTGATACCTACCCATTGCGTGGTACATGTTAGCTTTGGAGTCTAGGTATGCGGAGTTGCTTGCCCTGAATTTCTTGCGCTCGTGATCTTCTGCCGCAAAACCCTTAACCACGCGAATACCAGACAGCGAGTCTTCTAGCTGGGTATTCACGTCGGAAATGCGCATGCGATTCTCTTTAAAAATACCGCGCATGTGCATGTTGGCAAAGAAATTGAACACCACTAACGCAGCAGCGATTCCAGCAAGTACCAGCGTAAGTGGCACGTTAATAAAAGCCAGAATGACAAAAGATCCAGCAATCTCAAGCAAGCCAATAATCAGATACTCAGGGCCGTGGTGTGCCGTCTCAGAAATATCAAACAAGTCGGATACCAGGCGACACATCAGATCGCCCGTCTTGTGACGGTCGTAAT
>USKU01000073.1 GCA_900555335.1 uncultured Atopobium sp. | reverse complement strand
CTTCTCTGGCATATTGAAGTGGAAAGAAGTATCGCAAACGATTACATTGCCAACCTCTGGGAAGAGCTCACGGCAAATCTCAATAACATCAGCCTCAGCATAGTTATGAAGAGGAGCAAGTGGAGCAACCTCACGAACCTGAGCCAAGACTTTATCGTCTACAACAGCAGACTCTGGGAAGTACCAACCACCCTGAACAACACGGTGACCAATGCCATCGATTGGCTTATCAATAGTCTTAAGGATGTCAAAGACATGCTTAATAGCAGTCTTATGATCAGGAAGAGCAACCTCAAGCTTCTGCTTCTCTCCACCAAGCTCCTCATGACCAACAAAAGAACCTTCGATACCGATACGCTCGCAGTTTCCTTTTGCGTAAACCTCGCGGGTGTCAACGTCAAGAAGCTGATACTTAAGAGACGAGCTGCCTGCGTTGATAACCAGTACGTTCATGTGACTCCTCTTTCCGTGAAGTAGTACAGACTTCTAAGTCTTCCTCTCCTACTTCAAATAAACATAACCGCATGACATCATAAACCCCAAGATACCCCGGAGTTAAATAGACGAGCAAAAAACTTGAATATTTTTATTCTTCACCCATTGAATCATTAAGTTGTCTGCCACCCAAAACATGGAAGTGGACGTGATTGACTGACTGGCCGCCATGCTTTCCAGTATTGGTAATTACACGGAATCCAGTCTCCTTAATTCCTGTCTTTTCTGTTACCACAGCTATAGCCTTAGTAACACTTTCAAGGGTTGCAGCAGGAATACCATCAATAATGTTGTCGTAGTGGTTCTTAGGTACAACAAGAACGTGAACAGGAGTTAGAGGATTAAGGTCATTAAAAGCTACAACATTTTCATCCTCATAAAGAAACTCTGTGGGGATTTCTTTGTTAGCCAGCTTACAGAAGATACAGTCAGACATAGCCTCTCCTTTACTCATCTAAATATGCAGTTGAAGGCGCTGCAGTTGTATCAGTAATTGCAGCTCCTGCCTGGGACTCATCAAGCAGAACCTTAACTTTTTGCTCTGCCGTATCAAGTCTTCCACGAAGGTCTTTAACCAGTTCAACACCACGAGCATACAGAGCCAAAGACTCCTCGAGCTCCAAATCTGTGCCCTCAAGCTTACGAACAATCTGCTCAAGCTCAATAGAAGCATCTTTAAAAGTAAGCTCTTCAGTCTTCTTAGTATCCATGTTGTTCCCCTTATCTATGAAAGCTCAATGTCAGAAACAGTTGCCTTGATTGTTCCGTCCGTCATTTTGACCAGCAAAGAATCTCCAACCGAGGCATCTTTGGCCGTTTTAATGACAGACCCCTTTTCATCTTGGACATATGCATATCCCCTTGTAAGAACTTTTAAAGGAGAAAGTGCATCTAGTTTTCCTGCAAGCGAAGAAAGAGAAGCCTCATATGGATGAAGCATGGCTGCACTAGCTCTGGTAAGTCTTTGCGACTCAACAGAAAGCATCTCTTTCTTTCTTAAAAGAAGCGCTGGTAGAGCATCCATTAATCTTTGTTCTGTCTGATTAAGATCTTCTGTTCTTGTAGAAATAATATAAGCAGGATCTTTTAGACACGGACGATCGGACAGCTTCTCTAGCTGGAATTTTTTACTTGATAGGGCATTTCTCATTGCCAAGTTGGAACGCTGCTCAACAGTAGTTAGACCCGTCTTATAGAACTGCAAAATCTTTCTTGTTGCGTTTCCAAGGCGAGAAATTCTGTTGTTAAACGTAGTTTGTAGCTCACTAATAGCGGGAGCTACAGACTCTGCAGCAGCTGTTGGCGTTGAAGTTCTTCTATCAGAAACCATATCTGCAATGGTGGTATCTGGCTCATGGCCAATACCTGTAATAACAGGTACAGGACACGCTGCGATAGCACGCGCCACTCCCTCGTCATTGAAGCACATAAGGTCTTCAAATGAGCCTCCACCACGCACTAGCAAGATTGCATCTGGACGTGTAGTTGCGGCCACCTGAAGCGCCCTAATGATAGTTGCAGGTGCATGAGTGCCCTGAACAGCACAACCAGACACCTCTAGCTCTACAAGAGGGTTTCTGCGCGCAAGTGTGCGCTTAACGTCATCAATGACGCTGCCAGAAAGTGACGTAACTACGCCAATGCGTGTACAAAACTCTGGAATGTAGCGCTTTCTGGAAATATCAGTAAGACCCTCTTTTTCTAGCTTTTTAGCAAGCTGAGCAACCTTTTGGCGAAGGTCTCCTTCTCCGGCAATCTGAATGGTGCGAGCATGAAAAGAAAGCTTGCCGCTTGAAGCGTAAATATCAAACTTTCCTGTCATCTGAATCTTCATGCCGTCTTGCAGCGTAATGCCGCTAGCAGCATAAATCTTTGACCAGACAATAACCGCCATGGAGCTAACAGGGTCTTTTACGTCAAAGTAGCAATGACCAGATTTGTAGTTTGGTCCTCTAAATCCAGAAACCTCTCCCACTACCGTCATAGATGGCATTGAGGCAACTTCATTTTTTGCAAAGAGCACTGCATCAGATACTGAAAGAACAGAATCTTCTTTCTCTTGAATCTGATCCATTACTAGTTCCTGTTTCTAGAAGAACCAAGTAGATATAAAAGCTGAAGTGCAGAAACCATTGCAGCAGCTACATACGTAAGAGCAGCAGCAATTAGTACCTTTTTAGCGCCATTGTAGTCAAAGCCTGCGGGAGCGTTTGCCTTCAAAAAGGCCAATCCACGCCTTGAGGCATCAATCTCTACAGGAAGCGTAACTATATGGAACAAGAAGGTAAATGCATAGAGCCAAATTGCAAGCACAGTCAAGCCTGAAACATTGAGCAAGACACCAGCAAGAAAGACATAAATCCACGCTGCAGATGCCAAATTAACAACAGGAACAAGAGCGGAACGAACGCGAGATGGCATATACATTTTGGCTGTCTGAACTGCATGACCCGCCTCGTGACAAGAAACAGCAACGGAGGCTACGCTACCCTCAGAGAAGTTTGCATCAGAAAGGTGCAGGCAATTATCACGTGGATCATAGTTATCGGTAAGTTCACCAGAAATCCTCTTGATACCAACATTAGCTGCTCCATTTGTGTCCATCATGGCGCGAGCAACAGAAGCGCCAGTGGCATTAAACCCTGAAGGAACTAAGGAATACTTTTTAAATTCATGCTTGATGTACCACTGAGTGCCCAATCCGAGCACCAACGAGGCAACTACTAGAACAACGTATGGGATAAACGCACCAGAGTAATACATATTTTTCTCCTATCTATGTATAAAGATGAGTATACCCAACTCACCGGACAAAAAGTCAGGTTTGCAAGAGTAATCACACTTAACCCTAAGTTAAAACGCCTCTATTACAGCAGCTCTACTCGACCGTTTTTGACGGTAAGTCCAACCTCGCCATTGAGCAGTCCAACAAGCTGCTTGCCCACTAATTGATAGCGCCATCCAGTTTTAAGTCTTGCATCAACCTTGTCCAAAAGCAGATCAGTAAGATCATCCTTATTGGCAATCAAAGGAGATGCAATTCCTTCTTTTTCTGAAACAATCCTGATAAGAGCATACATAAGCTCAACAACACCTTCAGAGCCAGCTGAAGGATGAGCGTGATGCTCGATTTTTGGACACTGATCTGCGGGCGTCTTTTGTCCACGCTTAATTGCATCCAAAAGATGCACTACCCCACCTTGAGAGATTTGCTCAGTGCCACGAATTTTGCGCAGTCTATCTGGTGTTGTAGGAACACGGCGACAAATCTCAATAATGAGTTCGTCAGAAAGCACCCACTTACGTGGAACATCTCTTTTAGCAGCAGTTTCTTCTCGCCAGGCGCACACCTCTCGAGCAATGGCAAGCTGTCTGCGCGTAAGCGAGCCAGAACGCTTCAAACGAAGATACGCCTGATAGGGGTCTCGACGATACTGCTCAATATTGGTGTGCTGGTCCATCTCTGGCTTTACCCAGCTCAAACGGTCAAGCTTGATGAGTTTCTCGATCATTTGATTGTAGATTGCAGGGAGATATCTTACGTCATCCTCAGCGTATACCAGCTGTTCTTTATCAAGCGGTCGCTTTGACCAGTCTGTTAAAGACTCAGCTTTAGCAAGCTTAACGTTAGCAAAATTTTCTACCAGACCGGCGTAGCTCACCTGCTGACGCATGCCCAAAAATGCAGCTGCTACCTGCGTATCAAATACAGGAGCGCATGCGCAATCCATTTTTTCTAGCAAGACTTCAAGGTCTTGTGAGCACGCGTGAAAAATCTTGACAATCTGCGGATTTTCCAGGAGCTCTTTGAGCGGAGTTAGATCATCAATAAGCAAGGGATCAATCGCAGCAATCTCTAAACCTGTGGAAACCTGCACCAGGCAAAGCTTGGGGAAGTAGGTTTTCTCGCGAAGAAACTCCGTATCAACTGCAAGGATATGCGAAGTCTTTGCTCGCTCACAAAATGCGGAAAGTTCTTCTGAGGTTGCTATATACAATGCGTCCATCCAATTGCCGATTAAGTACCTAACGTAAAGCGATACACTCATACGTATCAAAATGATATACCAGCTTGTCGCAAATCTTCGGAGGATATATGAGAACCCTCATCATTCACAATCCTTGCTCGGGTTTTAGCTCTGATGCAATCTTTGAATTTGAGCGCGCTCTTCTGAAGTGTGGCGACGAATGCCTGGTAAAACTTGTCGAGAGCCATTGGCACACAGATGAGGTTCTGAGTTCTGTTCAGCCTGAAGATTTTGACGTAGTGGTGCTCTCGGGCGGAGATGGCACCGTATCAAGCCTGCTCTATGGCCTCAGAGGTTGTCAGACACCTATTTTGGTCTTCCCTTCTGGAACAGCCAATCTTCTGGCTGCAAGTATCGGAAATGCGCCTGAGCCTAACGCACTAGCGCTGGCCTGCAGAAACCTTCAGACGGCTCAGCTTGATCTGGGTGAAATTACCTGGACCACCGTATCGGGAGAAACCCATGTAGCTGGCGTGCCTTTAATGGCTGGTACGGGCCTTGATGCCGAGATTATGCGCTCGGCTATCCCCCACAAGCAAACCTTTGGAGAAGCCGCGTACTTTACGGCGGCTCTTGCCAACCTCATGCCACCAGTTCATGACTTCAAAATTACCGTTGACGGCAAAGTGCATAAGCTTCAAGGCATTGGCTGCCTCATTGCAAACAGCTCTATGATGCAAGCGGGAATTGAACTAGCCCCTGGTAATCGCATGGATGACGGTCTGCTTGAGGTTATTGTCATTGAGACTCACATGACTGCAAAGCTGGTACGCCCACTGCTTTCTGGTTTCTTTGATCGCACGGGAGACTCGCTTGGCAGGCCTTATCTCAATAGCTTTAGTGGCAGAGAAATTACCGTTGAATCAACATCGCCTATGCCTCTTGAAGTAAATGGCGAGGTTACCTGCCACGACATCTACGCTTACTCCGCTCGCTGCCTTCCAGGTGCGGTAAACGTAGTGGTGGACCACATGAGCCCTTACAGCAAGAAAGCGTAAGCGCAGGTAAACATCACAATGAGCGCCGGTAAAGCTTGCGTTTTCTATTCTTTCGTTTTCGTAACATTCAGCCAAAAAGATTGCACGTAGCCGTCAGATTAACTAATCTTTTATAGATACATTACTAGGGTACGCACAGAGACTTCTGTAGTGTACACGCAGTTGATGGGATATTTTTTGGTTGACGTTTCTAAAATTCGCGAGAGGTTCGATGAGCTTTCAACTCCTATTCTGAAGTCTGGAAGACTCTATCAGCTTGCAACTTTTACACAACATGGAACTACCAGCACACTCGACCACGTTATTGCGGTTGCTTATAGCAGCCTTGCCTTTGCCATGAATACTGGTATCAAAGTTGACGAGCAAGCCCTTGTACGTGGCGCGCTTCTTCATGACTACTACCTCTATGATTGGCACGATCACGAGGCCGCGCCAGACAACTGGCACGGATTTACGCACCCTCGCCATGCACTTAATAATGCCCGCAAGGATTTCCCTGATTTAACCCCTGTTGAGGAAGACATCATCTTGCACCACATGTTTCCTCTT
>USKU01000072.1 GCA_900555335.1 uncultured Atopobium sp. | reverse complement strand
TCAACAGGCTAAAGCCTCGAACAAAAAAGACCCAAGTTTTATTCTTGGGTCTTTTCAACGCTTTAACTAATTTACTTAACTACTTACTTAAGCACTTCTTAATTTCTTGCTTAAAGACAATAGAACGAGCAAGAAACGTAGCAGCTGCAGGAATAACCAATAGTGGTGCCACCACAAGAATACCCGCGACAGCTACTCCCTGGGTCGTAACTCTTCTACCAGGTCTTGATAGTATGCTTCTCAAAATATCGGTCATAGTGAATACAAATGAGCCATCGGTAAGCACATACGCAAGAATCAACTCAAGCGAAAATAGAACAACAAAGACAAGTGCCATGGTATTTCCAGTCTTTTTGCAAATAGCAAGCCTCTGGTCAAATGAAAGATCATCTGCCTCGGGGACCTTCTCAAACCATTTAACTGCTCGTTGTTCTGGAGTCATTACGAGTTCTCAATCTCGTTGAGTTTTGCATCAACCAATGTTGCACCAAGCGTATTTTTGAAATGCGCAAGCGCAAACTGATGATTCTCAGGCGTCAGTGATGCAACTGCTGGCTCAACAACCTCAATGTGATAACCCAGGTTGTAAGCGTCCACTGCCGTGTGCAGCACGCAGATGTCGGTAAGAACACCAGTTAGGATAACCGTGTTAATGCTGCGCTCCCTCAGACGAATATCAAGATCAGTTCCCGAGAAGGACGAGTAGTGACGCTTGTCCATCCAGAATACATGACTGTCGTCTTTGTGCTGCTGATAGAAATCATTCAGAGGGCCAAACAGATCCCTACCACTTGTGCCGATAATATTGTGAGGTGGGAAAAGCTTAGTCTCTGGATGGAAGTTATCCTCTGGATCGTGAGCATCAATAGCAAAGAAAATATAATCGCCACGATCAAAAGCGCACTTTGTAGCCTCATAAATAGCATCTGAAATAGCCTGAGCTGGCGCACCTGCTGTCAGCTTTCCGTCATCTGCTACAAAATCATAGGTGTAATCAATCGAAATCAAAGCCTTCTGCATGATTAATCACGCTTCTTTCTTAAACTCTAAAGAGCGGTCAGTAAAAGAATAGACGCCACCCATTGTACAGGTGACGTCTCTGTATTCCACGTTCAACACGTAAATGTTTTATGTGTACGTACTTGTCTCATTATCAACGGCACACTTACTTCTTCTGAGAGATTATCAGGTCAACGTTTTCTGTCTTAGTGTCTTCCATGCTCTTACCACCTTTGATGTGGTAGTACTCAACAACTGCATTTACCTCAGTCTGATAAGCAAGAGGCTTTTTCTGATTTGTACTATTAATTACAAATGCAAAGACCCTCTCGCCACTCTCAAGATAGTTGGAATCGTTAGCCCATACGGAATTCTCAGAATTATCTAACTTAAAGGTGCAATTTACCCAGTTTTCAGATCTATTGATGATCTCAAAGACGTAGCCTTCAGAGTAACCATCTGGGGATTTAGCAATACCAACATACCTGACATAGAGATCGTCATTATCGATAAGAACCTTGTCAACCTCGGTCTTCAGCTTAAAGCGCATCTTGTATTCGCCTTTAGTAGAAGAGAAGTTATATGCAATGGTACCTTTGTCTGCCATTGCATCAAAAGGCTTGTACTTAAAGCTGGAATAATCACCAGATGTTTTAGTAACTTGCTTCAGGACTGCCTTGGAACCGTCAGAGCCCTCAACGGTCATCTGACCCGAGGAATCAACGGTTGCTGTATAGCTGCCAGCATTGCCTGCAAGGGTGATAGTGAGCTTTCCATTAGCATCAACAGACCAGGTAAAAGGCTTCTGAGCGCCAAAACGGATAAAATTGCCTGTGCCGTCATCAGCAAAGTCATAACCATAAATTGACTTCATGGATTCTACTGCCGTTGGGTAAACACTCTCAGGGATATCTCCCTGGCTAGGGTCACTAATAGACTTTGCTTCCCAAACGCCCACAAACGGAGCGCGCGCAGCCTTCTTCTCTTCTGCTTCCTTCTGAGCCGCAATCTCTTCAGGAGATGGTCCGCCGATGTTAGGAGTGCAAGCCGTAAACACAATGCTGGTAGAAAGCACAAGTGTAAGTACAAGCATAAAAAGTAGTCTACGCTGTTTCAAGAAAGTCCCTCCAACACCAAAGCTCTCTAGATTGACAATGTCTTTTCTTAGCGACACTTTTTTGACGAAGTTCATTCTGCTCAATCTAGGTATCGTCTGAGTGCATTACTTATTCTGCGAAATCGTCAAATCAAACTGCTCGGTCTTCTCGTCTTCAAGACTGCTTCCATCTGCAACATGGGAATACTTAAAAGTTCCCTGAGATTCAGAAAGCTTAGCCAGAGGTACATCTGCTTTGGAGCTATCAACTACAAACTCATAGAATCTCTCACCAGGCTCAAGAACATTAAGAGCTGTTCCAAACACAGTGGAATCCGAATTATCCACCCTAAAGTCATATGAGGCCGTCTTATCGGACTTGTTGATTACCTCAAAAACATAACCTTCGGTTTGACCGCTTGGTGTTGTGGCGATTCCAACATATCTGACGTACATGTCGTCATTATCAACAACAACCCTGTTGACCTCGGTAACTACCTTAAAATTCATGTAGAAGTCATCATGGGAGGAATAATTTCCTCCAATAGTTCCCTTGCCCGTAAGCGCATCAAATGGAGCATATTTAAGAGAAGAGTAATCACCTGAGGTTTTAGTTACTTGGGTAAGCACTGCCTTGGAACCGTCAGAGCCCTCAATGGTCATCTGACCCGAGGAATCAACGGTTGCTGTATAGCTTCCGGCGTTGCCAGCAAGGGTGATAGTAATCTTGCCATCGGCATCAGCGGTCCAGGTAAAGGGCTTCTGGGCACCGAAACGGATGAATAGTCCAGTGCCGTCGTCGGAAAAGTCATAGCCGTAAATGGCCTGGAATGTGTCTCTTGCTGTTGGATAGACAGTCTCGGGAATCTCGCCCTTCTTTGGATCACTAATAGACTTTGCTTCCCAAACGCCCACAAACGGAGCGAGCGCAGCTTTCTTCTCTTCTGCTTCCTTCTGAGCTGCAATTTCTTCAGCCGAAGGCCCACCAATGTTAGGAGTGCAAGCTGTAAACATAACACCAGCAGAGAGCGCCAAGATGAGCGCAACAACTGGCAGTATTTTATGTTTTTTCATCAAGTGTCCTTTCAATGGTAGTGATCAATCTGAAGATATGCGTTCTTTTGCTACTCAGACTTAGGAGGGATATTTAGATCAAGTTCTAATCTCTGCCTTTGCTGAGTAAGTACGCTAGTTATTGGGTCATTGTAAATAGTATCAACCGTAGCTTTTGGATTAGAAAGTGCCACAAGAGATCCTGGTGTTTGCGAGACATTAGGAACGAACAAATAGAACTTCTCACCAGGTTGTAAGGAGGCTTGACCAAAGGCTTTCAGAGGACCATGTAGATCTCCAAGAGAGAACTCTCCGTAAAATGACTCAGGACACTTATTGATAATCTCAAATACGTAACCTTCTTGAGAGCTTCCCGGTACCTGAGCGATAGCATACAGATTCATATACAGCTTATCTGTATCGATAAGAACTTTATTGACCTCTCGAGTTATTTCAAAATTCTTAAACTTGAGATCGTTATACCTAATCATGGTTGGTACGGTACCTTTATTGGTAAGTTGATCAAATGGCTGATAGGTAGCACTTGCATAGTCTCCAGCAGTAGTTGAAATCTGCTTAAGCTCGGCGTCAGTCTCATCGTCGCCTGTGCCCTTGAGCCTTAACCTGCCAGTCTCAGCGTCAATCTGTCCCGTAAAAGAACCCGCAGTACCCTCAAGGGTAACTGTAATCTTTCCTTCTGCATCAACAGTCCAGGTAAAAGGCTTCATTATGCCAAAGCGAGTAAACAAGCCAGTTCCATCCTCAGCAAAGCTGAAAGCATAAATTGCATGGAACTGTTCTTTATAATCGTCGTAGCCTGCTCCCTCCCTCAGGTTTCCTAGTCCGGGTTCAAAGATGTCATAAGCTTCCCAAACACCTACGATCTGACCAGCAGACTTTTTGTTTCCTGCGGGACTATTATCCCCAGATGAACAGGCGCTGAGCACTGCACTTACAGAAAGCACCAGTGCAAGCAGACATCCTAACAGCATTTGACGCTTTTTCATAAGACCTTCTTCCATACGTGCAGCGATATAAAACTAACTCTTAACTGTTACTTGCTCTGCCCAGTAGGCAAATCAAATGTCACGGTTTTCTCGTCATTATGAAGGGCACCATTGCTAGAGTGGTCATACTCAAGAGTGCCTTTTACATCCGTGACTTCAGAAAGTGACTTATCTCTAACATTGTTATTAAGAACATACTCATAGACTCTCTCACCTGGCTCTAACACGTTAAATCCATAAGCCCAATAGCCTTTGGTTGGATCTTGAATATCAAATTTATAGCCGGTTGTATAAGGAGTTCTATTAATAACCTCAAAGACATAGCCTTCAAAACCCTTGAGGTCTTTAAGGGAAGCGATGCCAATAAGCCTTACATAGAGCTCATCGGTATCAACAATGACCTGATCAAGCTCAGTGGTGATATTAAAGCGTAGTTTAGTTTCATGCGATGAAGTGTTCTTAGAAATATTGCCCGTTCCTGTTAATGGATTAAAAGGCTCATATCTAATATGAGAATAATCACCTGAGGTAGTGCTTGCCTGAGTAAGAATAGCTTTAGAACCATCAGAGCCCTCAACGGTCATCTGACCTGAGGAATCAACGCTTGCTGTATAGCTTCCAGCATTGCCTGCAAGGGTGATAGTAAGCTTTCCATCGGCATCAACAGACCAGGTAAAGGGCTTCTGAGCGCCGAAGCGAACAAACAAACCAGTGCCATCATCAGAGAAGTCATAGCCATAAATTGCTAGATAAACATCTCTAACATCTTTGTACATGTCTTCAGTGACTGTGCCCTTATTTTCATCTTCGATTGACTTGGCTTCCCAAATGCCTACATAAGGAGCAAGAGCAGCTTTCTTCTCTTCTGCTTCCTTCTGAGCGGCAATCTCTTCAGGTGATGGTATACCAATGTTAAAACTACACGCAGTAAATACAGCACCTGAAAAAAGCGCAAGGACCAGTGCGCAAATCAATGCTAGTTGACGTCTTTTCATTAAGCATCCTTTCAGTGGGAGCAGTGCAAAATTAAAAAATTTAAGCCTCTACTATCCAATATGTTACAATAAATCTCTCAAATAGGATAATTTTAATATCCTGAACGGTTCTACCAGTTAAAAGGAGGACGCTTTATGTCACTTCCAACTCCACCAGAAGCACCACAAAAACTCGCTCAAAAACAAGAAACTCTAAGCAACGTTTATCTTTACGATAAAAACGATACCTCTCCTATTCCTCTTACCTATGATGTGATTGATTTTGGAAAACCTCAGGGAGGCGCTAGTCCTCTTGTTGGTTGGGCAGCAGGTGCATTTTTTGCTGTGGGTGGCGTCTGGAATTTCTTTAATTTAAATGGCGAGGGGACCATTTTTGCGGGAATTCTTTTGTGCGCCATTGGTGGCCTACTTATTGCAGCTGGTTTCTTTATGAATAGCTATAGCATTGTTGCTAACGCAAACGGATTTAGATCTGGAACAGCTAATAGCGGAGAAGTTACCGAGTGGCCTGTTGCTCGTGGTTACTTTACTGTTAAGGTCCGCGTTGGTGCCAACAAAACAGCTCGCATGGCTATGAACAGCGCAACTCTAACTATTACTAGACCAGATAACCTTCCTCTTTCTGTCCAGCAAGTTACTTTCACAGGTTCTAATACTGCTGAACTTAAGCAGCGCTGTGAAGTACAGGCTGACCGCATCTGGAACTGGGCTGTTGCAAAGGGATATATTTTTTAGCGTGTCTTAAATGCTCGACTAACCTCGAGCCACAAATTGCTAAAAAGGAACGCTCCTAGGAACTTCTGTTTCTAGGAGCGTTTTGTTTTAGTCAAACTTTTATTGCAGCTTACTGCTGCATTTTCTTACGGAGACCAAAGGCGGTCAGTACAGTACCAGCTGCTGCGACAACGCCTGCTACAGAGCTTGCGTCACCGGTG
>USKU01000071.1 GCA_900555335.1 uncultured Atopobium sp. | reverse complement strand
GTGCTCCTTTTGGATCTATCTTTTCATACACTTCATAGAGGTGCTCAAAGCCTGTGCGTACTAACTCGCTATCAGTAGCTTCAAAGGTATGTTTCATAGCAGCAATAACTGCTTTGCCCTGAGCTTTTGTTCTACATCTATCAAAGACATTTCTCTCTAGGTGACAAAGACAGTTTTGCCAGGCAGCGCCTGTGAGCACCTCACCGATTGCTCTTACAAGACCTGCATGAGCATCAGAGATAACAAGTTTCACTCCACTGAGCCCTCGCTCTCTCAAAGATATAAGGAAGTCTTTCCAAGACAGATATGACTCTGTATCTATACATTCAAGCCCTATGATTTGTCTTTTGGCTTCTGTGTTTACAGCTATAGCAATAACAACAGCACGTCTGGTTGTATGTCCTGCTTCTCTTATAGGAATATAGGTTGCATCAAGCCAAAGATAGGGCCATCTGTCAAAAGACAAAGAGCCGTGTCTTAAATCTTCTACCTCTTCATCTAAAGACCTAACAAGTCTCGAGACTCTGCTTCTGCTGATCTTCTCAACACCAAGCTCACTCAGTGCTTTTTCTACCTTACGGTTTGAAATACCTAAGGTCCACATATCACAAATACAGCTTGCAAGAGCTGTATCACATCTGCTCCACTTACATACGATATCGTCAGGAAAATAGGTTCCTTCACGGAGTTTAGGAATTTTTAAGGTAAGAGTTCCAACTGACGTTACAAGCTTTCGCTCACGGTATCCATTGCGAACACAACCAAGCTCTTCTACTTGCTCAACCATTACGGTATTTACTAAGTCTTCAAGTAGTGTTCGTGCCATACCATTGAGATCTAATTTGTGATCTTGGGTGTAGGTGAGCTCAGTTTCGTGTAAAGTTTGCATTGCGGTTATTTCCTTTCTGAATTGGTTTTAGCGACTATATTTTAGGAAATAACCGCACTTCTTTTAAACACCTGAAATGCTTGCTTACACCACTTTTCGGGACACAACCATGGTGAACTGTCATCAATTAAAAACTCAGGTGATTTGATTGACATCAATAAAATCAAAATCAGCCATGAAAACTCTAGAGCAAGATTGAAAATCTTGTCGAATCAACTAGCCCAATCAAAGGAAGAGTTTGAAAGAGAATCTGCTGAATTTAAAAACCAAAAAAGTTTATGCCAGAAACTGAAAAATCAAATTGAAAACACTCTTTGTATTGATCCCAGCAATCTTAAAGATCAAATTCACGAAATAGGCATCGAGCAACAAGAAATTAGAAACAAGATTACTGAGATTAACCGTATGATCAACATCAACGAATCTCCTTTAAACACAATAAAGCGTATCCATCACGATGCAATTACTACTGAGAAAAAATACAACACCACTAAGACACTCCATGACTTTGTTAGTGGCGCATCTAGTAATAGCGAGTATGGACGTATTTCACTTGAGAACTACGTTCAAAGGACCTATCTGCAAAGAGTAATTGAGGCAGCTAATGACCGCCTTGCAATCATGACCGATTCACAGTTTGTACTCAAAACAAAGGGTGACAAAAAATTTAAAAAGAACGATTACCTTGACCTGGAGGTTACCGATTTATATACCGGAAAAGACCGAGATGTTAAATCACTATCTGGTGGCGAGAAATTCATGACGTCGTTAGCGCTAGCACTTGGTTTTTCAGATGTTATTCAGCAAGATGCTGGAGGAATTCAATTAGATTCAATGTTTATTGACGAAGGATTTGGAACTTTGGATTCAGAAACCCTTGAGCAGGCATTGCGACTCCTTGACCAGCTTTCTACTAACAGCAACACTCTTGTTGGAATAATTTCTCACGTTGAGGAATTAAAGAACCGAATTCCTCAGCAAATTGTAGTATCTAAAGATTTAAACGGAAGCTCGCTGGAAGTTGTTATTAAGTAGAGGCGTTCCGCTTATCTGACAGCTCGCACGAAACAAACAGACCGATTCTAAATTCTTTTGGAATCGGTCTGTTCTGTAATTCATTGCCGCTGTTTAAAATATTGCTATTACAAGAGCACCATCACAGCCGTATCTATAGTTACAATACTTCCTGATGTGGAGCGCATTAAACTGCTCGACACAGGTCATATTATTTTGAATTTAAACGTTCCATTTCATCAAATTGCTTACGTACTCGATTAATTCTTCTAAAATAGCGCTGGATTTCTACAATTGATGAAAAGTACTCATCGTTGTCATCCTCAGGAGTTCTGAAATAATAATCTTTATAGATATTATCTCCGAAATCGTCGGCTGCTGAATAAGTGCCAGTTAAGACAAAATCATAGATCCAATCATCATTCTCCATCATTTCCTCAAAACGATTAGGAAATGGAATGTATGACTCATTGTTAATAGTATAGAGACTCTCCCCCACATAGCTTGATGGATCACATCCCGCAATTTCTACAAGACGATCATATTCCTCTGTAAACATAAATCCTGCAGGATCATAAGGCGTGATAAAAGAGCGATTATGCTTTTCAAGCAGATCGCCAGTCTTCTTCCTCTGATGGCGAGTAGTTTCTTCCACGTATTGCACGTAATAGTACTTCTGCAGGAAGATTGCAAAAGCTTCCTCTGGTGTAAGAGTTTCAAATACGGATGAAAGCATCATTTGTCCTTTCGACTACAACCTAACTTCTTTCTACTTTGGTCAAACTTGGAGCTTATTCCCTTATGCTTGTCTTACTTCCTGTTGTTTTACAAGGCATAAATAAGTGCCAATGTTTGACAATAAAATGCTATCAGTACAAGAAAAATTATCATGTACATAAATTTGCACACTATTGACTATTCATATAATGCGCGCGGAAGAGCTACTGCAGTAAGAATTTCGTTCTTTGACCTGTTTTTTTCTATATTTAATATTAAGGTGTGAACAAATAAGGACATCTAGACCCTAGATGCCCTTATCAATAAAATGTTTGTCTACTCTTTTAGAGCAAGTTCAATTTATTAATTAATAGCTGATTTCTATTCAACATGCTCACTAACATGGAAGAACATAAATATTTTTGTCATCAATTGCCAGATGAGATGGTTGGTTGTAAAGCACATTGATATTTTCCACGTTTTCTTTAAATGGAAGTACATCCAAACTTTTAGCACTAAGCAATTTCTCAGTCAGACTATTTGAATACTTATCGTTAAATCCCTCAATACCCTTTCCAGCACCTTCCAATGCCTCATCGATAAGTGTATGATCTCCGACCTTTGTTGACGCTATAGCCTTCCCAGCCTTTTGTCCAGCGAGTGCAAGCCCACCAAAAACGATTGTATCAATTGATTTGTGAGTACTAGTCTCAAGGACTTCATAGCACTCAGAATATAACTCTAAGTATCGAATAGATTCTTCCTCGATTCGTTTAGTAATAGCGTTCAACTTACCGCTCTCAAAATTTTCAGAGAGCATTGGCTCGAGAAATAGTGCAAAGCAATAAATATATGCCGAAAGCTGATAGTCCTTAAGATAATCTAGGACTGTATCTAGGCGTTTAGAAACACTTTCACGAATCTCAATAAAACTTTTCTTATGTAGTTTTTCCTGCACTTGAAATCGGAATAATTCCATATCTTGCTCAGACTTTTGTTTGATGTCTAAAACTTTCATGTGAGCATTAGACATATATACTGCATTACCATAATTAAACCCATACTCATTAAGAATATCAGCAAGTGTTTTTAGATTTCCTTGCATGTCAGCCTTATCACGCTGACGCATATATTTAAATATTTGGTCAACAGAAGACTGAATTGAATCCAACTTCTTATTAATTTGAACAAGTGCAATAGCCATGGCTAAAAACGCTGGATTATAGGGCATCGTTGTGACACTTGTTAGAGACATCCCCTGTTGAACATGAAATCTGGCTTGGCCAAATCCTGTTGCTGCATCTCTGAATGAGCCTAGTAAACCTGATCCATCTTTAAAAGTTTGTAATACATTTGGATCCAAAGGATTTCCAAGTTTGTCTGTTACGGTCAGTAAGGTAGGTATATTTATTGTTGTCGTGATTGAACGAAACATAGTAGGAATGGGACCAAAAGCCACTCCTAGCGATGAAAGATAATCTAAAGGAATCTTAATTGCATTCGTAACGTCTGCAGGCTGTTCGGTAGAAGCAAGATGGAACTGTGTTGTTGAAAGTTGTTCTCTTACGGCCTTTTTACGATCATCGTCATTAACCTGAAGATCTAAATCCATCATTCCTCATTCCTTTAATATTTATAGAAATAAGAACTCTATTTTCTGTAATTTAGTAAATCATATAAAACTATTAACCGATAAGTTAGTGAATTGATTGTATTGATAACAGGGGTGATGTAGTTACCTTAACTCTCCCTTGTGCCCGTAAACACAAAATCTCGGTTAGCAATGTGGGCGATGCCTTGAATGGTGTCGCCTTCAACGGAGCCGCCGACGGCAAAGATAACGGGACCCACAAAAGACTCAAGCTTGCCGCCAAAGGTAAACGAGTTGTCGGTAACCTTGCCGTTTTCAATGTCAATCTGGACACCCATGGCGGTCAGAGAGCCCGTGAGTTTCTCGCCAGAGGTAATGAGGACAGCAGTACCCTCTTTGGCTCCAACGGGAGAGTCCATTTGAATCTTGTATGTTCCGTCGATCATGATACCTCTATTCTTTCCAGGTGTTGTACCTGGTGTTTTGTTGGGTTGCGGCCGCTGGCTATGCTGAAGCTCAGTCTGACGACTGTGTTGGAGACAGCCAATGAACTGCGTTGAAACCAGCTGCTGCTTTGCACGCCTCTATTCTACCCAAGAAGTATGAGGAGTGGATGTGGTTTCTCGCCAAGGGGTAATTTGTAGGATTTGAATAAAAGTCGAAAAATTTTAAGAACGAATGTTTGACGGGGAGTTTCTAGGGTATAGGAACGGTAGATAGTTCGCGCGGCACTTCTCGCCACGCTTGTAGAAAGGAACGTCCTATGGACATTTCGCAGGTTAAGAAAGTTGTAGTTGCTGGCGGCGGCGTTTTGGGCAGCCAGATTGCATTCCAGACCGCTTATCGCGGCTACGAGACCACCATTTGGCTGAGGTCCGAGGCTTCAATTGAGCGCGCTCGTCCAAAGATTGAGCACCTCAGAGAGGTCTATCTGAACACCCTTGAGGCTATGAAGACCGATCCTAAGGCTTACGCGTACGGCCTCATTGCTCAGGACGAGATTACTCCAGAGAAGCTCGACCAGCTGAAGGAGCAGGTAGAGCGCGCATACAGCAACCTCAAGCTCACTTCCGATTGGGACGAGGCCTTTGGTGACGCTGACTTTGTTATCGAGTCCGTCGCGGAGAATCCAGAGCAGAAGATTGAGTTCTACACCGAGCTGGCCAAGCACCTGCCAGAGAAGACTATTGTGGCAACCAACAGCTCAACCATGATTCCAAGCATGTTTGCTGCAGCTACTGGTCGTCCCGAGAAGTACCTGGCTCTCCACTTTGCTAACGAGATTTGGCGCAACCCAATCGGCGAGGTCATGGGTCACGCAGGTACCGCTCAGGAGAACTTCGATATGGTCGTCGCTTTTGCGGCAAGCATCCGTATGATTCCGGTCAAGGTCCTGAAGGAGCAGCCTGGTTACCTGCTGAACTCCATGCTGGTACCTCTTCTGGTATCCGCCGAGCAGCTCTGGGCTAATGGCGTCGGCGACGTCGAGGACATCGACAGGGCTTGGCGCATTGGCACCGGCTCGCCAAAGGGTCCGTTCCAGATTCTGGACATCATTGGCCTGGTCACCGCATACAACGTTGCTGTTATGAACCCTGCTGCTAAGGATCCTGAGTCTGTACAGGGTCGTATTGCCGCGCTCCTCAAGGAGAAGATTGACAAGGGCGAGACCGGCGTTGCTGCCGGTAAGGGATTCTACGAGTACAAGTAAAGCGCGGGCGCGCGGGGCGGGCGTGCTGGTGCGCACAGGTCGCAACCACGCGCAACACCGCAGGTCAGTGGCGCGCGGCGCGTACAGGTTACGAGCGATTTCAACCCGGCATCCATTTCGTGTGGATGCCGGGTTTCTTGTGCGAAAGCGCTGCTAGTGGACGGGGTTTCTCGCCAGGCTGCGGGAGCTGGACGCGAGCTCGGCGGG
>USKU01000070.1 GCA_900555335.1 uncultured Atopobium sp. | reverse complement strand
TAGAGCTGTCCTGACGCTTTACCTGCTCAATGTCAAAGTCAATCATCTGGTTGGATGACTTTGAAACAAGGGTGTAGCGCGTTGCATCTACACCAACCTCGGCGAGAAGTTCGTCAAAGTGGATGCCAGTTCCCTTACGCTTAGACATTCTGACAGCAACGCCGTTTCTAAGCAGGTTAACCAACTGGCCAAGCAGAACCTCAAACTGAGTTGGGTAACCAAGGGCTGTTGCAGCAGAGCGAACACGCTGAATATATCCGTGGTGATCTGCTCCCCAAATATCAATAACGTGGTCAACGCGTTGGAACTTATTCCAGTGGTAGGCTACGTCGGAAGCAAAATAGGTATACTCACCATTTGTTTTGATGAGTACACGGTCCTTATCGTCACCAAAATCAGTAGAACGGAAGAACAGTGCGCCCTCGTCAGAACGATAGAGGTAGCCAAGCTTATCCAGAGCATCAAGTGCGCGATCGACTGCGTCTTTAC
Organism: uncultured Atopobium sp.; assembly: GCA_900555335.1. Classification (GTDB taxonomy): domain Bacteria; phylum Actinomycetota; class Coriobacteriia; order Coriobacteriales; family Atopobiaceae; genus Lancefieldella. Next base: position 5,905 of record USKU01000070.1, on the reverse strand, counting down.
CCTGGTCATCCTTAACGTAGAGAGAACGCTCAGAGAACCACACATCAAAGTCGGCGCGAGCGTTGTGGCAGGTGTTTTTGATGGACTCAAGCATCATCTTGTAGCCGCGCTCACGGAACTCAACCATGCGCTCATCTTCGGACTTGTCTGCCCAGACCTCTCCGTCATTTTTAAGGAAGAAAAGTCCCAGGTCAACAATGTAATCTCCGGCGTATGCATTACCACCAAGAGAGTTAATGAACTCGTCAGTAAATGGATGCTCCTCGGGATGTGCATCCTCTTCATCTGCAACGTAAGCATTACGATCTTCAGCCAACACCTGAGCGGCGGCGTCAGCGTCAATGCCGCGCTCCTGCATGATGTCAATAAGCTGCAGGTAACGCTTGGAGATGGAGTGACCAAAGACATCCATCTGAGAGCCGTGATCGTTGACGTAGTACTCACGCTCAACTTCATAACCTGCAAATGCAAGAATGCGGCTCAGGGAGTCTCCCAGTGCTGCCCAGCGACCGTGACCAATATGCAGAGGGCCAACAGGGTTTGCAGAAACGTACTCTACCTGGACCTTCTGGCCAGCACCAAAGGTAGAACGACCAAAGTCGGCGCCCTGCTCGCGAACGGTGTTAAAAATCTCATTGCCCGCAGCGGTAGATAGGTAGAAGTTTACAAAGCCAGGACCTGCAACTTCGACACGCTCAATCTGAGGGTCTGCGACAATATGAGCCACAAGAGCTGCAGCAATATCGCGAGGAGCCTTATGTGCCAGCTTTGCAGAACGCATTGCAACCGTAGAAGACCAGTCACCATTTGATGAGTCCTGTGGGCGCTCAAGTCCCACATCATCAATCTGGAATTCAGGCAACTCACCCGCAGCCTGGGCATCTGCCAAGGCTTGACGTACAAGTTCCTCGATCTTCTCGCGCATGGTTCTCCTTTAAATTCAGTGCACGTGTGCAGCGTAAGTACGTGATTGGTTGTGTAGTTTTTAAAGGACTACTCAGTTTCCTCGGAAGATTTTACCTGATGTTGAGCGGCAAGTTCGTGACGCAAATTGGCCAGACCGCGCTCGAGGCCCACGGGATAAATCTGAGGGTTCAAGAAACGTGTATACGCTGCATCAAGGCGCATAAGCGCAGCGTGGCAGCGATCGCGAGCAACCTCAATAGACTCGCTCTCCCCTACACGCTTACCTCCTTCTACCAGCCTTACCATCAGCTCGCGAGAAGTTCCTTCAAGCTTGTGGGTTGAATATGGGTCAATGATGTCGACAACAGTTGCCTTAGACTCTGGACTCTTGGTTACCAGGTAATCTGGGTCAAAAATCATGTCACCTGCAGGGCAGCCGTTTGCATCGTAGAAGCGGCGAATGTGCTGAATGCCTGGGACGGTACGCTTGTAAGCCATCTCGGACAGCTTGATAACAGGAGTCCAAGGCTCAGTGGAAGACTGACGACGAGCGGTTAGCTTGTAGACGCCGCCAAGCGAAGGCTGAGGATCGCAGGTGGCAAGCTTGGTACCAACACCAAAGGCGTCAATAGGTGCACCCTGAGCAAAGAGCGACTGGATGGTGTACTCGTCAAGATCATTTGAAACAGAAATCTTGATGTAAGGAAGGCCAGCCTCATCAAAGGCCTTACGAGCCTCCTTGGAAAGGCGTGCAAGGTCTCCAGAGTCAATGCGGACAGCGTTTAAGCGCTCTCCACGCTCCTCCATCTCTTTTGCCACAATAATGGCGTTCTTGATGCCTTCGTGAACATCATAGGTATCAAGCAGAAGTGAGCAGTTAGTTGGGCTAGATTTTGCAAACGCCCTAAAGGCATCAAGCTCAGTATCAAACGACATTACCCAAGAGTGTGCGTGGGTACCAAAAACAGGAATGCCGTAAATTTTGCCAGCAAGGACATTTGAAGTGCTTGAAGCACCTGCAATATAGGAAGCACGAGCAACTGCCAAGCCACCATCTGGACCTTGCGCACGACGCAGGCCAAAGTCAGAGACAGGATTGCCCTGAGCAGCCTTGATAACGCGAGCGCACTTAGTTGCTGCCAAAGTCTGGAAGTTGACCAGGTTAAGCAGGGCAGTCTCGATGAGCTGGCAATCAACAATGGAGCCCTCTACGCGGACCATTGGCTCACGTGGGAAAACAAGCTCTCCCTCTGGGATTGCATCAATAGTTACATTGAGCTTGTGGTTGCGCAAAAACTCAAGGAATGCTGGCTTAAAGAGACGACCGCCACCAGGAGAGTTAATACTTGCCAGGTAGTCAATATCGTCGTCTTCATAGATAAAATTCTCAACTAAGTCAGCAATTTGACCGGTACCACAAGAAATTGCAAATCCACCATTAAAGGGATTCTCGCGGAAGAATGCGGTAAAGCATGCCTCTGCATCAACAAGACCAGCTTCCCAATAACCTTGAGCCATCGTGAGCTCATACAAGTCTGTATTAAGGCTAACGTCTGAGGGTTTGGTACGATCAGTGAGTGACATAGTTGCTCTTTTCGATTGGTCAAAAACTGACGGTGAGACGATATATCTAGAGTAGCAGTCCTACAAAATAAATTGGCTTACAACAAAAATAACTGCGAGAATTACCACAGTTCCAATAACAATTTTTTGCCCCAGAGGCATTTTGATGTCTTCGTCGTCCTCATCTGGCTCCATAAGGGCACGACCTTTTGCGCGCTGCTCCTGAATGCGGCGCATCTGCTCGGCCTCCTGCTGAGCTGCCTGACGTGCAGCACGCTGCTGATCTGCAACAGGCTGAGCGTCTTCAGAGACGGCTGCCTCTGCTTGAGCTTGAGCATCTACTTGGGCAGCACGGGTCTTCTCGGCACGAAGCGCTTCCAGCTCGGCGCGCTCTTTCTCTGCGCGAAGAGCTTCGAGTTCCCTGCGTTCTTTCTCTGCGCGAAGCGCTTCCAGCTCGGCGCGCTCCGCGTCCGTGAGCGCAGCCGCCTGTGGCGCTGGGGTGGTTTGGAGCTCTTCGGGTTTCTCGACAGACATGGTTACTCCTCGGTTTGCGCATCGGGGATGCTGGTGATAGTGCGGGCTGAAGCGTCGGTGGCGTTGCTGCGAGCCGAGCGGAGCTTGAGTGCGGGGCCGTCAACGCCTGTTGCGTCAAAGGCTGGCACAAAACTCTCGGAGACGGTTCCACCCTCCTGCCACCACAGGTTCTCAAAGCCCAGTTCATCCGCGTGACAGAGCACCAACTCGTACTCCTCGTCAGAAAGCGTTCCAGAAAGCGGACCGCCAGCTGCACGCATGCGCTCATTAGGCGTGTACTGATTCATGATTGATACGTCTACATCATTATGACAAAGATTCCAGACGCGGTTGAGTACCTCGCAAGAATCATCCGCGTGCGTGGGCATGACCAGGTGGCGCACAATGATGCCCTGCAACATGCGACCGTCATCATCCAGCTTACGCCCGCCACGATTCATCACCGAGTTATACATAACCTCAAGTGCCGCCATAGACATCTCTGGATAATCTGCTGCGTACGATAGCTCTTTTGCCAGCGCGGGGTTTGCGTACTTGACGTCTGTCAGCCAGATATCAATGACGCTCGAAACTTTCTGCACCACCTCTGGCAGCTCATATCCCGAGGTATTGCACACTATTGGGAGCGTCAATCCCGCCTCTTTTGCCAGCGTCACTGCTTCAATTATGTGTGGCGAGAAGTGCAAAGGAGTTACAAGGTTGATGTTGAGCGCACCTTGAGTTTGCAGTTCAAGCATCATCTGGGCAAGGCGCTCGGTTGTGACTGGCTTACCAAAACCCTCTTGCGAGATTTGATGGTTCTGACAGAACACGCACCTAAGCGGGCAACCTGTGAAGAAAATTGCGCCTGATCCAGCCTCGCCTGAGATGGGAGGCTCCTCCCAGAAGTGCAGTGCCGAACGAGCCACACGAATGGTGCTCGAAGCTCCACAAAGGCCCGCTTTACCAGCGTTTCTTTGAGCATGGCAACGCCTTGGGCAGAGTTCACAGACGTCGTAGGCAGAAAACGTAAGGGTATTAGGTGATGGTGCACTACCCAAGGGCTTCTCGCCTCCCGTCGTATCTGCCCAGGCAGATGGTGGTATAAAAAACGCGCAGGGTCTCTGCGCGCGTCAAAGTCATGGTGGAGATAAAGGGATTCGAACCCTCGGCCTCTGCCTTGCGAAGGCAGCGCTCTCCCAACTGAGCTATATCCCCGTTGCGGTACTTATTGTGGCAATCAGGGGCAGGTATGTCAATGATTATGCGGGCAAAATGAAGTAGCTCGCGGACCGTCGAAGCAGAAAAATATCCTTCCCCGCAGTCATCTATGAACCCACCTTCATAAGGTGGGCGCCGCACTCGGGCGTTCCAGCTTCCTTAACAACGAAGGATGCCTGTACTGAACACGAGATTAGGCTCCCTGAAAAAACTTGTCGGTTCACCCAGTTTAGACCGCGGGAGAAGGACAATTCTTACTATAAAGAGATTATAAAAAGATTAAAGTCTTGACTTGTTTTTTAATGAGCAGCACAATTAAATGGTATGGATTTTAGCAGTTAAATACTGTTTTTTATTGGAGGGTATACGGCTTGAACCTCTGGGTAACCATGTTTTGTGTTTTCCTCTCGGCTGGTCTTGGTTCAGCTCTGATTACCCCTGCCGTTCGTCAACTGGCTTGGAAGCTTGGAGTTGTCGATAAACCCTCTGCACGTCGAGTCAATAAAAAACCTATTCCTCGCATGGGCGGCGTTGCAATTTTCTTTGGGTTAGCCGTTGCTATGCTGGTGCGTTATGGCGTTGAAGCAATTCTTGGACACGCCGAGATTACGCTTTCTTCTCGCTATTATCTCAACGTCAACTTCTGGATTGTTGGCGCTGCATTTGCGGTAATTTTCTTGACCGGATTGCTTGACGACATTTTTTCTCTCAAGCCTATTCAGAAACTCGCTGGTCAGGTAATTGCAGCAAGCATCGCGGCTGCGGGCGGCCTGATTATCGGTAACGTTGTTGATCCGTTTTCCGCGTACGGCTTTGTGGATCTTGGATGGCTTGCCTACCCAGCAACTGTCATTTACCTGGTCGCTTACGCCAACATCATTAACCTTATCGACGGCCTTGACGGACTTTCTTCAGGTATTACCTGCATTGCCTCTACCACTATGTTTGTGCTTTCCATTTGGGCGGGTCGCTTCGATGCAGCGCTTTTAAGTGCAGCAATCGCAGGCACCACACTTGGATTTTTAGTTCACAACTCGTATCCCGCAACTATTTTCATGGGCGATTCCGGTTCGTTGACCTTGGGATTTGCCTTGGGAACAATTTCGCTTTTGTCTGTCACTCGTTGGGCAGGACTCACAACCATCATTGTTCCTCTCGTCGTTGCAGGTATTCCAATCATCGATACCTTCTCCGCGATTGTTCGCCGTACCCGCGCGCATGTCAGTTTTGCTACTGCCGACCGCGGGCACATCCATCACCGCTTAATGGCTCACGGTTATAACCAGCGTCAAGCGGTGCTTTTGATGTACGGTTGGACTGCCCTTCTGTGCGTTGGTTCGCTCATTATGACGCAGGTCAACACGATGCCTCGTATTGCAATTTTTGTCATGCTACTTACTATGTCCGCTTTCTTTGCAAAGTATCTGCACCTCTTTGAGCCTGTTCTGCTTCACCATACTGATCCAAAGACTGGTGAAGACGAGCTCATTACGCCTAAAGATCCAGACTTCGACGAAGAGATTAAGCAGCTGCACGAAGAAGAACACGAGCACATCGAAGAGCTCATTCACAGAGACCATAAGAAAAGCGAATAAGCCGGGGAAAAAGCTGCTCGCCAACCATACTTCCGTGAGCTTGCGGTTCCGTAGTTACGTCTCAAAAAGTGGTGTAAGGCTATTTCCTTACTACCTTCTAGCCTACA
>USKU01000069.1 GCA_900555335.1 uncultured Atopobium sp. | reverse complement strand
CTGAGCTTGATTTTAAGATTGATACCACTACCGATGAGGCTGAGCGTATTGCTCAGGCGCTTGAGGTAGTTCCACCAACTCTTGGTGTCGAGAAAGACGAGTTTGGATATCCTCTAGCTTCTGATGAAGAGAATTCTGACGAGGAGGCGTAAGTAAGTGACGTCACTGAATACAAAAGTCAGTCGTCCAGAGTTTGACGAGGTTATAGCTCTGATTGAGCAGGCCTCGTCAATCGTTGTTTGCGCACATACTTCTCCTGATGGAGATGCGATTGGCTCTGGATTAGCACTTTCTTCCATTATTCAGAGAAGATGGCCCAGCAAAACTGTCACTAATCTTTTGGCAGATGCTGATGGGGAAGTACCACGTATTTACAAGTTTCTTGCTGGTACTGAGAGCTTTGTCCCTGCAAATAAGTACGAGGGAACTCCAGATCTTTTTATCTGCGTAGATCTTTCTACTGCAGGTCGTTTGGCTGATGCAGAAGCGCTGATGAGCCGTTCTAAGACGGTAGCAGTGCTTGACCATCACCCATACAACAACGTGTATTGGAATGCAGGTCTTGTGCGTCCTGATGCAGCAGCAACCGGTGTCATTATCACCGAGTTTGCCTGTCATTTGGGTGCAGAACTTATTCCATCTGAGGCACAATGTCTTATGTGTGCGCTGGTAACTGATACTGGTCGTTTCCAGTACCAAAACGCTGATGGCGAGGCTTTTGAGGTAGCAAGTTTGCTGGTGGAAGCAGGTGCTTCTCCATCTCAGATTGCGCTTCATGTCTATCAGAGTGATCGCTTGGCCTATCTTCATCTTGCCGCAAAGGTTATGGGTCGTATTCTCACCTTTGGTGAGGGTCGCGTTGCCTACAGCTACGTTACTACCGCAGATCTTTCTGCATCAGGCGTTCCTCTAGCAGAGATGGATGGCCTGGTAGATGTTGTGCGTTGTGTTGAGGGAACAGAGATTGCCCTCTTCCTTAAAGAGGTTGATGGCGGCAAAGTTCGCGGTAACCTGCGTTCAAAATCAGAGCTTGATATTTCTGGCGTAGCTCGTCAAATGGGTGGTGGTGGACATACAGCTGCTGCAGGCTTTACCGCAGAAGGTACCATTGATGATGTGTTCACAAAGGTAGCTTCTATGCTCATTGATCTTCTCGCGCTTGACAAGGAGTCATAAGTGAAGCGTGGAGCTAGCGGCATAAACGCTCTTATTGCGATCGACAAACCACTTGGTCTTACCAGTCATGACGTGGTTTCTCGCGTTCGTCGCGCTTTTGGCGAGAAACGCGTGGGGCACGCAGGTACATTGGATCCAAATGCTAGTGGCGTGCTGGTGGTTGGCATTGGCCTTGCTACAAAGCTGTTGGGACTTCTTACGCTTGATCGCAAGGGGTATGTAGCCGACATCTCGTTTGGCGCTCGTACTTCAACTGATGATGCGGATGGTGAGGTCATAGCAACTGCTCCCGTTCCAGAAGAGCTGTATGACGCAGAGTTTGCTCGTAGCGCATGCTTGCAATTAGTGGGCAAAATTGATCAGTTGCCACCCGCGGTTTCAGCAATTTCTGTTGAGGGTAAACGCGCTTATCAGCTTGTCCGTGAAGGCAAAATGCCAGAGCTTTCCGCACGCAAGGTTTGCATCTATGATGCAACATTTTTGTCAGTTCATGCACCTTCGGGTGATAGTCCACTCACCTGGACTGTTGCTTTTGACGTTTCTAAAGGAACTTACATCAGAAGCATTGCGCGAGATTTGGGTCAAGAGCTTGGAACAGAAGCTCATATTAGCGGACTTAGAAGAACGTTCTCTGGTCCCATTACGCTTGGTAACTGCTCTTCATTGGAAGTGTTGGAGCAAAATCCAACCGAGGTTCTCAACGCAAAGAGTCTCAATCCAACAGAGGTACTTGGCTATCCAGTGCATAGACTAACTCCAGCTGAATATGCGTGTGTTGAGGTTGGCAAGCGCTTTGGTATTCCTGAAGATCTTGCAGATATTCCATATAATGCGCTAGTCAGCCTTGTGTGGAATAACCTGCTGGTGGGTATTTGGAGTAGGCAAGGTTCATCTCTTGTCTGCCAAACCAATTTTTCTCAAGGTATTTTGTGTAAGTAGGGACATACGTTGTATAAGGTTAAACGCATAGCGCAATCAGTGATGTTTGGAAGTTATCTACCAATTCCATTAGAGCTTGGTGATGCTGACTTCTATACGCTTCATGCTGAGTGCTATAGGCAACCTTGCGTGTGTGTACTTGGCGTCTTTGACGGTCTTCATGAGGGCCATCAAGGTCTTCTCGCCGTCGCAAAAAAAGATGCCGAGGCTCGCGGCGTACCCCTTGTGGCTATAACATTTCTACCGGACCCTGTTGAGGTGTTGTTTGATAAATCTCCTCGAAGGCTCCTCTCGGGAGAAGACAGGCTTCGCGCACTTGCTGCATGGGGAGTAGATGGCATTTTGGTGCATCACTTTACCCGCGAGTTTGCATCTCTGAGCGCCACTCAGTATGTTGAAGGTGCACTGCTTCCGCACGTATTCGCTGTTTCTTTGCATGTAGGTTCTGATTTTGGTCTGGGTGCTCAGGGCGCAGAAGGAACTGAACTGTTGGCCTCTCTTGGACTCAAACACGGCTTTGAGGTTCATGCTCATGAGCTCTTTTGTTCGGGTGGAGAGAAGATCTCTGCAACGCGCATTAGAAATTTGCTGGAAGAGGGTAGCGTTGAAGATGCTGCAAGCCTGTTAGGCCGTTGGCATTTTGTCAGCGGTGTGGTCACACATGGTCGTGGTCAGGGAACTGGTTTTGGTTTTCCTACTGCAAATGTAGCGCTTGATTCGGATGACTGTATTCCTCAAGACGGCGTATATGCCTGCTATGTTGTTCACGGCGCGACAGCGTGGCCAGCAGCAGTTAACGTTGGACAAGCTCCTTCGTTTGAGTTACAGACAGCTCCCTTGCTTGAGGCAAACTTACTGGGATTTACGGGTAACTTATATGATGCTCAAATTCAGACAGTGTTTGTGAAAAGATTGAGGGAATCAAAAAAATTTGATTCACTCGAAGACCTTAAGCAAGCCGTTCGTGGAAATATAGATTGGGTAGCTCAGAATCTGGGTACGTCTTCATGTAACTTAGAGAGCTGGGAGGTGGAAGATGATAACTGACGAAGATAAAGAGCGTGTCAGACAAGCAATTGATTTTGTCACGCTTGTATCAGAGACAGTTGAACTTAAACCTCGGGGTCAGGACTATTGGGGATGTTGTCCATTTCACCAAGAAAAGAGTCCTTCGTTTAAAATTAATCCTTCCACAGGTCTGTGGCATTGCTTTGGCGCTTGCTCCGAGGGCGGAGATGTCTTTAGCTATGTTATGAAGCGAGAAAACCTAGAGTTTCCTGATGCTATTAGATACCTTGCTGACAAAGCAGGAATTACCCTTTCTGAAGAGGCGCATGTTTCTAAGGGTCCTCGTAAGAATCGCCTGATAGAGTGCCTTACAGAGGCCGAGAATTACTTCCATTCTATGCTCATGCGTGGAAGGGGAGAAGGTCCTGAGGCTGCGCGTGCGTATCTCTCTGGCCGTGGATTTGGTGCAGCTATTTGTAAGCGCTGGAAGCTTGGATACGCTCCTGGTAGAGGTGCTCTTGTGGCGCATTTACGTAAATGTGGCTATACCACACAAGAGATGTTAGCTGCTAACCTTGCTGTTGAACGCAATGGACGTATGAGTGACTGGTTCTATGACCGCGTAATGTTCCCCATCCATGATGAGCAAGGAAGAACCATCGCATTTGGCGGCAGACTTACTAAAAAGGCTGAGAATGCGCCTAAGTACCTTAATACAAGAGATACTACGGTCTTTAATAAAGGAAAGCATCTATTTGCATATGACGTTGCAAAAGAAACTATCGCTGCTCAGTCTGAGGCAATCATTTGCGAAGGCTATACCGATGTTATTGCTATGCATGAAGCGGGTTTTACTAATACGGTTGCGGCACTTGGTACCGCCTTTACGTCTGACCATGTAAAGCTTATTGATCGCCAACGTGCACGTAAAATTATTTGCATGTTTGACGGTGATGCTGCAGGTCAGCATGCTGCTGCAAGAGCTATTAAATATATCGATAAAACAACTGCAGCATTTCTTTGTGTTGTTTTACCCAATAATCAAGACCCCATGGAGTTTCTCGCCGAATCTGGCGCAGAAAAACTCCGTCCTTTCTTAGACTCTGCTCGTCCGCTCATGGACTTTGTCTTTGATTCAACACTTGCAGAATTTGACATCTCGGTGCCGGGAGGACGTGTTAAGGCTCTTGAGGCCCTTGCATCTCTGTTGGCGCCACTTAAGAATTCGGTGCTGCTTAGTGAATATGCGCTTCGTGTTGCTGACATTTTGCACATTGATGTTGAAGAAGCAAAGCGCGCTATCAAGGCCGCTCCCATTCAGGATGACACTTCAGAGAATCGTACTTACAAATCTGTACAGAAAACTGTACAGAGGCAATCGTATAGACCTACGTATGATGAAGGTCCATCATACGACGATGTTTCACCATATGATGAATATTCATCACATGGAACTCCAGCCACAACGTATGCACCAAAGCCTACACAGGGGCTTTCTGTAGAAGATCGCAGACAGGTTAACTCAGAGCTTGAGCTGCTCAGTGTCATGGCAACCAATCTTTCTTTGGTACGCGAGTATCAGGATAGAATTGCAGATTTTGTATGGGCTGACGCTCGCCATCAGACTATGGCTTGGGCAATGTTGGCTACGCCAGAAGGCGCCACACCTGCACAGGTGGTTGCTGCTGCCGCAGCTGTTGAACCAAATGCAGCCGCTATTCTTTCTTCTGGCCGTGTTGTTTCAGAGGACGCAACTGATACACGTCGCTCTCTTGAGTTCATTGTGGATACGGTTGACTATTATTCCGTACAGCGCAAATTGCGAGAAATTCGTTCTCATTTACGCTCAAATGCTTATGCGGGTACAGTTTCTGATGAGGTACATGCGGAAGAGCAATTGGCTGTTGCACAAGCGCTTCAGGCACGTGCGCTTGAGTTGGGAAAGAAGCTCACTTCAGGCCAATAGGAGATAGTAATTTTGTATAGAAATTACTCATTCAATTTTTATAAATTACAATGAGTAATTTGAATATGTGTGAAAACTTTTGGGTATAAACATCTGCGCTAATCTATCGAAAGGATATTTGTGGCTGCAAAAAAGGCAAATGATGAGGTTAAACTCTCAGATGAGCTTACTAAAATTGTTGATGATTTAGTAAGTTCTTCAAAGTCTAACGGTAGTATCAGCGAAGACGATATTCAGATTGCTATTCGTGACGTTGACGTCAACGATGATGAGCTTTCAGATCTTTATGATTCGCTGCGCGTTAAAGGTGTAGAAATTACTACTGCATCAGAAGCAACAGTTTCCTTCGCAATTGAAGATGATGCCATAGAGGATGATTTTTCATCCGATGATGACTTGGATGATTCATCAGAGTTCGATGATGAAGATGATGAAGACTTTGATGCTGTCAACGAGGCACGTGAGGTCAAAGAGGCACTACGCTCTGTTTCTAAGGCAAAAGTTTCAAAGCCAAAACGTTCTTCTCGCGCTCGTGCTCGTCGCTCAGATACCACCACGGTTATGCTTACCGGCGATCCTGTCCGCATGTATCTTAAAGAGATTGGTAAGGTAGACCTGCTTACTGCATCAGAAGAGGTTCACCTTGCTATGAAGATTGAGGCAGGTACTGCAGCTTCCCAGAAGCTGGAGGATTTTGAGGATGGCCTCATCGAGCTCAACCGTGCAGAACAGCGCCGCCTCATGCGTATTGAGTCCGTAGGACTTGACGCTAAGCAGCAGCTCATTTCTGCAAATCTTCGTCTTGTTGTCTCTATTGCAAAGCGCTATGTTGGCCGTGGCATGCTTTTCCTTGATCTTATCCAGGAAGGTAACCTGGGCCTTATTCGTGCTGTCGAGAAGTTCGACTACACCAAGGGCTTTAAGTTCTCAACATATGCTACATGGTGGATTCGCCAGGCAATTACCCGTGCTATTGCGGACCAAGCTCGTACCATTCGTATTCCTGTTCACATGGTAGAGACCATCAATAAGCTTATCCGTGTTCAGCGTCAGCTTCTGCAAGATCTTGGTAGAGATCCTTCTCCAGAAGAAATTGGCGCAGAAATGGGCATGTCTCCTGATCGCGTCCGCGAGATTCAGAAGATTAGCCAGGAGCCTGTCTCTCTTGAGACGCCTATTGGTGAAGAAGAAGATTCCCAGCTTGGAGACTTTATTGAGGACTCTTCAGCTGTTGCTCCACCAGATGCAGCTTCTGATTCAATGCTTCGTGAGCAGCTTGAGCAGGTTCTTGACGGCCTTGCTGATCG
>USKU01000068.1 GCA_900555335.1 uncultured Atopobium sp. | reverse complement strand
AAAGGTCAGAGATAACATTACTAATATCCAGCGAAATCTGCTCTGCTTCCTGTTGAGCATCAGCGCGCTCCTGATCAGAGCCAGTAATGGCAAGCTGATCAAAGGTTTTCTCGTTATCATCAAGACGCTTTGAGAGGTCTCCAAGCTTCTGATAATCACTATCAAGTGCGTCAAAAACAGCATCCGAGCTTGTATTTTGCTGAGTTGCACTAGTGTCTTGACCCGTAAGGTGCGTAACAGGAGTGGTGGTAGGAGTAGATGAGACTGGCGCCTCAACCTTTGCGCGATTATCGGTTGCCTGAGGGTCCCACGGATGCGTAATGACAAAGATTGCAGCTACTACAAGTGAGGTAACAAGAAGTGCTGAGAGCAGAATAACGCGTGTACGTGGGATTCCTTCAGCTTCAGGGAGGTTCTCTTTTGAAGGCTCGGAAGGGATTGCAGACTCAAAGCGAGGAGCTGGCCTGCGACTTACCGAGGCAAACGCGCTGGTAGCGTCTGGGTCAGCGCTGTCGGCTGGCATTTGTTGCAAAACAGTAGGATCTACTGCAGCAGAAGACGCTGCATGAGGGTCTGCATCTGCGAGTGGATCGTGTTTCTCGCCAGGTGCTGGAGCGGCGTCAATCTCTGGGAGCGAGATGTTGCGCGTGGGCCTGATGGCTCGTGCGGGACGAGCGGCAGGCACCGCCTGTGGCAGAGGGAGGCCGCACTTTGGGCAGCTTTCTGCAGCAGCAGGCACCAAGGCGCCGCAATGAGGGCACCAGTGAGCTTGAGTAACAGGAATCCTTTGGGTCAAACTTAGATCAATCTGACAATGAGGGCAGGTTAAAGCCCCTTCATCGACCTCAGATCCACAGTTTGGACAACGCATACACCCTCCACAACTCTTTGCTTGTGCTTCAGTTTAATCGTTTGTATCAGCAGAAGAGCTATAAGTTGACTTTCCTCCCATTAATCTCACAACCAGGTCAAAGAATCGATCCTTTGCATAGTTGTGAATGTAACGCTCGGAAATTCTGTTGAAGATGATAACGGAAATCACCAGACAAAGTGCCAAGTATGGCAAGATACGTGGAGTAAGAGGTGCAATACGGAAGAAGTCCTGTGCTACCGTGCATCCACCAACAACAATGGCAATGCATACAACAAGAAGTGCAATGCGGAGCTTGGTAAGCGGCAAAGAAATCCTTCTGAGCAGCGCAAAACCAACTGTTGCGGTGGTGATAAGCGCCATCGTAGACACCTGAGACAAGTTGAGCTTAAACAGATGACCTGCAGTCATAAGGAGCGCAAGCGTGATGGTAACCGCAATAGAGGCTGGAAGGGACTTGCGCAAAATGTTGACCAAGAAGTTTCCCTTTACGCGGTCGTGATTTGGCTCAAGTGCCAGCACAAACGATGGCAGGCCAACGGTTGCAAATGAAAGCAGCGACATCTGAACAGGAATAAAAGGATATGGTGGCGCAATAATGCAATAGAGCGCAAGTGCTGCCGTGTAAACCGTCTTAACAAGAATGAGCGCAGCAGAGCGCTGAAGGTTATTGATAGAGCGTCTACCCTCAGCAACAACTTCTGGCATGTGCGCAAAGTCGTTATCTGCCAGAACAATCTCTGCAACGTTTCTAGCTGCGGCAGAACCTGAAGCAACAGAGATAGAGCAGTCCGACTGCCTCAGAGCCAGGATGTCGTTTACGCCGTCTCCGGTCATGGCAACGGTGTGGCCAAGATTCTGGAGTGCAATAACAAGCTCACGCTTCTGTTCTGGCGTAACGCGACCAAATACGTGGTACTTCTTAACAGCTGCAGCAATATCTGCCTCTGTGCGCAGTGTGGTTGCATCTACCCAACCGTCGGCATGAGGGACTCCCGCTCGCTCCGCAATAGCCGAGACAGTACGAGGGTCATCGCCCGAAATAACGCGCAGGTCAACGCCTTGCTCAAGGAAGTACGCAATGGTTTGTGGGGCGGTCTCTCTAATCTGATCCCTAAGCACTACATAACCTAGGAGGTGAGGAGTTCCCTGGAAAGTATCATTCTGGTCAAATCCATCAACGCTACAGGCAACCAGCACGCGTTCAATGGACGCAAACGCATCGGACGACGCAATAACGTCTGCTGCCTCGGGACCAAGCACAAACTGGGCGGCACCGATAACGAATGCCTGTCCGTCCTCAGTGACGCAGCCAGAGTACTTTCTCTTGGAGGAAAACGCCACAACGCGAGAAGGACGTTTGCTTTGAATCCCCTGCTTGGATGCGTACGCAAGGATTGCCGTAGCCGTATCGTTAGCGTCATCTTTGTTTGCGCCGACAACGTTTACGGCCGCTTGCAGAGCACCCGCAGCCTCAGTAATTGGCGTAAACGAAGCATCCAAAACACGAGCAACTTCCATGTTTCCTGTGGTGATAGTGCCCGTCTTGTCCAAACAAAGGGTATCTACACGTGCCAGCGTTTCAATGCAGTATTGCTGCTGAACCAAAACGTTCTTCTGGCCAAGCCTAATAGTTGCAATAGCAAGAACCGAGCTGGTGAGAAGAACGAGTCCTTGAGGAATCATGCCAATAACGGCAGCAATCATCGAAAGAAGCGCTTCGTTTAAATCTGCATGACCAATGAAATACGTACGGACAAAAAGGCCAATACCCAGCGGAATCAGCGCAATGGAGCCTGCACGAATGATCGACTTAATGGTGGTAAGAATCTCTGAGTTGATCTCTTTAACAAACTTTGCTTCTGCGTTAATACGTGCAGCGTAGCCTTCCTGGCCTACGCGACAAACCTTGCCAACAAGACTGCCCCTCTCGACAAAACTGCCCGAAAGTAGCTCATCTCCTGCGGTTTTTTGCACAGGCTCTGCCTCACCAGTTAGAAGGCTTTCGTCAACGCTTACGTGCTCTGACACAAGAATACTGTCAGCAGGAATTTGATCGCCCGTCTTCAAACGCACAAGATCATCAATGACAAGCTCGTCTGGTTTGATAAAGGTATCTTTTCCGTCACGAATTACACAAACACTCTGAGCTGTCATAAGAGACAGTCGGTCAATCATGCGTTTTGCACGAATCTCTTGCACAATACCAATGACCAAGTTTGCAAGAACTACGCTCATGAACAGTGCGTTTCTGTACTGTCCCGTTACAACAACAAGCAGCGCCATCAAAACATTAACTATGTTAAAGAGCGTAAAGCTGTGCTCTGCAATAATCTGAGCAATAGATTTGGTTTTGACGTCTGTATTAGTATTGACTTTACCTGCAGATACTCTCTCTGCAACTTCTTTTGACGTCAAGCCTTCATACGTTTCTTCAAAACGTTTGCTACTCTTGCCTGCAGTGTCTTGCAATGACATATAAACAATCTCCAGTCAGTGATGGCCGGTTTTTTACACGTGGTGACCCCGGTGGGTTTCGAACCCACGACCTTTTGCTCCGGAGGCAAACGCTCTAATCCACTGAGCTACGGAGTCATGGTGCATAAGTATACCCCAGCCTACTTACTGCCTTTTGTAACGGTTTGCGTAATTTTCATCCGGTATTTTCCCATGCTAAAATGAATTCAACCAGCAAATGAGGAGCTCATGAATACTATTTCTGTTGACCTAACATCCGACTCATATCAAATTCATGTAGGGCATCACCTGCTTGCGCAGGCCGGCAACCTCATTCATTCCTACACCTCAGGGTCAAAGATTCTTGTGGTCACTCATCCAAATTTGAACAAGCTCTTTGGCGCAGACCTTCTCGCCTCGTTAGAGTCAGCTGGTTTTTCTGTCACAACTGCCGAAGTTCCCACAGGTGAGCATGAAAAATCATTTGAGTCGTATCAAAAGCTGGTAAGCGTCCTTGCAGAAAACCGTTTTACGCGAGAAGACATTGTCGTAGCTCTTGGTGGAGGCGTTATTGGCGATCTTGCGGGATTTGCTGCAGCTACCTACATGCGCGGCTGTGCGCTCATCCACATTCCCACCTCGCTTTTGGCAATGATTGACTCCTCGATTGGTGGAAAAACTGCCATTGACCTGCCCTTTGGAAAAAATCTGGTTGGAGCCTTCTATAACCCCAAGGCCGTTATTGTTGACCTTGAGCTGCTGAACTCTATTCCGACTCCCCTCTTGCAAGATAGCTGCGGAGAACTTATTAAATATGGCGTTCTATCTGGACATGAGCTCTTCAATACAATCTCTTTAGCGAGAAACCCTGTGCAGGTCATCGACGTGCCGCATAGGCAAGAACTCATTCAAGCGTGTATCAAAATAAAAAAATCAATCGTTGAAGCAGACTTCAAAGAAGCAGGGTCTAGAAAATTGCTCAATCTGGGCCATACACTTGGCCATGCTATTGAGACGCTCAGCAACTTCGAACTTGGACACGGCTCCTGTGTGGCCGCTGGAACTTCCCTGTTGGCAAAAGCCTGTTCCAAGCTTGATCTTTGTTCTGTTGAAGACGCAGCGAACATCATTACACTCACGCAGTCATATAACCTTCCTACCAGCACTTCATTTACTGTGGAAGAACTTTACAGCGCAGCACTTCATGACAAGAAAAGCCACACAGATTCAATTGATATGGCGCTTATCTATGGCATTGGTGATGTACGTATTGAGCGCAAATCATTTACAGAACTTAAACAGCTGATTGAGCTAGCAAAAGAAGACTAACGTCCTAGACGCTCCAACTCTTCTGCAAGCTTACGTAGTGACTCGTTTAAGGCAGTCTTATCTTCAGCTAAGATATCGATTTTGTTGAAGATGCCGTTAGCAGTTCCTACATAGGCATAACCACCAGCAAATACGTCAGCAATAGTATCTGTTGTAACGCCACCAACCGCCATAAGCGGTACGTTTCCTAAAGGCTCGCATACCTTTTTGGCGTATCCATAACTAACCTCATTTGCGGGGAATACTTTGACAATATCTGCACCAAGAGCAAATGCATGTGCAATCTCTGTTGGCGAAAACGCTCCCGGAACACTTAAAATCTCATGCTCTTTGCAGTAGTCAAACATCTCCTCAGAGAGCAGTGTTGGTGCTAAAACAAACGTAGCACCAGCTTTATGAGCCGTCCGCAGATCTTCAAGAGTAAGTACGGTACCAGCGCCAATATTGATATCAGAGCTATATTCACTGGACAGCTTCTGAATTAACGAGGCAGCTTCTGGAGTATTCATGGTTACTTCAACGTTATGTACAGGAGAATCAACAAGAACCTCAACGACAGCTTTAACCTGATTGTACGTATAACCACGTAAAACCTGAGTTACGGCACTAAAAGGCTTATTCACTTGCTTCCTCCTTTAATCTTCAAACAATTTTAACCATATCCTTCTCTGACACTCAACTGCGGTATTCTTACATCAAGCAATTAGTTATGGAGCGTGTGAAAAATGGATGTTTCAATAACTCCTCATGATTTGTTTGGAACGGTAGAAGCCATCCCGTCAAAATCATGCGCTCATCGCGCGCTCATCTGCGCTTCATTTGCAAACGGCACTACCAACATTACCTGTCCTTACACATCAGAGGACATTCAAGTAACTGTTGATTGTCTTAAAGCTTTAGGCACCACTATCGCTAGAACCAAACAGGGATTTAGAGTTGTCCCTGCAAAAGAGCAAAATCGCCCTCAAAATGTGCAGCTTAACTGCAAAGAATCTGGCACCACGCTCAGGTTTTTACTCCCCCTTCTGGGCGTGCTAAACGTAAACGCCACAATTTCTGCAGAAGGAAGACTCTTTTCTCGACCCCTAGAGCCGCTTGTCTCAGAACTCTCTGCCCATGGTATGTCTTTTAGCTGGCAAGACGAGAAGATCCTTGAGGTTTCAGGCAAACTTATTGGCGGTTTATTTGAGCTACCAGGAGATATTTCATCTCAATTTATTTCTGGACTTTTGCTGTCATTACCTTTGTTAAACGAATCTTCAACAATACAGATTACAGGGTCCATCCAGTCAAAAGACTATCTGGCTATCACAGAGCACGTATTGAAAGACTTTGGCGTTACTACTGTATTTGATGCAAAGAATGCCACCTATACCATTGAACCTCAACACTACGTTTGTCCAGGCGTTTATTCAATCGAAGGAGATTGGTCAAACGCTGCGCCATGGCTTGCCGCAGGAGCAATTGGGCAAGGCGTAGAGGTCACAGGGCTCTCAATGCAAAGTGTTCAGGGAGATAGAGCTATCTTAGCCGCGTTATCGCTTGTGGGCGCACGTGTTTCTAGCCAGCAAAAAGGTGCAGCTTGTATGATGGATCACCTGCGGCCGTTTACCATTTCTGTCTCCGAGGTGTGCGATCTTGCTCCGGTACTTGCTGCCTTAGCTGCGTTTATCCCTGGAACAAGTAGACTTACCAATATTCAGCGCCTTCGTCTTAAAGAGTCCGACCGCGTTCAAAGTATCTGCAGCGTACTGAGGGCATTTGGTGTGACCGTTGAGCTCTCTGAAGATCAGACAGAACTTAGTATCACGGGAGGAAAACAGCCCGTCAGCTGCATTGTGGACTCGTGTAATGATCATCGCATGGTGATGATGGCAACTATTTTGGCTTCGTATGCAACGGGTCCTGTCA
>USKU01000067.1 GCA_900555335.1 uncultured Atopobium sp. | reverse complement strand
CCGGAGTAAGCAAATATTCGATTCGATACTGACCAACAGGCAAGGTGTCATCTTGGTACGAAGAATAGACAACATCCTTAAAGTGGTTAGAAAAATAAACAGCATTGCCATCGGCATCAACAACACGAGGCGTACCATCTGATGTATAGGTCAAGTCATTAGTAAATTGACCATTCTCAAACAGTAAAACATCATAGGTATCACCTCCAGCAGTCCTACTGATAGCAATATCTCCATTGTGAGTAGCAGCACTTGCTGGGAAAAGCTGAGTAACATCTTGAGATTGAATCTCTGCCATAAGACGAGCTGTTACGGCATCAATGTCCAGCACTCGCCTTGTTCCTGCATCAACCGTATGGTCATAGTTGTAAGAAGAGATGGTAGCAGGAGCATTCTGAAGACCAGCGTCAATAGGTTTTAAGGTAGTTCCAGTATCAGAGACATATGCGGTGTGCGCGAGGGTGTAGTAATACGTAATATGTGTTACATACGTAGTTGGACGAGCAACATTACCATCACCATCATAACCAGCAGAAATCGTATAAGAGTCAACTTCTTTATGGTCAAGAATGTCATTACCCACTACCTCTGGAGCCTGGAACAGACCTTGTTTTTCAGTCTTATTTCCGTTGCTATCAACAAACGTTGTGAGGTTGCGATTAATATCAGATATACCTACGTGCATGGTATAGATGTAATAGAAGCCATGCTCTTGATCATACGAGAGTGTTTTTTCCAGCTTATACTGGCCCATAGGCAAACTGGTATCAATAACAGCGGTATTATCCTGACCAACCGACCCTTGTGCCAGCTGACCATTAGCAATGTAAGAATTAATTCTGTCTCTGTGAGCCTGAATATCATTGTCTGAATCAAATTCAAACACCGGAAGCAAGATTCTACGATCAGTTACGCCAGCAAGCTCCGGATGAGTCTGAATGTAAGCATCTACCGCTGCGTCATCTGTTGTATAGCTCAAGGAATCATCTGGCGAGAAAAGCGACAAGTCAAACTGGTCTCTATCTAGGTAAACAAAATCACTTACCTTGCTAAAGTTTGGATGAGAATCAGGGTTAACTGCCTCATAAGGCTTAACTTGCTCAAGATTATCAAACGATGTTGAATCATTGCCAACAAGCGAAGCAAAATCAGAAGGAAGAAGCTCATATGATTTGACATCAGTATGCAGTAACAACTGATTAGCAGAATGAGAATTTGATTGGCTAGTTGAAGCAGTAGCTACAGCAATTTTAGGAAAAGCTGAAATGCATAAAAGAAGTACAGCAAGAGCAGTACAAACGCATCTAAGTTTTTGCGTGATACTATTGACTCTAGTTGATGGCATACGCTATTGCTCCCCTTGCAATTGGTAAATAATTATTTCTAAATGTCGTATATATTACTCCAGTTTTGTTCTTCTCCTGTGGAAAATAATTCCTCGTAAGTTCCATAAAATATGTGACGAATATGCACTACACTAAATAGATGTGTCTTTGACTCAATTACAGAAAGCTTGTTTGTCAAAACACACTGATTCTTGCTGTGTAACTTCGTATTTTATAAGGAGTGCTCCTTGGCTAAGCACTTTGCAAAAAGCTCTGCTTCTCATACCGCTAACCTACAGCCTCTCTCCTCAGAGGAATCTACAAAGAAAGCACCTTCTCTTAAAGACTCAGTACCAAGCCTTGGCGATACTGATATGTACGTTGCTCTCAGTGAAGAGCAGGTAAAAACCAATCAACTTAATGACTCTTCGCAATCAGCGGAAGCGCCGGAAGAGCAGGCAGATGATTTAACTGTCATTGCTCCCGTTGATAGCGCAGAGCTTGGAGAAAAAGAAGAGGCTCCCGTTATTCACAAGAAACATCAGTGGTGGAAGATACCTGCTGTGCTCGTTGGTATTCTCGCCCTTGTGTATGTGGGTGGAGCAATCTTCTTTAACTTCTTCTTTATGCCTCAAACCAGCATTTATGGTAAGGACTACTCCTTAAAACCGGCTTCAGATTTACAGGCTTCTAAAGCAAACGAGGCCTCAAATTACTCCGTCCAAGTCTCTGGAAACGGCGTAGATTTAACCATTAAGGCATCTGACATTGATTTGACGTACGACGCTGCTGGATATACTCGCGATGCTATTAGCCAGCAGAATCCTTGGATGTGGCCACTAGAGCTTACTCGTAGCAGGTCCTTAAGCCCTCACGCTACCGCCTCGTATGATACAAGCAAGGCGGACGCACTCTTCAATCAAAGAATTGAGCAGGCAAAGGAATCTGCTCAGTCTCTTGAGAACAATGGAATTACCTACGATAGCTCAGCTAAAAAGTTCATTTTTGCTGACGATGCTATTGCTACAAGGCTTTCTCTTGAAGGCGTCCATAAAGATTTGCAAACCGCTTTTGATAATCTGAGCACCACTGTACAGCTTGGCCAAGAAAGCCTCATGAGCGCAGAAGATCTTGATGCCGCTCTGAAGACAGCTAATTCCTACGTTGCCTCTGCGGTTGATTTGATGTTGGGCGACTCTGTTGCATATCAACTTGATCAAGACACCATTGCTAGCTGGATTAAGTTTGACGAGAATCTCTCTATTTCATTTGATACAGACGCTATTACCAAATGGGTCAACGAGACACTTGCTCCTGCAGTAGATACTCGTGGAACTTCAAGAACGTATAAGCGCTGGGATGGAAAAGAATTCACTACAAAGGCCGCTGGTGCATACGGTTGGGTTATTGATAATGACGCTGCTGTAAAAGCTATCTCTGACGGTCTGTCCGCTGGCCAGGCAACAAAGATTGAACTACCTACAAAGCAGTCAGCCGACAAATTTACTAAGCAGGGCGAGCAGGACTGGGGTGGTCGTTATATTGACGTTGACCTTACCACTCAGCATGCTGTTCTTTATGGTGATGATGGAACAATCCTTTGGGAAGCCGATGTAGTAACGGGTATCCCAGACGGACATCACAACACTCCAGAAGGAGTCTGGTATATTACCAGTCATATCAGAAACGCTCGTCTTCTTGGTCCAAATGACGAGAATGGCAAACCAGGTTGGGATGCACACGTTGATTTCTGGCTTGGCGTAAAGGGTCAAGAAGTTGGCTTCCATAATGCCCCATGGAGAAGTGCGTTTGGTGGAAACATCTACAGAACTGGCGGTAGTCATGGCTGCATTAACCTTAGCTATGAAAACGCTCAAAAACTCTTTGATATTGCCAAAGATGGAGATCCAATTATCATCCACTACTAGATTTTTCTTAGAGAATAATTTACGCGCGCTTTAGAAAACAATTCTGAAGCGCGCGTTTTTTATGTCTTACAGAAGATCCACTACACGCTCTTTGTTTGCCATAAAATCAAGATACTCTGAACCTAAGCGAGAAGTGATCAATGAACTGGCAGAAGGAAATTTGCTGGCTGCCTTAACAAAACCATAGTCTCCTGTGCCGTAATTAAATGTTGCAAGTATATTATCAGACAGAAAGGCTCCTCCACCATCTGTATTGTATTCATAGTAGGAGACGGCAGGTAATTTGCGACTGCTTATAGCTTGTAGAACATAAGCAGTCCCATAAAGAATATATTGATCAAAATCTTGCGATGAGAGAGAAACTGAATATAAAGCGGCATCTTGCTCGATTGTTCCAATGATTTCTCCATTAACACTTACAACCCACGAAATGCCACCGTCTAATAATTCATTGTTTTTCTCTACAATTGATAAAATTGGACCAGATATATACACGTCGTTTATATTGCAGGTATAAGTCTTATATTCTCCAGACTCAAATTTCTCATATGAGAAAATATTATCAGCTGATTGCTCCCTTATAAATTCCACAGCTTGATGTTTTAAAAAATCGAGGTTTCGCTCCCTAACCGCTTCCGGTCTAAACCAAATACATATAAATACACATGCCACAATCACTGCGCTGATAGTTATGCCTACAATAACTCTTTTTCTACGCTGCATCATCTGTCACCTCATCATTACCGAGTAATAATGAAACTAACTAGAAGCTATTGTAACAATTGTTTATTCTTCAAGCGTTTTGACTTTAAAACCAAAATAGTAAATGTGTCCTAACCAAACAATAACAAGGACAATACTGCCAACAATAACACCCTTCATAAGCATGACAATTAGACCTACAGCCATGACCAAGGTTACTGTAACAAGGGTGCGTGTTTTAGTCTTAATAGTCATCCCTTTTCCAGCTTTAAAATCAGCAAGATTATTTTGGTAAAACTTTGTATTAATTAGCCAATTATTGAGTCGGTCGGATGATTTTGCAAAGCAAAATGCTGCGAGCGCTAAAAATGGAACAGTAGGCAAAATAGGAAGCGCCACACCAAACACAGCAAGTGCCAAGCTTATACAACCTAGTGTCATAAAGGCAACACGTATAATTGACATAAAAACTCCCTACTGCTTTTTGAGAGAGTTTACCATGTGTAACAAAAAGCAGTAGGGATAGTAATCAAACCAAAGTATTTCTTATATAAAATATTTTATGGTAAGGCCTAGAAGCGTGGCATTTGACCTCCGCCAAAGCCCATGTTCTTCATCATAGACTCCATAGCACGGCGGCCCTTCTTTGCATTACCACCCTGAGTCATAGCCTTCATCTTGCCCATCATCTTATTCATCTCTCCCCACTGGCGAATAAGCTGATTGACCTCCTGAACACTACGACCAGAGCCCATGGAAATACGACGACGACGCTGACCGTTAATAATCTTTGGACGTGCACGCTCTTCCTTGGTCATTGAATGAATGATAGCTTCAATCTTTCCCATAGAACTGTCATCCACACCACCCTGCTGGGCCATCATACGGTCGCCACCAGGTAGAGCACCAATAAGCTTTGCAAGACCGCCCATCTTGCGGATTTGGTTCATCTGATTAAGCAGGTCATCCATAGTAAAGCCTTCGCGCAACATGCGCTCAGCATCTTCAACCTGCTTCTCATCTGCTGCCTGTTGGGCCTTCTCGACAATAGAGATAACATCACCCATGCCAAGGATGCGCTTAGCCATACGATCTGGGTGGAAAACCTCGAGTGAATCGGGTTTCTCGCCCATAGAAACAAACTTGATAGGCTTGCCAGTAACCTCACGTACGGAAAGTGCGCCACCACCACGAGCGTCGCCATCAAGCTTGGACATGATAACGCCGTCAAAGTCTACGCGCTCGGCGAAGGTGCTGACAACATTGACGATATCCTGGCCGGTCATGGCGTCGACAACCATAAGAATCTGATCTGGCTTGACGGCACGCTTGATAGCAACGGCCTCTTCCATCATTTCTTCGTCAATTTGAAGACGGCCGGCGGTGTCGACAATAACCAGGTCATTGAGGTGATCGACAGCTTCCTGGATAGCCTGAGACGCAATAGCAACGGCATCTTTGCCATCACCGCGATATACAGGCACGCCAATCTCGGAACCAAGCGTTTCAAGCTGATCTGCTGCTGCAGGACGATGGACGTCGCAGGCAGCAAGCAAAGGATTCTTTCCCTGGGACTTAAGCAGGTAAGCAAGCTTTGCGGCTGCTGTTGTCTTACCAGAGCCCTGAAGACCAACAAGCATAATGACATTTGGAATGCGGTTCTGTGCCAGCGTAAGCTTGGACTCGGTTGAACCAAGTAGCGCCGTGAGCTCATCTAGAACAATACGGACAACGTTTTGAGCTGGAGACAGAGACTCTAGCACGTCAGCGGTCATGCACTGCTCTTTGCAGCGGCCGACAAACTCCTTAACTACCTTGTAGTTAACGTCAGCCTCAAGAAGAGCCATGCGAATTTCTCGCATTGCTGAATTGATATCGTCCTCAGTGAGACGGCCCTTTCCGCGCAGAGCGGCAAATGTATTTTGCAGTCTATCTTGCAGGCTGTTAAACATTACTGAACTCCCTCACCAACAAGTGCTTCACAGAATGAACGAGCATCAAACGTCTGAAGATCATCAATTGACTCGCCCACACCAATACGATAAATAGGCAGGTTAAGCTGGTTAGAAATTGCCAGAGCAATTCCTCCCTTTGCGGTGCCATCAAGCTTGGTAACAATAAGACCGTCCAAAGACAGGGCGTCATTGAACTCTTTTGCCTGGTTAAGACCATTTTGACCGGTAGTTGCATCAATAACCAAGACAACGCTAACAGGAATATCCCCTGCGCGCTTTCTGGTAACCGAAACAACCTTAGCAAGCTCACGCATAAGATCGGATGAAGTGTGCAGACGTCCGGCAGTATCAATAAGCACCAGTTCAGTGCCTTGTTTTTCTGCCGTTTCAACAACCTCAAAACAAACGCTTGCAGGATCAGCGCCACGCTCTCTAGTTACTACCTCAATACCAGAGCGCTCTCCCCATACCTGAAGCTGCTCAATTGCAGCAGCACGGAAGGTATCAGCACCACCAATCAAGGTCTTGACGCCATTAGCATGTGCACGGCCAGCAATCTTACCAACAGTGGTAGTTTTACCAGCACCATTAATGCCCACAAACAAGACAATAGAGGGCGTATCCGTAAAAGGATCTCTTTCTGCAACAGGAAACTCTGCCGTAAGGCGCTCTACAAGTGCGCGGCGAAGCTGA
>USKU01000066.1 GCA_900555335.1 uncultured Atopobium sp. | reverse complement strand
TCGAGGCTAGCTATCTGCGGAACTGGTCAAAGGACCTGCCAGGCTTTAAGTGTCCCTGGGCAGATGACTTGGCTGATGCTGAGCGCGTGTGCGTGACACTTGGTATTGATTTGGACGTGTGGGACTGTGAGGCCGAGTATAAGGCTACTGTTGTGGATTACCTGCTTGATGCCTATGAGCACGGACGCACGCCTAATCCAGACGTTATGTGCAACCAGACGGTCAAGTTTGGCACCTTTGCAGAACGTGCTTTTGCAGAGGGTGCCGATTTTGTTGCAACAGGTCACTATGCACAGAACGTTCCGGGCACCAAAAAACTTTTGCGTGCCGCAGATGCTCACAAGGATCAGACGTATTTCCTATGGCGTGTACCAGGTCATTTGTTTGAACGCACGCTTTTTCCTATTGGACACATTGCCACCAAGGCAGAGGTTAGGGCTCTGTGTGCAGAGCGAGGTCTGGGCATAGAAACTAAGCCAGATTCCGACGGCATTTGTTTTATTGGCCCCGTTGGCTTGCGCACGTTTTTGCTGGACACTTTTCAGAAAAAGCAGGGCGACGTCATTGAGTGGGAGACAGGCAAGGTTCTTGGCACCCATGACGGAGCATTCCTCTTTACCGTTGGCCAAAGAAAAGGCCTGAACATCGGTGGAGGACCTGCTCGCTATGTGGTAGCAACCGATACGCTTAAGAATGTGGTCTACGTTACCGATAATCTCAACTGTCCGGCACTTTGGACGCGTCGCATGGAGCTCTCGGACATGCACTGGATTTCTGGAGAACCTGCAGCTAACGGTAGGTATGTGGTCAGAACTCGTCACACAGGCGCGCTGGTTCCCGTAACGTTTACGCTCACAGATAATCAATGTGGATTTATTGAATTTGACCAGCCGGTAAAAACTGTTGCAGCAGGTCAATCGGCGGTTTTGTACGATGGCCAGGAAGTTTGTGGCGGTGGCATTATTGAGGCCGACAAGAGTATACTTGAACGGTTCATGTAAAATGAAAAGCAGGTAGGTGGCGAGAAACCCTTTGAGGTTGCATCGTTTACCTGCAAAGAGTGTGTTTCTGTACACGTATTGTGATCCAGAGTCCAAGGAGGTGCCCATGGATCGCCCAGATGGCGCGTCTGAAACCGAGCACCCCTCATCTACACCGAAGGTAACGGTGAAGATTGGATCTACAACCGTTAAGGGTGTTTCAACCAAAAAGCCTAAGATTAGTGTTGCTCCAACTTCTTCATCTGAGCAGGTAGAAGAGGCAAAAGAGAGCTTTGGTCAAGTTAGAAAGAGCATTCTCTTCCTCTTTGCGGTTGTAATACTGTACGCACTCTATATCGTTTTCTCTGGTCAGTTTGATGAGTTTGTTGTTGCTCTAGCAGACGTAGATACGGGCTGGCTTATTGCTGGTGCTCTTTGCTATTTTGTCTACTATTTCCTGGGTATTCTCGCCTATGTTATCTCGGTCATTACAGACCCCGAGAGTCCCGTTGGTGTCCGTGACCTGATGAGCGTTGAGGCGTCGGGCATCTTCTTCATGAACCTTACGCCAAACGGCGCAGGCGCTGCTCCCGCTCAGATTTATCGTCTGACTCGTGCAGGTATTTCTGTTGGTCAGGCTGGAGCCTTGCAGTTTACACGCTTTGTTATGTACGAGGCAGGCGAGGGCATCTTTGCAGCTCTTATGCTTATCTTTAGGGCCAATTATTTCTACGAGCAATTTGGCGACGTTACGGTTATTGGCGTTATTTTGTTTGGCGCAAAGATAGTGATGGTTGCAGTTATCTTGGCCATTTGCCTGCTTCCTAAAATGGTCAAGACCGTGGGCAACTGGGGTTTAAGGCTGCTTTCACGTCTTCGTATCGTAAAGCAGTACGACCACTGGCATGGCATCATTAACACGCAGGTAGATGAGTTCTCAAACGGCTTTAAGACTGCTGCAAAGAACATCCCAGAGATGTGCGTTGTTCTGCTGGTTACCTTGGTCCAGCTTGGCTGCCTCTATGCACTTCCATACTTTGTTCTGCGTGCACTCGGCCAACCCGCAGACCTTCTGACCTGCCTTGCATCTGGTTCAATGCTTGAGCTCTTGACCTCGGCCATTCCACTTCCTGGTGGTACTGGTGGTGCAGAGGGTGGCTTTGCCTTCCTGTTTGGCCACATGTTTGGTGAGGAAATTGCCGCAGGCTTTGTACTTTGGCGCGCTATTGAGTATCTGCTTCCAACTCTGGCAGCAAGCATGCTTTTGGGTCTCAGATCTCATGATCACGAGCCTATCTACCACAAGTGGAATCGTTTCCGTCAGCGTTTCTCGGCTTTTGTAAATGGCGAGAAACCCGCTATTGCTTCTACGTCACCTCGTCCAGATACCTCTGGCATTCAAATTAAGGTTAAGCGTAAGAAGTAGGGAAGAAGTAAGGAAGAAAAGCCAGAATGTGGCTTGATACGTATCTTTGCTCTATTGGACCGCTGCGTGTGCAGTACTTGTAAAAGAAAGCATCCTTATGCGTAAACCACCAAATCCTATTTTGATTATTCTGGCACCTATTCTTATTGCCGTTGCCGTTGGTCTTGTCTATGATCTGCAGAATTTCTTACAGGACATTCCGGAAGTACGTGACAATCCAATGCTTTTAGCAGGCGTGGCTGTGTTTATACCAATGCTTGTGGCTTTGGTTAAGGACACGTTTGACGCACACGGTCTCTAGGCGAAGGTTATTTTTGTTGAGTTGGCTTTGAGAAAAAGAACAGGTATATTCCAAAGCCAAGTTTAATTGCCGCATCAATATAGGCAGTTATTGTCAGTGGGATGTCTGGAAAAATATAACCTATACCAACATTAACGGCGCAGAGTATAGCCAAATAGATCATCGATTTTCCGTGTACAAAGTAATAGAGGAAAAAGTGCAGTGCCGTGGCCATTAACGCGCCCAACCAAATAAGTCTCCAGTTTTCAGTTGCAAAAAATGGTCCACCTAATAAAAACATCAAAATGAATAAGAAAATCACCGCGTATAGAGACATTTTGTTCTGGAACTTACTTGAAGGACCATCGGAAAACTTATTGAGAACTTTCTTATTTGTATTTATAGATAAGAAGGCTGCAACATATCCAAAGCTAAATACGGACATATTGATAATCTGCTTTCCACCTATTACGGTAGCTGCAAAAATGATGAGAGCTACAACAATTAACCAGAGACCGCATGATTTCTTATAATTAAAGTGAAGCTTCTCGTCTTTGTTATATTCCAGAAAGTTCATAAGTTTCTCCCTCAATCGAACGACTTGCCATAATACTTCTGACCGTATGCTTTTACAATCCAGTTGCCTATTTTTTAATAATTGAGGTGCAGAAGACGTACAGGTTTAAAAGGCGGTCATTCATTTGATAGCCCGCGGTATTTAAATAGCCATCAATGTTACGACGAACCGATCTTTTGCAAATTTCTAAAAAAGTTGAGTTTGACGGTTGCAAGAGGGGCGGGTTTCTCGTAATATATCCCTTGCTGCATCCCCAGCAGCAAACATATTCGGGCGTTTAGCTCAGGGGGACGAGCGCTTCCCTGACACGGAAGAGGTCATAAGTTCAAATCTTATAACGCCCACCAACTGTTCACAGGTCAGAGTAATCTGGCCTGTTTCTTTTTGTGAATATAAATAGTAATCATTATTGTTATTGACAAAAGAGTTAAAGAGAGTAAACTCCTAAGTAGCACGTTTTATAAGTTGTTTTACTTACAGAAAGGAACTAACAATGTCTCTTATTGGTAAGCAAATTGGTGATTTTAAGGTAAACGCATTCCACAACGGTGACATCACCGAGGTAAGCAAGGAGTCCACACTGGGTAAGTGGAGCCTGTTCTTCTTCTATCCAGCTGACTTTACCTTTGTTTGCCCAACTGAGCTTGAGGATCTTGCTAACAACTATGACAAGTTCCAGGCTGCTGGCGCAGAGGTCTACTCTGTTTCTTGCGACACTGAGTTTGTCCACAAGGCATGGCACGAGGAGTCCGAGCGTATCTCTAAGGTAACCTACCCAATGCTCGCTGACCCAGCTCACGTTCTTGCAAGGAACTTTGAGGTCCTTATTGAGGATGCAGGCCTTGCTGAGCGCGGTGCTTTCATCGTTGACCCTGAGGGTGTCATCCAGGTTGAGCTTGTCACCGCTGGCGGCATTGGCCGTAACGCTGAGGAGCTTCTCCGCCTTCTCCAGGCTGCACAGTTTGTTGCAGAGCACGGCGATCAGGTCTGCCCAGCTAAGTGGCAGCCAGGTGCTGAGACCCTGAAGCCAAGCCTTGACCTTGTTGGTCAGCTCTAAGATTTAGGAGCTTACAATGACCGACGTCAAAGACCTCTACGACGCGGTGATTATCGGCGGTGGGCCTGCAGGGCTCACCGCCGCCCTCTATCTGGCCCGCGCTCGCTACCGTGTTCTAGTTGTCGAGAAGGACCATTTTGGCGGACAGATCACTATCACTAATGAGGTCGTTAATTACCCGGGAGTTTTCTCTACTAGTGGCTCTGAACTTTCAGAAACTATGCGTAAGCAGGCTGAAGCCTTTGGCGCAGAGTTTTTGCTGGCAGAAGTTACTGACCTGGACATGTCCGGAGATGTCAAGGTAGTTCACACTACCAAAGGTGAGCGTCCCTGCCTCTCCGTTCTCCTGGCTACAGGAGCACATCCGCGCCATGTCGGCTTTGTGGGAGAAGAGGACTATCAGGGCCACGGAGTTGCTTACTGCGCCACCTGCGACGGCGAGTTCTTCACCGGCAAGGAAGTCTTTGTCATTGGTGGAGGCTTTGCAGCCGCAGAAGAAAGCGTATTTCTAACTAAGTACGCAAAGCACGTCACGGTTCTTGTGCGCGAGGAAGCATTTACCTGCGCTCCTGCGTCGTCCGAGGCAGCTCGCACCAATCCAAACATTACGGTTCTCTACAACACGCAGGTTGAATCCGTTGCCGGAGATTCCGCACTTAGATCTATTACGTACAAGAATCTCAAGACGGGCGAGAAGACCAAGTTTGCTCCAGAAGATGGCGATTCTATTGGTGTCTTTGTCTTCGCGGGTTACGCGCCAGAGACCGACCTGGTAAAAGAGCTGGCACAGACTGATGATTACGGTTATCTGATTACCAACGAGCACCAGGAAACAACCTGTGAAGGTCTCTTCGGTGCAGGCGATGTGTGCCAAAAGCCATTGCGTCAGGTTGCAACAGCTATTGGTCAGGCGGCAACTACCGCTACCGAGATGGAGCGCTATATCAAGCGCGCTCAGGAAAAGACCGACCTGGTTCCACAGATGAACGTCACGCGTATCTCGTCTAAAAAGGAAGCTCCTGAGGCTCCAGCGGCCAAGACCGTCTCTGACTCCGGAGAGCTCTTCACTGACGACATGAAGGCACAGCTTAACGCTGTCTTTGAGCGCATGGCACGTCCGCTTGTGCTTCAGCTTGAGCTTGATCAAAGACCTGTCTCTGAAGAGCTTGTAGCTTACATGGAAGAGCTTGCTTCTATGACCGACAAGCTGAGCGTTCAGACGGTTTCAGGCACGGGCGAGAAGAACCTTCCTGTTGTTCGTGTTTGCACACAGGATGGCACTCCAACAGGTCTTACGTTCCACGGTGTTCCTGGCGGCCATGAGTTTACTTCATTTGTGCTGGGACTTTACAACGCTGCAGGTCCCGGTCAGCCTATTAGTGACGAGGATAAGGCATCCATTGCCGCCATCGAGTCAAAGACGCACCTGCAGGTCTTGGTAGGACTTTCTTGTACCATGTGCCCAGATGTTGTTGTTGCTGCTCAGCGTATTGCTGCGGATAATCCTCAAGTTACCTGCGATGTCTACGACATCAACCACTTCAAGGAGCTCAAAGACACCTACGATGTCATGAGCGTTCCTTGCTTGGTTATCAACGACGGCCAGAAGGTTGACTTCGGCAAGAAGAATCTCTCTCAGATTTTGTCGCTGATTCCTTAAGATCCATTTGCGTCCAGGAGAGGGTGGCGCTCATGAATATGCCGAGAAGATCAACGGTCTTCTCGGCATTTTTTTGCGACGTATGAAGTAAGCGTATAAAGCTTGTCTAGAGGTGCAAGGCCACGTCCCCTTTACAGAGCTTTTTGCTGGTAGAGTCCTGCATCGGTAAAGCCCTGTGCGCGATAGTAAGCGCGCGTTCCAATTGAGCTGATGACGTTTAGGCTGGTATAACCCGCTTCAGCTGCGATAGAGGAGGCTTTAGCAAGAAGCTTTTGGCCCAAGCCCTGGTGTTGAGCAGACATTCCTTCTGAGCCCAGCGAAAGCGCCTGTCCGTACACATGGAGCTCTCTGATCATGGCCTGACCTGGCTGTACCAGCAGCTCATTGGCGGTAACATCACATGCGCCAGCGATCAGTTTGTCCCAGTGGGGAAGTGAAAGTCTACAGAAACCTGCGATTTTATTGTCAGCAGTTACCCACTGCAGGAAGTGCTCGTCACTGACCGCGGTAGTGTAAACAAAGTCTTGAAGGGTAAGTTCTGCAGCACTTACCTGCTGCTGGTTAATCTCTCTAAAGCGAATCTCCTGCACGCGGCTTGCAACATCTTTAGCAGCAAGCTCTTGCTCAACCATCTGGCGCAGATTGGTGTGTTTGTTTCCCACCAGAATATCGGTGGCACTAATGTCTCTAATCATGCGAGAAATACGCACGTATGGAGGCGTTGCAAGCACGTCTTGAACAAGCACGTCTACCAGCTCATCTTTGGCGTATGGCTGCCATGCACCCTCACGGTATTTCTGGACCAATTGCGTTCCAGATACCAGCGCACAGGGGTAGAGTTTAATCTCGTCGGGAAGAAATCCCGGATCTGTAACAAACGTCTTGAAGTCCTGTTTATCTGCCTCAGGCGTTGCTCCAAGAAGATTAACCATCAAATGAGAATGGATTTTAAATCCGTATAAACGGATGAGCGAGAAAGCTCGCTTAATCTGCGCGGCTGACATCTGGCGTTTGTTTGCATCAAGTATCTCTTGGCGCGTACTTTGAATACCAATTTGAATTTTGGTGCACCCAAGCTGCCTAAACATGTGTAGGTTATCCGGCGTAATAGTG
>USKU01000065.1 GCA_900555335.1 uncultured Atopobium sp. | reverse complement strand
TCGGAAGGCCAGATACCCAGACCCTGGCCAAGCATGCCACCTGCAAAAACAGGATCAGGAACGTTCTCTAGCGCAACAACTTTTCCGCTTGCTGGCGCATAAATTGTTTTAGCAGTGTAATCAGAAACAACAAGAGCCTCTGGTGCAGCAGTCTTAGAAGATTTCTTGAAAAGATCAAAGAGTCCCATGCTAGTCCTTTCGTATGTAAGCCTATCCATCATAGCAGCATTCAAAGAGGCAACTGTTGCTTTTCATGAACACGACGTGCCAAATCACACCCTTCTCGCCACTCAGCGTATGGTGAGAAACCCGCGCGGATTGATGCTGCAACATCTCATTTACTTGGAGATTGTTTGACTTCGGAGCCTCCAGCCTTATGAACGTGATACAATCGCCCATGCAAAGTGGACCAGACAACCGCGGAGTGCCCATCCAGCCAATTGGAAGGGTGCTATGAGGAAAGTCCGGGCTCCACAGGGCAGGATGCTGGCTAACGGCCAGGCGGGGTGACCCGACGGAAAGTGCCGCAGAAAAGAAGACTCTCACCTGCGCATTCGCGTAAAGAGAAAAGCTGAAACGGTAGTGTAAGAGACTACCAGCATGCTGGCAACAGCGTGGCTTGGTAAACCCCATCCGGAGCAAACGCAAATAGGAGCGCTATGGTGTGGCCCGCACTGCGCTCGGGTTGCGCGCTAGAGACCAGTAGCAATGCTGGTAGTAGATAAATGGTTGTCCGCGACAGAACCCGGCTTATACGTCCACTTTGCCTACTGAATGCAGATTCCCCGTGCATTTTCTGCGCGGGGGATTATGATTCTTCAGCGTGTTAGCGTTGGCTTTTAGGCCTGGCCCACAAAATAGCGCAGCTTTGGTAGGTTCTGCTGAAGAATCGACATGTTCTTAATCAAGATAGCCAGGCAGTTAGGCGGTCGCACTACCTGATATGCATCTCTATGCATAAACTTCATCTAATATGCTTAAACATGAATAGACTTATATAAGAAATTTAACTATCGATAAATTCTGTATCTACGGAACACACCTAAGTCAGATATTCTGCTCAATTGCGGGCATTTTACACATCTAATGAAGATAATCTGCATGATTGAGGTATTTTCAGCGTCATGTATACGTCTTTTTGACAGATTATCTGACTTAGGTGTGTTTTGAACTGCCTCCCATTTCTCGTGTCCAAGAAATGGGAGGCAGTTCATCCGCCGGCTCTCTTTTTTGGGTTTCTCGCCATTTTGCTTTACTATAGCCACATAAGGAGATGATGCGCCATGAACAAAGCAGCTCAAGTAATCAAAAACCTTTCACAGGGATTTTTAATTTCAGGTATTTTAAGTGCACTCATGGGCGCATATTACCTGTTTGCTAAGGCTGGACTTCCTCTGCAAGATCCTCCGCTGGCGCTCAAAATTCAATATGAAATTAACTTTGGCGTTGGCGAGAAAATGTTTATGTTGGGCCTAACCTGCCTGTTTATCGGCTGCATTGGCTATACCGTTGCGTGGATTTGCTCCAAGACAGAGAAAATTCAAGATCCAAGCGATCATCAAGCGGGCAGACCTTCTCGCCCTAACGAGGCAAACTAAAGCGCGGATTGCAGCAGAGGCTGAGGCTCGCGCGGAGGCTGGTTCGGCATCGTGTGACGCAGCACCTTGAAGCGCCCTAAGCTGAATTCATGTTCATCCGCAGCAGATGCGGGACAAACACAAAAATTTGAACTATTTTTAAAATAGTATTGTCCATACAAACTATACTATTCATCAGCTAAATTCACTTTTTATGTGAATACTGATTTCTCTTATGTTTTGGCTATCAATTTGTAAGAAAATAGAGATGTAATATGCACATCTTTTTGAGGGGCCATCATGAAAAAGGGTTTTCTTAAGAGAATCTCAGTCTTTCTAACCATGGTTGTGGCGTGCCTGTTTATGTCTATTAATACAGCTCAGGCACTTGATCGCCAGAAAGACGATAGTGATCTTACCCAGATCAACATTTACCAGTTCACGCTGACCAGGGACAACATGACTGTTCTCTCGCAGGGAGCTGGCGTTAAGCGCATAGAGATTCCTGCTTCTGACACAGGCAATCTTCCTTCAACTGCCTTTGTTGTTCAGCCAACCAAGGATGGCTCCAACCAGCAGTATGCTCAGCCTCTCTCGCTGAAGTTCTCTAATGCTGGCACTGTTGACGGCAAGTCCGTTGACGTTTATGTCACCATTAACTCGCTGGACCTTACCCTTAAGAACGCCAACGCAGATTACAACAATCCAAATAAGACTGATGTTGCATTTCTGACTGTTGATGAGAACTGGGGAACTAAGTCCTTCCAGATCATGGACTACATTGACGTAAATCACCCCAGCTACACTGCTGATATGTTCAGATCCTATGCAATCAGCGCAAACGTGACAGTAGAGCTTAAGTACACCGATGGCACCCCTTGTGACCTTAAGCTTGTCATGCAGCCAAGCGATATTGACGTTGTCGGTGACACTGGCGCAAACGAGACCTTCTCGCTCATTAACGCCAATAGCACCATCGATAGCATTGTTATGAATAACAGGAACATTCTTGTTGAGAGCACCAGTGGCAACAATATTACCTGGAATCCAGTTCGTGGAACTTCTGGTCCTGACCAGGAGAAGAACCTTGCAGGTTTTGCTGTTAAGTCCAAGTCAAACAGCATGACGTTTGAGTCTACCAGTGCAGCTACCAGCGGCAGCCTTTTTGGTGTGTACACTGAGGCAATTACTCCAGCTCCCGTAAAGGCAGTTGATCCAGAACAGGCTCCTGCTAAGGCTGGAGAAACCATTACGTATACCGGCACCTTTACGCTGCCAAAGCAGGGTATTGATACCATCGGCAAGATTAAGTCGATGAGCATGGTTGACACCTTTGACGAGCGCCTTGATTTCCAGAGCCTTACCGTAAGCTTTGACGGCCAGACCCTGACCGAAGGTACTGACTATACCGTTGCTGTTGACGGTCAGAAGGTTACCGTTGACATCAAAGACCACCTGCTTACAAAGGCAAATGGCGGCAAGAAGTTTGTTATTACCTATAAGACAGTTACAAACAGCAAGGTAGAGACAGACGGCTCCAACATTGATAACGAGCTTATGCAGGTTGTCGACGGAAACGTTGCTCACTCCAACAAGGTAACTACTGAGCTTCTGTACGAGAAGACCCACGAGTTTGTAAGTGGCACTCCTAACAGGGAGCTTCCTCAGGAGGTCCTGGACCTGCTTCCTGGTAAGCAGACCAGAATTCCTAACGGAACCACCGTTACCCCTGATCAGCCACTTGGCGGCGTCACTCGTGTTGAGACTCCAGACGGAACTTGGGTGTTCATTGGCTACGATCACGATTCCGAGGTCATTGACCATAAGAACGCTCACTTCATTGGCGTTTGGGTAGTTCTGCCTCAGCCAAAGAAGGATGTCTTGGACGATCAGGGCAACTCCATCGACGGCAACAAAGTAACTGCTGGTCAGGTGCTTACGTACTCCGTTACCTACACCAACACCACCAACACCGCTCGCGATGTCACCATCACCGATGTCATCCCAGAGCACACAACTTACGTTGACGGCTCTGCTGATAACGGCGGCACTTACGACCCAGCTACGCGCACCGTAACCTGGACGCAGAACGTTGCTTCGGGCGACACGCTCACCGTAACCTTCCAGGTCAAGGTCAACAAGGGCGAGAAGGACGTTACGGTTGTAAACACCGCTCACGTCAGCGATGGTCTGATCGACACAGATACCAACACCACCACCAACCCTGTTGTCCCTAAGCCTCGCAAGTCCCGCACTCCTTACACTGGCGACGACGCACTGCAGAACACGCTTATGTTCGCTATTGCAGGCAGCGCAGCAGTTCTCTTTGCACTGGGTACGCTCAAGCTTCACGCAGCTAGGAACTAAGCTGCAGCGAGGTTGATGCTCGCGGGTGCGTAGACCCGCAGGCATGGCGCAAAGCGCAGCTGCAAGGCCTGCAGGCACAAAACCGCAGGCATGGCGCACGGTAACTTCAAGCCGCTCTCATTTTGAGGGCGGCTTTTTGTGTAGACGCTGGCGCGCACATGCGTTCGAGCGTGCGAGTTCGGGCGTGCACGCTTGTGAGCGTGTGCACTCGCGAGTGCAAGCTCGGGCGTGCACAAAACGCCGTTCAAGCGCAAGAACGGCGCCCGAAGCGCAAAGATTGCACTTCACACGCCAGTTAGTGCATTTGAGCGACATGAGGTCCTACATAAGAGATGCAACCGTTATTCTAAAGATGCCTTAAGGCAAGGAGACAAGCGGGGCGCAGTTCCGCTACAGCAAGAAAACGAGACATTTGATCAAGTAAGTTGTTTGGAAGTGTCATGGAAATTCGTGTAGTTGAAGAAAAGGGTCGCGCGCAAATCGAAGTGACCATCTTGAGCGGCCCCGATGAGCCGCGCGTTTCGGGAATTGTTCGTCAGCTCCAGATGGTTGACGGAAAGATGACTGGATACGTTCCCGGCACCATCAACAGGCGCGTCGTTCTTCTCGCGGATGTGTCATGGATCCAAACGGACGGAAACGTAACGCTGATTCACCTGGTAAACGGCGAGACGCTAGAAAGTTCTAGCCGCCTGACCGAGCTTGAGGATGCTCTGAAAGATACAGCATTTGTGCGCATTTCTCGACAGGAACTGGTCAATTTGGACCACGTTACGGGTATCAAACCTGCAGGTTCCGGCCGCATGTTGCTGTCACTTGGCGAGAAACCCCTTGTTGCTTCAAGAAAGTATGCCTCCGAGATCAAACGACGCATCGGAATTGCGTAAGGGCTAGAGGATTTTCTCGTGTGGCACGATTTTGATGTCAAACAACACCCAAACCAAGCACTTTAACAGCAGTTTTATCCCAGAGAAGGGAACATCATGGAACGCAACGAATCACAAAACTGGCAAGAAACTGAGCGAGAGACTCAGCTAGAATTTGACGAGGGACTCAATAAAACAGCAGGTCAAATTGTATGCAAGGGAATTTCTTCTGGAGCGATATGTTTCACCGGCATCTCGCTTGTGTATGGCGTCATCGCGCTGGCAACCAATTATGGGGACAGGCAAAATAACATCACGCTCCTCACGCTGATTGCTGCGGGCGTGTGCTCAGGTGTTTACCAGCAGATTTGGTTCAACTA
This sequence comes from uncultured Atopobium sp., assembly GCA_900555335.1. Classification (GTDB taxonomy): domain Bacteria; phylum Actinomycetota; class Coriobacteriia; order Coriobacteriales; family Atopobiaceae; genus Lancefieldella. The sequence goes on along the minus strand of USKU01000065.1, from coordinate 1,965 downwards.
TCAGCCCCTGATTACCAAGCTTAGTTATCTTCAGAGGTTCCTTGGCTTCAATGTTTGCCTGTTCCCAACGCTTGTGGCGATGGCGCTTATTGGCGGATGGGTTCCAAATATGGCGCAGGCTTGGATGTCATTTACCGCACTGTACCTGGTCATTCTTCTGGTAACTACCCTGATTTTCAACGCCATGTTCAAGAAAGAGGAGCAGAAATACAAGGCTGCTTTCGAGAAGTACCAGGCGTCTCGTCGCGCATAAGTCGCAACTAATTCTGGATCGCGTAGCTGCGCCTGATTTCTGAAAAGAATCGGTAGGTTTTGCCTGAAAACATAAAAGAATCGGTGGATTCTGCCTGATTTCTTCAAAGAATCTGTGTTCCAAACACAGATTCTTTGTACTTTTCAGGCTAAAAGGAGCCTTCGCCGAGCTATACACAAAAGAGCTCGGCCTGTCGAGAAGACCGAGCTCTTGTGAGTTACACCTGACCAGCACGTTCAACCAGCGTGTCTGCCGTGCGCCCGAGCGGTCGCGCTCTGACAGTCGAGCAGTCGCGCTTATCGTTTCTTCAGAGCGTTCAGGATGCTGATAATGATGTGGTAGAGGAGCGCGGAAACAGGCCAGATAATCCAGGAACTTTTCCAATCCTTGGTGATGAAGCTATAGCCCACGTACAGCAAGGTAATGGTGCCAAAATACGCCCTGGCAATTGGCCTGTACTTCAATGCTGCGGATTTGGAGTCTCTCTTGTTGCTTTTCTCGTCATGGGAGAAATCGCCTTCTTGAAGAAGAACCCTGTAACCATCTCTAAGAATTCCCGAGTAAACCAGCAGGTAAACGCCAAGAGAGACAAGAATTGCTGCCACGAAGGAGCCAAGAGCAAAGATGAGACCAGTCCCGTAGTACGATGCAATAAGGAAGGGGATTGCGCTCAGGATGGTGAGGCAGACGCCGGCGGCCTGCTGCATGTATCGCAACGATTCGGTTGACTCGGCACGTCTACGAACAGCGGCTTCGACACCGTACTGGAGCTCGAGAGAAGCTTCCTTGAGCTGCTTAAACTTCGCGAGTTTCATGTCCTGGAGAATCAGCAGGCCAACGCCCGCAGCAATGAAGAGCATCATGATGCAAATGCCTGCGATACCCATCGCATCTGGAGAAATGCGCATCGGATCAAAGTAGAGCGCATCTTCACTGTATGTTGCAAGCGAGACAAGAAGCGCAGGTCCCAGGATAAAGAGGGTAATTGCGCCTGCCGTGGGGCGAGAAGTTCGTGCGATTGCATCAAGGTATTCGGTGGCTGTGTCGAGAGAAACGCTGAGCTTCGGTGCCACAGTTTTGCTGGTGGATGCGTCGTCAGTGGAAGATTCGCCGGCGGTGTCGCCGTCAGGACTGTCTGCGGTGCTTGCGGCAGCGGGATCCGAAGGGCCACCCTGCCCCGAAGAGGCCGCATAATCAACAGCGATGGCAGTGGCTGGAAGCTCTTCAAGCTCGTCTTTGAGCAGGTAGTCTGTGGAAACGCCAAAGAGCTCGCTCATAGCCATAATCTTTTGAATATCAGGCATGGAAGCCATAGACTCCCATTTAGAAACTGACTGCCTCGAAACGCCAAGCTGTTGTGCAAGCTCTTCTTGTGACCAACCATTACGCTTTCTGAGGCTCATGATTTTCTCGCTCAGTAACATGGCTGTTCCTTTCTGTTGGTGATGTGGTGGGATTCACATGTGATGGCTATTACTCTAAAAATTGCCTTGATTGCACACCACCAAGTTGAGTTGGAAATTTGTCAACTCTGAGTTGCGTAATAGTTTACCTGCAGAAATGTTATCAAATTTTGAAAAATAGTTTTAAAAGTCATTTAAAATTTTTGTACGTTCGCGGAATATGTCGACCGGAGGCGACATTTGTTCAGTATGTATATGATAGTATCTGCTCACGGAGAAATTAAATAATCCATATCAGAAAGGAATGCG
>USKU01000064.1 GCA_900555335.1 uncultured Atopobium sp. | reverse complement strand
CATGAGGTGCATTTCTTTGGACAGGATGAAGAAGTTTGCCTGACTCATCGCGCAACGTCTCGTCAGATTTTTGTGAACGGTGCGGTTGCGTGTGCTGAGAAATTGCTTACAAAATCTCCAGGTTTTTATACCTTTGAAGAGTTGATTTTTGGATAAATATACGCGTTGGCCTCTATGGGCCAGCGCCTATTTGGCTAAGAAAGGACGCGCATGGACGCCCAGGAAATTATTAATTACATTGCTACGTCAGAGAAGAAGACCCCCATTAAGCTCTACGTTAAAGAACGCGAGGGAGCTTCTGTGTCGTATGGATCTTCTCGCGTGTATGGAGAGGGTACCTCAAAGGTAGTCTTTGGCGATTGGTCCGAGCTCAAGAGTGTTGTTGAGCAGAACGCAGACGCATTTGAGTATTTTGATATCGAGAACGACCGTCGAAACTCCGGTGTTCCTCTGCTGAACATGAAGGACGTAAACGCACGTATTGAGCCAGGTGCACTGATTCGTGAGCGCGTTGAGATTGGTAACAATGCCGTCATTATGATGGGCGCTGTTATTAATATTGGTGCTGTTATTGGTGAGGGCACCATGATTGATATGGGTGCTGTTTTGGGTGGCCGTGCAACCGTTGGTAAGAACTGCCACATTGGTGCCGGCACTGTTCTTGCTGGTGTTGTTGAGCCTGCATCTGCTACGCCAGTTATTGTTGAGGATAACGTCCTTATTGGCGCAAATGCTGTGGTTATCGAGGGCATTCGTGTTGGCGAAGGCGCTGTTGTTGCAGCAGGTGCTGTGGTAGTTGAGGACGTTCCAGCAAACGCTGTGGTAGCGGGATGTCCTGCACGTGTGATAAAAATGAAGGACCAGAAAACAGAGGGCAAGACAGCTTTGGTTGATGCTCTCCGCACGTTGTAATCGAGGTTACATGCCAGACGGCTCCAAAAAAGCACAGGGTTTTACCACCAAAATTTCCTGCGTACACACAGAAAATTGGGCAGAGAAAAAAGAAGATTCTTGGTTTACCTACGAACTTCTCGCCGAAGATCCTAAGACGCATGCACGCGCCGGCATCTTCCATACGCCCCATGGTGATATTCCAACGCCTATTTTTATGCCGGTTGGAACCAAGGCAACCGTTAAAGGTTTGATGACCGATACCGTCCGTGACCTTGGCGCCAAGATTATTCTGGCAAATACGTATCACCTGTCTCAGCGTCCCGGAGATGAGCTGGTAGCACAGATGGGCGGCCTGCATGACTTTATGCAGTGGCATGGACCAATTCTGACGGATTCAGGCGGATTCCAGGTCTTTAGTCACGAGGAGTTCATGAAGCTCTCTGATGAGGGTGTTAAATTCCGTGCAGTAGATTACGACGGCGCATGGTCGTACTGGACGCCAGAAACTAATATGCAAATTGCACAAAACCTTGGTGCAGACATTGTTATGCAGCTTGATCAGTGCGTAGGTTATCCTGCCGAGCGCAAAAAAGTTGAGCGTGGTGTTGAGCTTTCAAGTGCATGGGCCGAGAGGTGCTTTAAGGCTCATACCCGCCCTGATCAGGCACTCTTTGGCATTGTTCAGGGTGGCATGCACCTTGATTTGCGCAGGCGCTCCATTGAGCACCTTGAGTCCATTGGCGATTTCCCCGGTTATGGCATTGGTGGCTATTCTGTTGGAGAGCCTCACGAGGTTATGTTTGAGACGCTGGCGCCACTTTGTGCCGATTACATGCCTCGCAATAAGCCTCGCTACCTGATGGGCGTTGGTAATCCGTCCACGCTTATCCGCGGTGTTGCTTGTGGCATTGATATGTTTGACTGCGTGCTTCCAACGCGCACTGCTCGTATGGGCACTGCGTTTTCCCATGAGGGCCGCATGAACCTTAAGAACGCAAAGTACTTTGCAGATGCAGGCCCTATTGATGCCAAGTGCACCTGTCCTGTCTGTACGGGCGGATATTCTCGCGCGTACATTAATCACCTGGTTAAACAGCATGAGATGCTGGGCGGTCAGTTGCTTTCTATGCACAATATTTACTTCTTGCTTGAGCTCATGCGCCAGGCACGAGAAGCAATTCTTGCAGGTACCTACAGTGATTTTGTTGAGGAGTGGGAAAACTCTGACGGCGTGGTTGATTTTTAAGTTCGCCTGACGAGAAGTCCGTCTTCTTGATAGTCCTGCGCAAGCAACTTTGATTTAAATTTTTTATGACTAGCCCACTAATTTGTGGGCTAGTCATTTTTTGTCCGGTGACATGGGTAGAATGAAAGAGATAAACATTCGCGGGCGCCCGAGGTGCCCCTGGCTGGCTCTGCCGCCACAGAAAAGAGGACATGATGCCCGGCATCGAGAAAAGCACTCGTTGGAGTGTTCTTACACAAGACGTATATCTAGAGTCGCTGTTTAAAAAAGAATTGCACGTTACGCCACTTGTTGCTCGTGTATTAGTAGCACGTGGATTTACTGATGTAGCCGTAGCTCAAGAGTTTCTCTCGCCATCCTTGCAAAGGGATTGGCTTGATCCACAGTGTATTCCTGGAATGGCTGAGGTTGCCGCCCACGTTCATAAGGCAATTGTTGAGCATAAAAAGATTGCCGTTTTTGGTGATTTTGATGTTGATGGAATGAGCTCAACGTGTTTGCTTACCCTGGCTTTACGTCGATTGGGAGCAGATGTTTTGCCGTATATTCCGCATCGTTTTGGTGAGGGATACGGACTTTCTAAAGAGGCTCTTGCAAGAGTTTTGCAAGATAGAAAGCCAGATTTAATTATTACGGTAGACAATGGCATTGCTGCTGCTCAAGAGGTTGCATGGCTGCAGCAGCAGGGGATTGATGTTGTTGTTACTGATCACCATGAGCCTGCAGATTTGGTGCCCCAGGGTGTTCCAGTCACTGACCCAAAGCTTGTTGAGGATTGTCCTTCCAGAGAACTTGCTGGTGCGGGTGTTGCTCTTAAGCTGGTTCAGGTTTTAGGACAGCTTCTTGGTCAACCTCAGCTGTGGCTTGATTACATTGATGTTGCTATGTTGGGCACGCTATCTGACATGATGATGCTCAACAAAGAGAATCGCGCATTGGTTTCTGAAGGCGTTAAGCGTTTGCAGAAAGGCCTTCGTCCGGGTCTTGTAGCTCTTGCAGCTGTTGCTGGTCAAGATATTGCTCAGATTTCTGCAGATAATCTGCCGTTTTCTATTATTCCTCGCCTTAATGCAGCAGGGCGCATGGGTACTACTGATATTGCGCTTGACCTTCTTCTTACAGAAGACGCTGAAGAGGCAACCATTCTTGCTGGCAAGCTAGAAGAGATTAATGCCGAGCGTCGTGCTATTGAGGCAAAGCTTACCGATGAAGCACTTGCGCAGGCAAAAGAAATTTACGACGGCGGTCACGCAATTGTGCTTGCCAAAGAGGGTTGGCATGAGGGCGTAAAGGGCATTGTTGCTTCAAGAATTGTTAATCGCTATCACGTGCCTTGCATTCTGTTTACCATCCAAGATGGAGTTGCTCGCGGTTCTGGCCGCTCTGTTGGCTCCGTTGATTTATTCCACGCCGTTGAACAGTGTGCAGACCTTACCGTCCGTTTTGGTGGCCACCAAGGAGCCGTTGGCGTAACGGTAGAAACATCAAAGATTGACGCATTTAGAAAGCGTTTATCAAAAGTTATGGCAGAGCTTCCAGAAGAAGAGTTTGAGGCTTCAGGAGAAGTTACTGCCCTGGTAAGCCTTGATGAAATTACCATCAACTCCATTGACGCCCTTGAGGCGCTGCAACCTTTTGGTCAGGGTAATAAAAAGCCGCTCTTTGGCGTCAAGGGTGTAGTGATGAAGAATCGCTCGCGTGTTGGCGCAGGTGGTGCTCACCTTTGCTTTATGGCTTCAAACGGCATCTCTTCAATTTCATCCATTATGTTCAGGACACCTCATGTTGAGGCAGCAGCTGAGTATGACGGTGCTGTTGATTTGGTTTTTGAGGCAGTTAACGAGACCTGGCAGGGTAGAACCAAGCCAAAACTCATGGTCAGAGACATTCTCTACAGAGACTTTACCGATGAAGATGACGGCCCCATTGAAGCAGATCTTCTCGGCAGCGCTGCTGACTTGCCCCTTGTGGTTACCAAGGAGACTACAGAGGCTGATGAGGCCTCCCAAGAACAGGCAAAGCAAAAGCGCCATGAGCTGGAGAGTCTTTCTTCTGAGGATCTCACCCAGACCCTGGTCATGTCCATGATTGGTTCAAGAGAGCTCTTGCCTCTGCAAAAGAAAACACTAGAGGTTCTCTCTCAAGGAACGTCTTGTCTCTCTGTTATGGCAACAGGTAGAGGTAAATCGCTTATCTTCCAGGTTCATGCTGCTCGTGTTGCGCTGCTGCAACATAAAATGAGCGTGTTTGTCTATCCGCTGCGCGCCCTCATCAACGACCAGGTTCAAAGCATAAAAAACATCTTTGAGCCTCTAGGAATTTCTGTCGAGGTACTCAACGGAGAAATAGACCTTTCCAGCCGAGAAGACCTGTTTGCTCGCATGACAAACAATGAGCTTGATATTGTGCTGACTACTCCAGAGTTCTTCTCGCTCCACGCTGATCAATTTGCCAAGGCGCAAAACATCTCATTTGTAGTGTTTGACGAGGCACATCATGTGGGTATGAATGCTTCTGAGGGCAGACTTGCCTACGCTCAAATGCCACAGGTACTAAAGATGCTTGGGAGTCCGCAGATACTTGCCACAACAGCTACGGCTACCACGCAGGCAGCTCAGAACATCTGTGAGCTTCTCTCCATTGAAGCAGAGCATGTATACAAAGACAAAACGGCTCGTACTAACCTTGAACTTAAGGACCTTCGCGGTGCTAAGGATAGGGAATGTGCGCTGCTTTCTCTTGTGTCAGATGGCACAAAAACGGTTGTCTACGTCAATTCAAGGGAGCAAGCGCAGGCACTGACGCGTATGCTGCGCCATCGTATTCCAGAACTTGGTCATAAGATTGCGTTCTATCATGCGGGTCTAACACCTCAGATACGCAAGAACGTTGAGCGCGCTTTTAGGCGTGGGGACGTTTGCTGCATCATTGCTACCAGCGCATTTGGCGAAGGCGTCAATATCTCTGATATTCGCCAGGTTATTCTGTATCACCTGCCGTTTGGTCGCGTTGCCTTCAATCAGATGAGCGGACGCGCAGGTAGAGATGGTAAGCCTTCTGTAATCCAGATGCTATTTGATGCGCATGACATGCGCGTTAACGAGCGCATTCTTTCTTCTCATGCACCACAGCGAGAAGCCCTGGTAGCTGTTTACCGCGCGCTTACGGCACTTCAGCCAAAGCTTGGTGCTCAGACAGCCGATTCAGCACTCACTGATGAAGATATTGCGCAGATGGCGCTAGAAATTGACCCGCGATCTAAGGCTGACGAGCAAACCGTTCGTGTTGCACTTGACGTTTTTGCTGAGCTAGGGTTTATTAGCATTGAAGGATTTGATCAAACGCGAACAATCTCCGTCAATAGTCAAGCTTCGCACATGGACTTGCTGGAGTCTGCACGCTACGCTGAGGGGCTTAAAGCGCACGCTGAGTTTGAATCATTTGCTCAGTGGGTACTTTCTGCTTCACCAGATGAGCTGGCAGATGCTATAACAAAACCCATCGTTCCAGAAATTGGTTCAACGTTTGATGGGGGAAGGGAGTCCTCTGATGAGTGACGAGAGGACCAAAAAAGAGGCCAAGGCGCCAGGCGCGGATAATTACCGTCTGCTTGAGGGAGCCGTGCGCACATATTTGCCTGAGGAAGCTCAGGCAAAGATTGCTGCTGCATATGCCTTTGCTGCTGACTATCACAAAGACCAGCGTCGTCGTTCTGGCGAGCCTTATATCAACCACCCAGTTGAAGTGGCCCTTATTCTTGCGCACGATCTTCATATGGATGAAGACACCATCTGCGCTGCCCTTATGCACGATACCGTAGAAGATACGTCTGCTTCACTTGATGAAATTTCTTCTCGCTTTGGTAAGTCAGTGGCTGAGCTTGTTGACGGCGTCACAAAACTTACGTCTATCGAAGTCAGTTCAATGGACGAGAAACAAGCGCTTAACCTGCGCAAAATGTTCCTTGCCATGTCAAAGGACATCCGTGTTGTTATCATCAAGCTTGCCGACCGTCTTCATAACATGCGTACGTTGGCAGCACTTCCACCGGATCGTCGTCTGTTTAAGGCGCGAGAAACCATGGACGTGTATGCACCACTTGCTGACCGCTTGGGTATCTCTTCGGTTAAGTGGGAGCTTGAGGATTTGTCTTTCTTCTGGCTTGAACCAGAGGAGTACCAGCGTGTTGCGCGCATGGTCTCTGACTCTCGTGCACAAAGAGAGAATGACCTCAACAACGCTAAAAAGACTCTGACTGATGAGCTTAATGCTGCCGGTCTTACTGACTTCCAGATTACGGGACGTCCTAAGCACCTGTGGTCCATTTATCAAAAGATGGTCCGTAAGGGCAGAGAGTTTTCCAACATCTACGATCTTATCGCCTTGCGTGTAATTACAAACTCTGTAGGCGATTGCTATTCAGCACTTGGTGCTATCCATGCGCTATGGCATCCAATGCCTGGTCGTTTTAAGGACTATATTGCAACGCCAAAGGCAAATCTCTATCAGTCCTTACACACAACAGTTATTGGCCCTGATGGTCGCCCTATTGAGATTCAGATTAGAACTGCCGAGATGCACGAGGCATCTGAGTACGGTATTGCTGCTCACTGGCTGTATAAGGAGCAGGGCAATTCAAAGGGCAAGATGTCCTCTGAAGACAAGCTTATTGATTCAACTATCAACTGGATTCGCCGCAGTCTTGACTGGGCCGTTGAAGACGATATTGACGATCCTCACGAGTTTTTGGATAACCTGCGCGTAGACCTCTTTGAGCATGAGATTTTTGTTTTCACGCCAAAGGGCGAGGTCATGAGCTTGCGCGTCAATTCAACACCTCTGGACTTTGCTTACGCTGTTCACACTGAGGTTGGTAATCACTGTGTTGGTGCGCGCGTTAATGGCTCCGTAGTTCCACTGACGCATACGCTTCAGATGGGTGACCGCATTGAGATTTTGACTAACAAGAACGCTCGCCCTTCTCGCGACTGGATGACGCTGGTAAAAACGCCGTCTGCACGTGCAAAGATCCGCAAGTATTTCTCGCAAGAGAACAAGTCTGACGATGCCGAGCGCGGTCGTTCTGAGC
>USKU01000063.1 GCA_900555335.1 uncultured Atopobium sp. | reverse complement strand
AGTTTTTTCTCGCGAACTACAAAGCCCACAAGAGCGGCGATAACCACGGCAGTAAGAGCCACAAAAAAGAGGGCATTTCCAGAGCCCACAGAAAACGCAGCTCCAGTATTGCTTACATGGAAGAGCTCCATAACACCTGGGATAAAAGGTACTGCGGTTCCCTCTGGGATTGAGGTTCGTACCCAGAGCTTGGTTGCCTGATCAAGCACACAGGCAACAGCACCCGCCCCGCAGAGAACTGCAAGGCGGGTCACTAGTGTGTGCGTTGTATGTTGCTGCTGGTCAGTGTTCATTTACGCAACAACGTCGTGGCAGCGGTGGCAAAGGTGATCCTCACCAAGCTCGCGATAGTTCCAGCAACGGTCGCAGCGCTCGCCGTTTGCAGGATAGACGCTTACGCTCAGCTCAGAACCTTCGGAGACGGTAACCTCAGAGCAGACAAATGCCTCAGCAAAGTCAAGGCCAGCATGAGAAATGGATGCAGCCTGCTCAGCGGTAAGGGTAACCTCTGCACGAGTAGCCTGCGTGGTCTTCTCGGTAACAACACCTGCCTCAAGAGCGGTCTCGTATGCCTTGGTGTAAGCAGCACGAGCATCAACCAGTACCTGATATGCAGGGAGCAGTGCTGTGTACTCGTCAGTGCTCATAGGAGCCTTATACCAGTCGAGAAGGGCTGCGTACTTCTGACCGTCACGCATGGACACTGGCAGGAACTGCATAGCCTCGTCGGTGGTGTAAACCAGAATTGGCTGCAGGTCATGAACAAGCATAGAGAGAATCTCTGCCCAAACAGTCTGAGCGCTTCTGCGTGTTGCAGAATCTGCAGCATCGCAGTACATACGGTCCTTAGTTGCGTTCAAATAACCGTTGGAAAGCTCAATGATGTAATCGTAGAGGGTACGGAAGACGTTATTAAAGCGATATCCCTCGTAAGCCTCGGTGACTGCAGCATGAACTTCGCACATACGGGCAAGAACAAGACGGTCGTACTCTTCAAGGTCTGCTACAGCAACTGCATCGGTAGCAGGATCAAACTGGCCCTCGAGCTCGCCAAGAAGGAAGCGCAGGGTGTTTCTGAACCTACGGTATGCATCGCCTACCTGGGAAAGAATGGCGTCATCGCAAGGAACGTCAGTTGAAGTATCAACGGAAGCAACCCAAAGACGCAGGACGTCTGCACCGCGCTCAGCGCAAACGGCGTTTGGATCAATGACGTTGCCCAAAGACTTACTCATCTTGCGTCCCTGGCCATCAAGCGTAAAGCCCTGTGAGACAACAGACTTGTAAGGAGCAACTCCGTAAGCTCCAACAGAAGTTATGAGAGAACTCATGAACCAACCACGGTGCTGGTCGGAGCCCTCAAGATACATATCAGCTGGGAACTTGAGGTTTGGACGGTGTTTGCAAACAGCAGTGTGAGAAACACCAGAATCCCACCAAACGTCCAGAATGTCCTTGTTTGCCTTGAGATTGTGACCACCACATTTAGGACAGACGCAAGCATCGCCTAAATAGGTCTTAGGGTCGTCGGTAAACCAAGCATCAGAGCCCTTCTCGCGGAAAAGCTTGATGACAGCGTCAAGCGTCTGGTCATTGATAACGGTTTCGCCGCAATCCTCGCAGGTGAAAGCAGGGATTGGAACACCCCAGTTACGCTGCCTGGAAATGCACCAGTCAGGGCGGCCTTCAACCATAGAACCAATACGCTTTACCGCGTTTGCAGGATAGAACTTAACCTTTGTAAGCTCCTCTGCTGCCTGCTTACGCAGGCCAGTCTTATCCATGGAGACAAACCACTGGCTTGTTGCACGGAAGATAACGGGCTCTTTACAACGCCAGCAGTGTGGATAGCTGTGGGTAATCTCTTCTGCAAGAATGAGCGTTCCACGGTCTTTGAGCCACTGAACAATGACAGGGTTAGCCTCATTGACTTCCATACCAGAGAAGGGACCACCGGTACCCTGACCATCACCCTTAAAGAAGTGACCGTCATCATCAACAGGCATAGTCTGTGGAATATTAAAACGAACACCAGCGTTATAGTCGTCTACACCGTGACCAGGCGCAGAGTGAACAACACCAGTACCGTCATCAAGTGTGACGTACTCAGCGTAAATGAACTTACCAGTGTTACCAAGGTCTCCAAAGATTGGCTGCTTATACTCATTACCTGCAAGCTCAACGCCAGTCTTCTTCCAAGTATTACCTTCTGCGTCCTGAGCAAGCTTCCAATCGGTATAACCAAACTTTGTAGCAGCCTTCTCTGCAAGAGCTTCAGCAACAATCTCTACATGTCCATCAGGAAGCTCAAGAGCAACATAGTTAGCCTCAGGGTGCAGAATAACTGCCTCGTCAGCAGGCATTGTCCATGGAGTTGTAGTCCAGATGTCTACCCAGGTCTTACCTGCGTAAGCTTCAAGACCCTCAGGAACAGTAGTTAGCTCAAAGCGAACAAAGATTGCAGTAGAGGTGACATCGTGATACTCAATCTCTGCCTCAGAGAGAGCAGTGTGGTCATGAGTACACCAGTGAACAGGCTTGGTACCTCTATACACAGAGCCCTTATCGTAGATTGCCTTGAAGATCTCAACATCTGTTGCGTCGTAATCGTTGACGTAAGTGAGATAAGGGTTGTCCCACTCGCCCAAAACACCAAGGCGCTTAAAGCCCTGACGCTGGGTATCTACCTGCTCAACTGCCATCTTGCGGCAGAGCTCACGGATCTTCTCGGTAGATAACTGATTGAACTTCTCTGTGCCAAGCATCTGCTCAACCTTGTGCTCGATTGGCTGACCATGGCAGTCCCAACCAGGAACATAAGGAGTCTGGAAGCCCTGCATAGCTTTATAGCGGTTGATGATGTCTTTGGAAATCTTATTCTGAGCGTGACCCAGGTGAATTGGACCGTTTGCATAAGGAGGTCCATCATGAAGGACAAACTTGTCATGTCCCTCATTCTTCTTCATCAGGAGCTCATAGACGTTGTTTTGGTCCCAATCAGCCAAACGCTGAGGCTCGTTCTGCGCAAGTGATGCGCGCATAGGAAAGCCTGTGTTTGGCAGGTTGGTGGTCTTTTTGTACTCGTTTGCCATCAAGCACAACCTTTCTGGGCACAAATAAAGCGCCCGTCCCTCACAGCTGGGACGAAGCGCCACAATACACTTCGTTGTAACCACCCAGCGACGGATATGTCCGTTTACTCGGCTGGCCTGTCACGGCGACCATTTCCGGCAGCATCTACTAGTACAAAACATACTTGTACGTTTGAACTGCAGCTCCGAGGTGATGTTCACACGGACGCAAATGCGGACTTCCACCAACTCCGCTCGCTTGAGATTTGCGCTACCCAGCTACTGTCCTCATCACAGCTTGTGCTAGTAATACTACCACGTCTCGTACTCATTGAACTAAGTAATACACACGCTTAAACCGTTTTTAACAAATTATGCGGAATCCAAATTTTAAATTTTTATAGAAATAAAAAATGTAGATTGGGTAAAACAATTCCAATATCTAAGTGAGCTCATATCACATTTGAGCCAAACAGGTAAAGGGACGTGTATGGCAAATAACGATAACAAGCACCGTAGATCTATGTCGATGCTACTCTATATTGCAGTAGCCATCTTTGTATATCTCCTGCTTAGCAACACATTATTACCAGGACTTCTGCGTCAACAGGTACAAACTGTCTCGTACAGTGAGTTCCTTAACAAGATTGACAACAATGAAGTTACCAAGGTAGACCTTAATACGGGCAGCAGAAACATTAGGTTCACAACTGGCTCTGGAGATTCCGAGAAGGTCTTTGAGACTACGCAGTTCCCTAATGATTCAACGCTGGTTCAGACGCTCAGAGACCACAAAGTTGATTTCTCGGCTTCTATTCCTGACAACTCTACAAACATGCTGCTCTATGCCCTCATCCAGTATGGAATCCCTCTAGTTCTTTTCTTGGGCATTGGCTACTTTATTAACCGCTCCCTTAAACGTGCTATGGGAGACGATGGTCCTTCCATGAACTTTGGCGGTGGCTTTGGTGGTCTTGGCGGCAATCTTGGCCGCTCAAGCGCTAAAGAAATTAAGGGAGAAGACACAGGCATTACGTTTAAAGACGTAGCTGGTCAAGAAGAGGCTAAAGAGTCTATGCAAGAGATTGTTAGCTTCCTTAAGACTCCTGATAAGTATAAGGAGATTGGCGCTCGCTGCCCTCGTGGCGCCTTGCTTGTAGGCCCTCCAGGTACTGGTAAAACCCTTATTGCTAAGGCAGTTGCTGGTGAGGCTGGCGTTCCTTTCTTCCAGATTGCTGGCTCTGAGTTTGTTGAGATGTTTGTTGGACGCGGTGCTGCAAAAGTACGTGATCTCTTCAAGCAGGCAAATGAGAAAGCTCCTTGCATCATCTTCATTGACGAGATTGATGCTGTTGGTAAGCGCCGTGATGCTTCTCTCAACTCCAACGATGAGCGTGAGCAAACCTTAAACCAGCTGCTCTCTGAGATGGACGGTTTTGATAACCACAAGGGTATTGTTGTTCTTGCAGCAACCAACCGCCCTGAGACCTTGGACAAAGCACTTCTGCGTCCTGGCCGTTTTGACCGACGTATTCCTGTTGAGCTTCCAGACCTTAAGGGTCGTGAGGCAGTTCTTCAGATTCACGCCAATGATGTAAAGATGGAGCCAGGCGTTGACCTCTCTATTATTGCTAAGTCCACACCAGGCGCATCCGGTGCAGACCTCGCAAACATCATCAACGAGGCAGCTCTTCGTGCTGTTCGCTTTGGTCGCCGTCGTGTTACCACCGAAGACCTTACAGAGTCTGTAGACGTTGTTATTGCCGGCGCAAAGAAGAAGAACACGGTTCTTTCTGAGCACGAGAAGGACGTTGTGGCTTATCACGAGACCGGCCATGCAATTGTTGGTGCCATCCAGAAAAACGATGCTCCTGTTACCAAGATCACCATTGTTCCTCGTACTGGCGGAGCTCTTGGCTTTACCATGCAGGTTGAGGATGATGAGCGTTATCTAATGAGCAAAAGCCAGGCGATGGATGAGATTGCTGTTCTCTGTGGTGGACGCGCAGCTGAAGAACTTATCTTTGGCGAGATGACCAATGGCGCTTCCAACGATATTGAGCGTGCAACAGCTATTGCTCGCGCTATGGTCACGCAGTACGGCATGTCTGACAAACTTGGCATGGTTACCCTCAGCCAGCAGCAAAGCCGTTATCTTGGTGGTGGCTCTTCCCTCACCTGCTCTGAGGCAACCGCTGAAGAGATCGATGCTGAAGTTAGACGCATTGTTGAAGAGGGCCACCAGCGTGCACTCCAGACGCTTAAAGAGAACCGCTTCAAGCTGCATGAGATTGCTCACTACCTGCAGAAGAAAGAAACTATTACCGGCGAGGAGTTCATGAACATCCTTAAACGTGAGAATACCTTTGCACCAGTAGTTGAGAACACCAATGAGGAAGGCTCCTCTACTTCTTCAGCAGAGTAATTCTCTCATCAACAAAGTGAAACGGCCATCTGCGCTTGTAGATGGCCGTTTTTTGTACCGCGATTAAAGGCATTCCACCAAAGCTATCGAGCAAAAAGTTCCCAAAAAGCAACAGCAGATGATGCAGCAACATTGAGTGAATCTACCTGATGAGACATGGGGATGATGGTAGTAACGTCACAAGCCTTAATGGTTTTCTCGTCAAGACCATAGCCTTCACTACCAAAGAATAGTGCAGCTTTTTTACCTTTTACCAGCTCTTTATTAAGAGGTACTGCAGAATCTGTGAGTGCAAGTGCACACGTAGTAAAAGAATGAGCTTTAAGCTTTTCAATAAGGTCCAGTGAAGTTATCTCTTCATCCAAACGAGTCCAAGGCACATTAAGAACCGTTCCCATAGAAACGCGCAGGACACGCCTTGAGAGGTTGTCGGCGCACTTAGCAGTCAAGATAACAGCATCTACATTGAGGGCCGCAGCTGACCTAAAGACAGCACCAACGTTGTTAACGTCTACTAAATCTTCTAGTACGGCAATATGCTTTGACGTGCTTAGAATCTCTTCTAGCGATGCACCTTGAGGTCTCCTCATGGCACAGAGCGCTCCTCTATTCATTTTGTAGCCAATAAGCTGTGTAAGCTGCTCATCTGGAAGAATGAAAATAGGAACGTCATCTGACAAAGGGTGGAACTTCTCGACAATTTGCAAAATATTATCTGTATGAGAAGTATTTGCAAGAAACGAGAGTGGCCTACAACCTGCAGATAGCGCAGTCTCAATCACAAAATGTGACTCGCAAATCATGACGCCGCGAGTTGGGTCAAGACGATTACGAAGCTGGTTATCAGTCAATCGAGCATACATATCAAGACGACTGTCGTCAGCTGAATCTAACTGAATAACCGGATATGTAGCCATAAATAACGTACCTCTCGCCTCTTGTTAGACAGTATTCTCTCACTCTTGAGGCAAGAGTAACGTCATGTATTCCTAGATTACTTCTCTAGCAGCTTTCTCTTGAGGAAGAAGCTTAGAGAAACCAGTGAGACAGAGGAGCAGACAAGTGTGCCCTGAAGCGCAACCTGAGAATAATCTGCAGTATCAGGAAGCTGTGACTTCTTCTGAGCTTGCTGAGGCTCCTCAGGAGTATGCGTCTCAGGTGTTTCTGGCGTAGTCTCAGGCTGCTTCACGTATACGTGAGTCCAATTTGCAGTAATGGCTGGCTGAGAAGTATCACTTGTTCCAATAACAAGATTGACCTTTAAATGCTGGTATGAATCAAAGTGATCTGGATCTGCAGATGTTGGAGTAAGCAGATATTCAATTCGATACTGACCAACAGGCAAGGTGTCATCTTGGTATGAAGAATAGACAACATCCTTGAAATGGTTTGAGAAATAAACAGCATTGCCATCGACATCAACGACACGAGGTGTGCCATCTGGCAGATAGCTCAAATCAACAGTAAATTGGCCGTTTTCAAACAGTTGAATATCGTAAGTGTTACCACCAGGAGTTCTGCTAATGGCAATATCTCCATTATGAGTAGCAGCACTAACAGGGAAAAGCTGAGTAACATCTTGTGCCTGAATCTCAGCCATAAGGCGAGCTGTCACGGCATCAATATCCAATACTCGCCTTGTACCTGCATCAACCGTGTGATCATAGCTGTAAGAAGAAATAGTAGCAGGAGCATTCTGAAGACCAGCGTCAATAGGCTTTAAAGTAGTTCCAGTATCTGAAACATATGCGGTGTGTGCGAGGGTGTAGTAATACGTAATATGTGTCACATACGTAGTTGGACGGACAACATTACCATCGCCATCATAGCCAGCGGAAATCGTATAAGAGTCAACTTCTTTGTGGTCAAGAATGTCATTACCCACTACCTCTGGAGCCTGGAACAGACCTTGTTTTT
>USKU01000062.1 GCA_900555335.1 uncultured Atopobium sp. | reverse complement strand
GGACGGAGCTCCTGGAATCTATTCTGCTCGTTATGCTGGCGAGCATGGCAATGATACTGCAAACAATCAGAAGCTCTTGGCTGAGCTTGCCAACGTTGCTGATGAGGACCGCACTGCTCGCTTCCACTCCACCGTTGCTCTGGTCTATAGAGACGGATCTGTGCTGGTAGGAGAGGGCGACTGCGAGGGCGTTATTGGCCACGAGCCAAAGGGTCACAACGGCTTTGGCTATGATCCACTCTTCTGGCCAGAAGATGCCCCAGGTAAAACCATGGCAGAGCTTGAGCCAGACGAGAAGAACGCTATATCGCATCGTTTCCACGCTCTGCAAGATCTTTCCAAGCAGATTCTGGGCTAGACAACGGAGGCCCTGCGTCAGTTTCGCGTCAGATTCTCGTCAGGTTTGCGTCAGCTTCCGGACAGAAAACCTCCACTCTGTCAAATTCTTGTCAGGTTTGCGTCAGCTTCCGGACAGAAAACCTCCACTCTGTCAGATTCTCGTCAGGCTCGCGTCAGAATCGCGACAGAATAGCGACAGAATAGCGACAGAAACACGCCATATAACAGGTCAAAACCGGTCAGTGAGATATTTGTTCTTCTCGCCGACCGGTTACTTTTTTGCTTGCTTCAAATGTTAAACTAAATGTAACTGTGACTTCTGTCTTGGAGGTAGACATGAGGATTGTTCGCACCCGCGATTACGAGGACATGAGCAGAAAAGCTGCAAATGTCATTTCTGCACAAATTATTCTGAAGCCAAATTGCGTCCTTGGCCTGGCAACTGGTTCAACGCCAATTGGCACCTATGCTCAGCTCGCTGATTGGTGCAAGAGGGGAGACCTGGACTTCTCGCAGGTTTCTACGTATAACCTTGACGAGTACCGCGGTCTTTCTCACGACGATCCTCAGAGCTATCACTATTTCATGCGCAAAAACCTCTTTGACCTGGTAAATATTGATCTTGAGAACACTCATGTGCCCGACGGCTCTAATCCTGACGTCGAGGCAGCTTGCGCCGAGTACGATAGGCTTGTTGCTAAGGCTGGCTATCCTGACCTGCAGCTTCTTGGTATTGGTCACAACGGTCACATTGGCTTCAACGAGCCCGACGACCATTTCTCCAAGGGTACGCACTGCGTTGACCTCACCGAGAGCACCATTCAGGCAAACAGCCGCCTGTTTGAGCGCATGGAGGACGTCCCTCGTCAGGCTTACACCATGGGCACGCAGACCATCATGTTCGCGCGCAGCATTCTGATTGTGGCTAGCGGCGAGGACAAGGCTAAGGCTGTTTACGACATGTGCTTCGGCAACGTTTCGCCTCAGTGCCCAGCTTCTATCCTGCAGCTTCACACTAACTGCACCGTTATTGCTGATGAGGCCGCCCTCTCGCTCTGCCCAGCTGAGTAAGGTCAGGTTGTCCAAAGCATCCAAAAGGCTTCTTAATAGCTTTAAAAGCATTTGTCGAGAAAACAAAACTCCCATTCACGAGAATGGGAGTTTTTTGTTGCGGCTTATTTTGCGCGTTCAGCGACACATGGTCAGTTGTACTCCTTTATTGGAATACCAAAAATTACTTATAATCCTTGAAGTAACTGCTGATAGCCAAAAGGACCTGGTAGTTAAGGCCAAGCACATAGTCTCCCTGATCGGTATGAACCGTGCGAAGCGTAAACTCAAGATTGTCACCAACCGTGATTTTATCGCCATCTTTTTTGCCAGTACGAGACATATCGCCAGTTGTAAGTGGGAAAACTCTACCGGCTGGATTGACCGAAGTAACAAAGAATATAAAAGGCTCGACGGCGTTTTCACCAGGGT
Source organism: uncultured Atopobium sp. (assembly GCA_900555335.1). Lineage (GTDB taxonomy): Bacteria > Actinomycetota > Coriobacteriia > Coriobacteriales > Atopobiaceae > Lancefieldella. The sequence continues at coordinate 5,688 of USKU01000062.1, read as the reverse complement.
TAATGTGCAACTGTTTGAAAATCTGACTGTTTGTTGACACGTAGACTACTTCGTTTTTGTCGAGCAGCTTCTTCAGTTCAGGAAGAGTCGCTGCTACCCAAGGTAGATCATGATGAACAAAAGGATTGTCGCTCGCGAGCGACTGCGAAATAGGCGAGCCGTACTGATAGACGTAAACGATCTTGTTGTAGAGCTCGTTGACATCATTAACAGAGGTCTGAGCTGGTGCGGCCTGGTTTGCCTGAACAAGCTCGATAATGTTCATAGAATTGAGCTGGTCAGATGAAGCACCTTTGGACTGTGCTTCAGAAACAGTCAATCCACCAAATGCGAACGACCCTACGCTAAATACCAGGCAAAGCGCTGATAAAGCAACAAGAGCTTTAGATGATTTCTTTTTGGAAAGGAATGCGATTCCGATAGCAAGAGCAACAAAAATAAGCACGATATACCAGGTCTTACTGATGGCATATCCCAGAGTCTCAGTCATTGGGCCTCCTTGTGTTTTGAAGTTAGTTACTAATTTTATCAGAGGACCCCTATTTGTCATAAATTTGTTGGGGTTCTGACGCGCTGTCGTTGCAAGTCCGATGCCAACCTGACGCAAATCTGACGCGAACCTGACACGATCTTCTCGCGATCTTGACGCAAACCTGACCGATCGACTGATGTTGTTCCCGTGACATTTGTCGTAAAACCTTGAGATTTTATTTTCTACCTCGTATAGTGGAGTTTCGGAAATTCTGACTATTGTTTGTCGACCGGTACATATCTCCGACACTCCACAGCGTGTCGCATCGCAAACGTACTGATTGACTTGGAGGATTGATGGAAAACGAGATTCCACCAGTTAATCGTGTAGACGAGATTCACGAGAAGCTCAGCGCACTTCAGGGTCAAAAACTCAAGGTCAAGGCCAACATGGGCCGTTCTCGTATTGTTGAGCGCACAGGTACCCTGGTTATGGCCCATCCATCTCTTTTCATCGTTGAGGTTGGCGAGCGCCGCGGTCGCACTGCCCGTCAGTCCTACCAGTACGTTGACGTTCTGACCGGCACCGTTGAGCTTTTTGACTACGAGACCGGCGAGCGTTTGTTTGATTTTGAGTTTGAAGAGTAGTTCAGAAGCGCGCATTACTTCGACTAGGCTCACTCTCATGACTGCCTCTTCGTCCAAATTTGGACGCCAAACCATTAAAATTCCTTGCAAGGTCAATCTTCACCTGGGCATTCACACCCAGAAGGACCAGCGAGGATACCATAAAGTAGATTCGCTCATGGTTCCCGTTGCCCTGTACGACACGGTTGTTGTCGACGACGCGCCGGAGCTCACGGTTACGCATGAGCCACAGCTCTGCGTGTTGCCCGAGCGCACCACTACCTGGAAGGCCTCGGTTCTTCTTGCCAATAAGCTGGGCGTTTCCCCAGATGTTTCCATTGATGTGCAAGTTCACATTCCCGAGAAGGCCGGTCTGGGTGGATCGTCTGCCGATGCTGCCGCAACACTCTATCTGCTTGCTCAGCGTTGGGGCATTGACCCACTAGATCCGCTGGTAGTTGAGGTAGCCAAGGCTGTTGGTGCAGATGTCGCGTTCTTCTTGGACCCACGACTATCGCTTATGCTTGGTGCTGGAGACACGCTGGTAGAAACCTATACGTCTACCGTTGACGCTCCGCTTGCCATTGTTTTACCAGCGGAAACAGGTGTTGTTACCAAAGAGGCATACGACCAGTTTGATGCATCTCCAGTTGCTCCAGAGTCTTACGAGCATCTGTCCGCACTTTTGCGCGCTGCTGGCAATTCTGGTGTTACCCCTGATCACGATGCAAGCAAGCAGCTTATCCAGCAGGTAGCAAGCCTCCTCTTCAACAACCTTGCCCCTGCAGCAAAATCGCTAAAACCACAGGTAGCAGAGGTAGAGGAGTGGCTAAAGACACAACCTGGCGTCCTTGGCGCTCAGGTTTCCGGCTCAGGTAGCAGCTCTTTTGCACTTTGCGAATCACGCGATGCCGCAGAAGCAATTGCCGCCACGGCTCAAGCAAAAGGTTGGCGAGGCTTCTCCACTACCTGCAAGTTGTAGTGGTAACATAGAGCGGCAAATGTTTGATGGATTTATCCCGTCGGACAAGGCAAAACATAACGGGTTGTGGCTCAGCTTGGTAGAGCGCTCGGTTCGGGACCGAGAGGTCGCTGGTTCAAATCCAGTCAACCCGACCATTTTTCCTGATAATCAGTGAACTTTAATCTTTTTTTGCCGTGAAATACGTCTTTTAGCGCCCAAAGTGGTAAAAAATGCGTTTAGTTGGAATATACAAAAACGCATGTATTCTATGCAGGTCATCTACCAGCGTAAACCTTCGGTCAAATTTGATTGAAACTTTTATGAGAAAACCCAACTGGGAAAACGTAAGTGCTAAAACGCCGAACTAGAAAATTTATCTCCAACTAAACGGGTTTTTTACCCAAATCAGACACTACTTTCCGTCATATCAATTTCTTGATTAGTTTCCTTGCATATTCAAGGCTGTTTATACGCTTTTGGTTAGGCGGACACATAATCGCCCGGACCTTGTATCAACCGTTCTTTAAAAATCTACATGACAGCTCCATGAGCATACTTCTTCACTGTTTTGAGCTTCATTTTTCTATCAAATGAACATTGTGAACGTTTAGGCCTACAAAAACATAAATAAATAGACACAAAATAAACACAATTAGGCTACAATCAGACGAAGTGCACTACATTTAAGGCAACGCGCGCACCGTCGTTCCTACGCGCTTGCACACACGCGTTTTGTTGAAAGGGGTTTGTATGCCTGTTGTTGAGTTTTTTGTAAACGTGTTATCAACACCAGCCATCCTAGTTGGCCTTGTTGCCTTGCTGGGCTTGGCACTTCAGGGAAAGCCAGTTGAGGACCTCATCAAGGGCACTCTCAAGACCATCGTTGGCTTCCTCGTTCTTTCTGCAGGTGCAGGTTTCTTGCAGACCGGTTCCCTCCTGGCCTTTGGCGAGATTTTCAACTTTGCCTTTGACATGCAGGGTGTCGTTCCAAACAACGAGGCCGTCGTTTCTCTCGCACTTGGCGAGTTTGGTCAGGCAACCGCAATCATCATGTGCGTCGGCATGGTCCTGAACATTGTCCTCGCACGTTTTTCTCGCTTTAACTACATCTTCCTCACCGGTCACCATACCCTCTACATGGCAGCTATGCTCGCCATCATCCTGCACGTTGGCGGCCTTTCTGGATGGATGCTTTACGTCTCCGGCGCATGCCTGCTCGCGCTGATCATGGTCTTGTCGCCTGCATACTGCCAGCCAACCATGCGCAAAGTTACCGGCAGCGATTCCGTCGCTCTTGGCCACTTCGGCGGCGCTGGTTACTGGCTTGCTGGTATGGTCGGTAAGCTCTTTGCTTCCGATCGCGAGAATAGCACCGAGAATATCAAGTTCTCCAAGCGTCTTATCTTCCTGCGCGACAACACCGTTTCCATCGGTCTGACCATGATCATCATGTTCTTGGTTATCACCGGTGTTGCTGTCAGCCGCGGTCTTCTAACCTTGGTACCTGCAGGAACTACCGCTGCAGAGTTTGCTTCTAACCCACAGTATGCTGGTCTTCAGCACCTCGGCGACCTGCTGAACATTGGTACCGAGACCACCACTAACTGGATTGTCTGGGCATTTACCCGCGGCCTCTCCTTTGCTGGTGGTGTTTACATCATTTTGTCCGGTGTCCGTCTGATCATTGGCGAGATTGTTCCTGCATTCAAGGGTATTGCTCAGAAGCTTGTCCCTGGTGCAAAGCCAGCAATCGACTGCCCAATCGCATTCACCTATGCTCCAAACGCCGTTATTATCGGCTTCCTGAGCTCCTTCGTCGGTGGCATCCTGGGCCTGCTCATCCTTGGTGTTATTAACGCTCAGATCGCAGCAATTGCTCTGATCCTCCCAGGCGTTGTTCCTCACTTCTTCTGCGGCGCAACTGCTGGCGTTTTTGGTAACGCAGAGGGCGGCATCAAGGGCTGCATCGCTGGTTCCTTTGTCCACGGCCTGCTCATTACCTTCCTGCCTGCACTGTGCATGCCAGTCTTCACCCTCATGGGCTTCACCTCCGCTACCTTCTCTGACGCCGACTTCTCTATCATGGCTCTGATTTTTGGTAACGTTGCTCTGAATGTCCAGGGTGCAGTGCTTACCGGCATTTGCGTTCTCTGCTTCTGCCTCCCAATCATCTTCAACCTTGTTGCTCCTAAGAAGGCAGCAGAGCAGAAGGCCGAGTAGCATCCGCTCACAGAATTGCAGCTAAACATCGCAGTTGCTGCAGAAAATGCGAGTAGAATCTAGGTATCTAGGTCGGGCCTCGTCCTTGGATGGGGCCCGACTTTTAACTCAGAAGACCCACGTAAATCCACAGGTTACGCGTGGTGAATTGAAAGGAGTTCTTATGGCTATCCAGAAGATTCTTTGTTGTTGCGGAAGTGGACTTGGCTCCAGCCTTATGGTTGAGATGCAGATCCAGGACGTCCTGAACGAGCTGGGCGTGAGCGGCGTCGAGGTTGAGCACTCAACTGTTTCCGACGTTACTCCTGGCGCAGCTGACCTCTTTATTGTTGCTCGCGACCTTGAGGATTTTATCGCCGGCATTCCAGAAGACGAGAAGATCGTTCTCTCCAACATCCTTGATAAGGATGAAATGAAGGAAAAGCTTACCGAGAAGTTTGGTCTGTAAGCGCTGACTCGCGCGCAGCTCCGGCTCGCGCGTGGCGCCGATCTGCTGCGTTTCTCGTACGCAATACGTGAAAGGAAATTACATGGACGTCGACCTTAAACAGGTTGCTCGTGAGGTGCGCAAAAGCATCCTCACGCAGGTCTTTACGGCCAAATCCGGACATCCCGGTGGCTCGCTTTCTGCAACAGAGATCCTAACGTATCTCTACTTCAAGGAGATGCACGTAGACCTGACCAAGCCAAACTGCCCTTGCAGGGACCGCTTTGTGCTTTCAAAGGGTCACGTTACCCCAGCGCTCTACGGCGTTCTGGCCGAGCGCAGCTTCTTCCCCAAGGAGGAGCTCAAGACCTTCCGCGCGCTCAACTCGCGCCTTCAGGGTCATCCAAACATGAACGACACACCTGGCGTTGACATGAGCACCGGCTCCCTGGGCCAGGGCGTTTCCACCGCCGTTGGTATGGCGCTGGCCGGCAAGAAGTTCAACAAGGACTACCGCGTTTACGCACTTCTGGGCGACGGCGAAATCGAAGAGGGCCAGGTCTGGGAGGCCGCTATGTTCGCAGGTAACCACCAGCTTGATAACCTCACGCTTATTGTTGACAACAATAACCTGCAGCTTGATGGCACGCTCGAGCAGATTAATACCCCACAGCCAATTGGCGAGAAGTTCAAGGCGTTCAAATTCCACGTTATTGAAGTGGCAGATGGACACGACTTTGACCAGCTTGCAGCTGCATTTGCTGAGGCTCGCACCGTCAAGGGTCAGCCGACCGTCATCATTGCTCACACCGTAAAGGGCAAGGGTGTCTCCTTCATGGAGAACCAGGTAGGCTGGCACGGCAAGGCTCCTAACCAGGAACAATACGAGCAGGCAATGAAAGAGCTTGAGGGAGAGGTGGCATAACATGGCAGACGTACAGAAAATTGCCACCAGAGAGGCTTACGGAAAAGCCCTGGT
>USKU01000061.1 GCA_900555335.1 uncultured Atopobium sp. | reverse complement strand
TAGTTGCGGTGTCCTCCATGGCGGTCATGTCAACGCGCGGAACCATTACCTCGCGGACTACAGTGTCACCCATCTCGATGACCTCGTGGATCATGGATTTTTCCTCTTCGGTGAGGTCTTCGGAATCCTTGACGATGTAGCGAAGCTCCTCCTCGGTGACCTCTTGGCGATCGTTTGTTGTGTCAACGCCCATGAGCGTAGTAACTGCATCCGCCGAGGCAGACGTAATAAATACGAGTGGGCGCGCAATCTTCATAAACGTCCTCATGGGGCCAACCACGGCCTTGGCCACCGACTCGGAATTTGCCAGGCCGATGCTCTTTGGAACCAGCTCACCGATGACCACGGAGAAGAACGAAACAATCAGCGTAATAGCCACGACAGCCAAAGGAAGTGCCAGGTCAGCGTGGACTCCGATACTGACCAGCCAAGCGCCGAATGGCTCGGAAAGACTTGTTGCAGCAAATGCCGAGGAAGCGAAGCCTACCAGGGTAATTGCGACCTGGATTGTTGCGAGGAAATATCCGCGATCAGTGGCAATGTCAATGACAGCCAAGGCTCTTGGATCGCCTTCGTCCACGTCCGCCTCAAGTGCCGCGCGACGAGAGCTCACAATGGCCATCTCGGCCGCAGAAAAAAAGCCGTTTACCAGGGTAAGCAGCAGAGTTATTCCAATACTTAACGCAATGTCCATCGAGTGTATGGGCACCTACCTCTTCGAAGTTACTTTTTTGTGTAGTCTATTGTACTCTAACGCGCTCTACCTTGTAGTCTGCAGGAATTTGACACAGTCTCGCCACGAAACGCCGGCCGTACGAGTAAGCGCGACTCGGGCGACAGCGGCATGATGACGCCAACTATACGTGCGGCGTGCTTTTCTCGTAACGTAAATCGCTTTTCTCGCGACTTTGACCGTCATTTTAATGGCGCAGTTCCCTGTTTTTCTGCGTCGATTCTGGTTAACAAGCAGTTCCTAATATTTTATGCAAGATTTTGAATAACTTGCCTAAATAATTCATCTATATGAATACGTAACATTTACGCCTAGAATTATGTACCCAAAACGGTAAAAAATGCGTTTAGTTGGGGTTGAAAGTTAAAAATTTGCCAAAATAACCCCAACTAAGACGATTTTTTACCGCGCTGAAAATTTTTATCAGGGCAAACGCTATATGCAGAAATGTGTATTCCCCAACTAAACGGCTTTTTTACCACTTCAAGGTCAATTCAGGGTCACTTCAGATCACTTCGGGGTCAATTCGGGGTCACTCTGGGTCATTTGCATCATTCTTGCCCAGTTGGTTTCCTTAACAGTAAAAGGTCCTCACATTCGACTGGATGTGAGGGCCTTGGTCTTGCTAAATTTACCGCTAGATTAGAGCTGCTTGCCAGCCTCGACCAGGTTCTTGACCTGCGCACGAACAGCATCCAGGTCCTCGTCGGAAGGAATCCAACCGATAGCGTGAACAGGCAGTGGCATGGTGAACTCTGCTGCCTCAAGCTCGGCCTGAACCATCTTTGGTCCAAGTGGAGCCCAACCGTAAGAACCAAATGCAAAACCAATACGGTGGTCGTTCTTTGGAGATAGACCGCTCATATAGGTCAGGAACGAAGAAACGGTAGGCAGGAACTTAGAGTTCAGCGTAGGCGAACCAACGCAGACATACTTGGAATCCAAGAAGTGATACATGACGTTGGAGATGTGAGTCTCCTTGAGGTCGATGAGCTGGGCAGGAATGCCTTCAGCCAGAAAACCGTCCAGGAGAGCATGAGCCATCTTGTCGGTTGAACCCCACATTGAGTCGTATACAACCAGGGCTTTCTCCTCAAGCTTGCCGGTAGTCCACTCCTCGTACTTGGAGATGATGTCGGCAATGTGAGAGCGCCATGCAACGCCGTGAGCTGGGGCGATAATATCGATGTTCTCCAGACCAATGCCCTTAACTGCGGTAACAGCAGAGTCAGCCTGACGACTGTAAGGGAGAACGATGTTTGCGTAGTACTTGCGAGCCTGCTTCATAACCTCGCAGTAGTCGGACTCGTCCTCAAAGCGAGTGCTTGAAGCGTAGTGCTGACCAAATGCGTCGTTGGAGAAGAGGATCTTATCGTAGTCGGAATACGTGACCATGTTGTCTGGCCAGTGGACCATTGGGGTCTGCACAAAGGTCAGGGTGCGCTTACCAATGTTGAGCGTATCGCCCGTCTTTACACCGTTGACGTTGATATTCTCGCCATAGAAAGCCTTGAGCTCCTTGACGCCCTGAGGTGCGCTTGCGTAGACCTCGGCGTTTGGCGCGAGCTCCAGAATGCGAGGAACGCTGCCGGAGTGGTCCATCTCAATGTGGTTGCAGATCAGAACGTCAATCTTTGCTGGATCGATGATGCTCTTGATGCGCTCGACCAGCTCCTCGGAGAATGGGCGCTTGACGGTGTCAATGAGCGTGACCTTCTCGTCCAGGATAAGGTATGCATTGTAGGTAATGCCCTGCTCAGTGGTGTAGCCGTGGAACTCGCGAGCGTTCCAGTCAAGGGCGCCTACAAAGTAGACATCGGGTTTGATTTCGACAGAACTAAGCATGTGTCCTCCAAAGACCACAGTGCGAAAATTTGACACTACAAGGATATCATTTGCCGGCTAGTGAGTGTATGTTCACGTAAACTTTCCAGATAACTTTAACCCAATAGATTATAAGAAGTTGAGTTATGACTATCTACATTTCCTGTAATGGATAGTAAAAATAAGGGCTATTACCACAAGAGTAATACAGCCTAAACAAACATAAGTTGTTCCAAATCCTGAAAAGTCTAAGGCAATTCCAATTAATGGATCCGAAACCACTGATGCGATTTCTTCAATCTGATTTGATACAGAAAGTAATGTTGCGCGATTATTCTCTTCAGCGATTAAATTCATCTGATTGTTTATCAAAATACTTAAGGTGGTTGAAAATAAATTAATCGCCACATAAGTAAAAATACATACATAAATGCTTGGAACTAGCCCGGCACACAGCATTAAGATCGCAATTACGGAAAGTACGCCTAAGATAACGAGAAATTCTACGTTTCCTGAAAACGCAATACTATCTTCAGCAGATTTCTTATAAGAATCTTTAAGTGTTTTTACTATCTTTGCCGTAAGCCTTGATCCAAAAAACTCGCCTAAACTTGCAGCAGCAGTAACAATCCCTAAGAACTTTATATCAAATCCCATACTGGTTAAATTTGGGGCAATAAACTGGCTGTAATTACTAACTAAAATCAATGCAATTGCTGAGACTATACAAAGGGAAATAAAAGTATTAGTTTTCACAATCTTTATAAGTTCCTGAAAAAACGTCTGTACAGTCTCTTTCAGATTCAATTTACTAGCTCTAGTACTTATAAATTCATCTTCTTCTGGTAAGCAATTGTCTCTTCTATTAGGGCTTACATCATTTTCTTTAAATTCCAAAGTGACTAATAGACTAAGAAAATATATAAAGATTGAAATGACAAAAGGAATCAAAGGATTGATGCTAAAAAGAACAGGAGCTATTAAACGAACAGTAATTCTAATGATTGACTGAGTTCCTGTCATTTTTGAAAGAATTAGAGCATATGCGCCATTCTTCCTATCCATCCCAGAATTTGTATTTGTCGCTTCGAAAAGAAAAGCACTTCCAGCTCCTGACTGCGACGCACTTGCTAAAGAAAAGAACAATTCAGAAACTACCATCAATAAAAAACTATTTGCAAAGGTTAAAGTCACTATTGCCACAAGTCTAGAAAAAGAAGCAATTTTCAGAACAATATGATGTCCGTGACGATCGGATATCCAGCCCGTTGGAATCTCAAGTACTGCTGTAGCTATTGCGCCAACACTCTGGACTAGTGCAATATCAAAATAACTTAAACCACGCCAAAGATAATAAAGAGTTAAGATGGTCCAAATCAGAACGCTTGAATTAATATAATTTGACCATTTGTAGAACAGAATGTTTTTTTCTGCTGTTTCTAGCTTTCTTTCAAACATTCATTTCCTCTTTAGACCATCTCTATCCCCTATTTTTATTTCTCCCTATTATAAGATTTCTAAATAGAATTTTTTCCAACTGCCACGCTGCTTTAGTGTGCAATACCAGAAAATATTGCTTCCACAGAAATATTTTCCTTGCTGTTATGTTCTTTTGACAGTGCTACCATACATTACATAGGTCTTAAAACGTATCCGGAGAGGGGAACCTATGAAAATGCTACGCGCAATGCGTGAGCCACTGAAGTATGTTCAGGGCAAAAATGCTTGTCTCGAGTTCGAAAAAGAGATGGGCTACATGGGAAAGCGCTTCCTGTTTGTTTGCTCTAACAGCGGCTACAAAGCAACCCACGACATGATCGAGCAGAGCTTTGAGGGCAAGGGCGACTACTACCGTCGCTATGAGGTCTTCGGCGGCATTTCTTCCAACGGCGAGATTAACCGCATGAAGGCTATCGTCGAGGAGGACAACATCGACGTAGTCGTTGCTATCGGCGGCGGCAGCGCTGTTGACACTGCAAAGGCAACCGCATATTACGCTGGTAAGCGCATCGTTATTCTTCCAACCGTTGCAGCTACTGACGCTCCATGCACCGGCCTCTCCGTTATTTACAACGATGACGGTTCCTTTGACAAGTACCTCTTCTACCCACAGAACCCAGATGCAGTTATGGTCGACACCCAGATCATCGCTAACGCACCTGTTTCCTTCCTGGTAGCAGGCATGGGCGACGCACTGGGCACCTACTTTGAGGGTCGCGCATCCATCCGCACCGAGTCTCCTTCCCTTGAGGGAACCGGCATCACCCGCGTTGGTATGGCAATTGCTAAGGAGTGCTACCTCACCCTTCGCGATTACGGTTCACAGGCAATTAAGGCTTGCGAGAACAACGTTGTAACCCCAGCTCTTGAGGCTATCTGCGAGGCAACCGTCTACATGAGTGGCGTCGGCGCTGACAACGTTAACTGCGCAGCAGCTCACTCCTTCTACAACGGCCTCACCTCTCTTGGTGGCCACAGCGCACCTCACGGCAACTGCGTTGCTTTTGGTACCCTAGTCCAGCTTGTTCTTGAGGGCGTTCCTCAGGAGGAGTTCGACGAGGTCCAGGACTTCTGCCTTGAGGTTGGTCTTCCAACTACCCTCGAGGAGGTTGGCATCACCACTGACGAGCAGATCAAGAAGATTGCTGAGGCTGCTTGCGTTCCTGGCGAGACCATCCACAACCTCGCTGGCGACGTCACTCCTGACGAGCTCTATGCAGCTATCGTTCAGGCTGACGCTATGGGCCGCGCTCTTAAGGCTTAAGGTTTTAGCTGCAGGTACGGCGGCGCGCCGCTACGGCACCGCAACAGCACATTCGCTTGATACAGAAGAGGGACCGCAGATGCGGCCCCTCTTTTTTGTTGCGGTTTTGATGTGTTGCGAGCGCAGGCGCGGCTTGCGCCAGGGCGGCGATGCGGCGCCTACAGACCCAGCACCTGCTTAACATCTGCGGCAATAAGCTCAGGCTCCAGATGACTTTCTCGCATAAGCTCTGCGATGTTGACGCGGTCGTAGAAGGCCTTCTTGACGCCGTAGTTCAGCACGCGCGCAGAAGAAGTTCCCAGGTAGCTAGCGATATTCTGTCCCCAACCGCCTTCGATAATGCCGTCTTCAATGGTCACGATGACGTTGTGGTCTTTTACCAGGTTGTCGAGCAGATTTTGGTCGATGCCAGAGGCAAAGTATGGCTTGACCAGCGTGGCTTCAATTCCCAGAGTAGAGCTGAGGGCCTCAACGGTTTTCTCGCCAAGGTCGTAGAAATCGCCCAGGGCAAGAACGGCCACCTTGGAGCCCTTGCGCGTGACCTCGTAGGTGTTGAGGGCGTCGAAGTTTGTGCGGACGGGACCCTCGACGTGGACCACGGGACCGGAAGGAATTGCGATGTAGACAGGGTGTTTGTCCTGGTCAAGTGCCCAGTCGAGCATGGCAACGTACTCCTCGGCGTTGGACGGCGCGAGGTACACCATGTTAGGAATGTTTGCGATCATGGAAATGCTGCTAAGGCCCTGGTGGGTGGCGGCCATCAAGCCCTTAATAGAGCCGGAGCCCACAATAACTGCAGGATTCTGGTTGAGCGCCAGATCCTGGGTCAGCTGGTCGTAGGTGCGCTGGATGAAGGTTGCGCTTGACCCCCAAACCACGTGCGCTCCGGCGTGAGCTGAGCCGGAAGCCATTGCAACTGCGGTTTCTTCGGCAATGCCCACGTCAAGGTAGTGCTTTCCAAGTTCTTCTCGACGCTCCTGCGTAAGACCGAGAAGACCAGGAACAGCCGACATGAGCACCAGGAACTTCGGGTCAGTCTTTGCGCGCTTGAGCGCATACTCTGCGAAGATGCTGGCATACGACTCGGAGGAACCCGATGCAGGGCTCTGACCAGTCTGGATGTCAAACGGCATGTGCCAGTGCCATTTCTCCTTGTTTGTCTCCGCGGGAGCGTAACCCTTGCCCTTGAGCGTGTTGATGTGGACCACGACCGGATGAGTCGTATCTTTTACCTGTTCAAATGCGGCGATAAGAGCTTCGATGTCGTTGCCGTCGTTGACATACAGGTAGTCCAGGCCCATCGATTTGAAGAGGTTATTCTCGGCAGCTCCGTTAGTGCGGCGCAGCTCAGCAAACTGGTCGTACATGCCGCCGTGATTCTCGGCGATGGACATCTGGTTGTCGTTGAAGACGATGATAAAGTTGCTGTTCAGCTCGCCGGCAACGTTCAAGCCCTCAAGCGCCTCGCCGCCGGACATGGATCCGTCGCCGATAACTGCGACGATGTTCTCCTTGCCGCCCATGATGTCGCGAGCTTTTGCCAGGCCAAGCGCCAAACTGATGGAGGTGGAAGTGTGGCCGATCTTGAAGAGGTCATGCGGGGTCTCGGCGGGATCGGTGTAAGGAGACACCGAGTCGTAGAGCGCGGGATCCATGTATGCCTGCTTGCGGCCGGTGAGCATCTTATGCGGATACGTCTGGTGCGAGACATCGTAAACGATATGGTCAAAAGGCGAGTTGAACACAGTATGGAGCGCGATTGTTGCCTCAACGATGCCAAAGTTTGGACCAAAGTGGCCGCCATGCTTTGACTCCATGACCAGCAGATTGTCGCGAATCTCCTGCGCAAGCACCACGCGAGCCTCCGCGTCCAGCTTTTTTACGTCTTCCGGTCCATTGATTTGCTCTATATACATGTGCGGCCTTTCATTAAACGGTGCTGAAATAGGTAGATTGCCTGTTTACAGCGTGACGCGCGGAGTGCACGGGGTGCGAGGGCGCGAGGTGCGCACGGCCAACCACGCCGTGCGAGCAACGCGTTAGATGTGCAGGTCAAGCACGTGGCAATCTAAACATAGCTTTAATGTGCGAAGTTATGTTTTTGGTTTACCCAGAATACGTCCAAGAATTTCTCGTAATTTGGTTTTAGCAGCATTACTTAGTTGATTGCACTGTTTTGTTAATGGCTGAACACACCTAAGTCAGATAATCTGTCAAAAAGACGTATACATTACGCTGAAAATACCTCAAACGTGCA
>USKU01000060.1 GCA_900555335.1 uncultured Atopobium sp. | reverse complement strand
CGAAGTCCTCGCAGTCGTAAGTCTTAACAATCTGGCAGCCCATCTCAGCGATGATACGGGTTGCAAGCTTGAAGAAGCGACCGGTGCGCTCCATGTCCTTACCAACAGCGCAAACGCCAAGGGTAGGAATGCTGTAGCGGAAGCCGGCATTAATGACCTGACTCAGGTTATCAATACTGGAAAGCTGGCCATCAGCACCGATGAAGGTCTGAACAGCCATGCAGTCTGCGTTCATGCGGATAGCGTCCTCGATGTCAACAGCAACAACCTCGTGAGAGAGGTCGGACTGCAGCATAGAAGAACCAGAAGAAACGCGAAGCGCAATGCCCTTCGAAATCTCAGGAGAAACGCAGGTCCTGATTGCGCCACGGGTGCCCATGAAGCAGTCAACATAAGGAGCAAGCTGTGGAAGCAGCAGGTCAAGACGCTCAAGACCAGCGGTTGAACCCATGAAGTAACCGTGGTCAAATGCGAACATTACAGTGTTGCCGCTCTTTGGATCAAAAATGTTGGAGAGGTGCTTCTGCATACCCCAGTCGAGGTTGTTTGCACCCTTTACATAAAATCCCTGATTGTTAGCAAAAGGAGTGTCTACGTGATAATCCTTAGCTACTTTCAATCCGTCCAAATCTGCCATGAAAATCCTTTCAATAAAACCTTAAAGCGCGCAGAGAAGACGCCTTCTTGGGAGAAGCTGCCTCGTAAGAGAACGCGCTTCGTAAGAGAACGTGCCTCTTTGGGCGCCCACCCTAAGAGGACCACTCTCCTCTACGGCTGAATTACCTCATAAGCTGGCGAGAAGATCGGTCTTCTCGCCGCTGTGAACTTTACGCTTCTAATTAGAAGGAGTAGTTGTTCATGTTCTCCTTGGTGAAGACAAGGCGCTCAGGAAGCAGGACAACGCCGTTGTTCTTCTCGAGAGTCTTTGCACCCTCAGCGATGGAGTCGTTTGGCTCAACCTTGACATCGCCAATGCTTGGAATGGAGATGGTGTCGCCAACCTTGACCTCGTTACCAGCTGCGAGGAATGCTGCAACGTAGCAGCCCATAGCGCCCTGAACTGCGCAGTCCCAGAGGCCCCAGTTGTAGATGGTGCCGTGCTCGCAGTAGGACTTGATGGACTGTGGAGAAGCAAAACCGGTGATAGTGATCTTCTTTTCGTCGTAGCCCTTGTTCTCTGCAGCCTGGAGCTGGCCAGGAAGAGCGGTGGAGTCGTTGCAGATAATCAGGTCAATATCTGGATAAGCGTCGAGAATTGCCTCACCAATGCTGATTGCCTGCTCTGCGTCCTGGTTGGAGTAGTAGTTCTCGTGGACGTTCTTCCACTTAGGATACTTCTCCTTGATGATCTTCTGAGCAGCTACCTGCCAGGAGTTCTGGTCGGTAACAGTTGCCTGGGAGTAGTGCCAGACGTAGGTAATCTCGTCCTTCTCTGGATCCTTGCCGCGCTCCTTGAGACCAGCAACGCCCATGTCAACAAGCATCTGACCAAGGATCTCTGGAGTACCCTGGGAAACCATGAGGGTACGATCCTCTGGGTTAGCGTCAGAGTCCCAAGTGGTAACAACGATACCAGCAGCAGTTGCCTTCTTCAGAGCGTCAGAAACGCCCTTTGCGTCAACAGTAGAAATGCTGATTGCGTCTACGCCGTTAGCTACTGCCTGGTTAATAACGGAAACCTGAGCGGAAACAGAAGCGGTTGCGTCACCAATGTAATCAACGGTGAAGCCCCACTCCTTTGACTTGTCCTGTGCGCCCTTGTTTGCGGACTCGAAGAATGCGTTTCCGGTGACCTTAGGGATAAATGCTACGGTCTTACCCTTGACGTCTTTACCACCCTCGGACTTCTTGGTCTCTTCTTTCTTCTCGCCACCACCATTATTGCAGCCTGCCAGAGCGAGGCCAGCGCTAACTGCGGTGATGCCAGCGGCACCAATAAAACCACGACGAGTAATCTCTTGCATAGGTAACCTCCCTTGTCTGTGCCTAAGGCACAATTCCCCAAAGCTTATGCCTTGGCTTTACTGCTGCTTGAAAGCAGCGATTTCAAAAACATACCGATATTTGTTCCGCTTGCCGCCGATCGAGCAACGATGACAACAACCAGCAGGACACCAACAGGAATATCCAGATACTGTGGGCTTACCTTGAAGCACAGTGGTAAGCCGAAGCGCAAAAATGCAATGACAAACGAAGCAAGTGCGGTACCAACAATGGAGCCCTTACCACCAGTGGAAAGCGTACCACCCAAAACAACTGCGGTGATGATGTCCATGGTAAGGTCAGCGCCAAGATCGGACTTAGCGGTACCCAGGTAAGCGGTCAGAACAACACCTGCAATAACTGCGGAGACTGCAGAAAGCATGTAGGTAGACATAATGACTGCTCGGCTGTTGATACCAGAGAACTCAGCTGCGCTCTGGTTAACACCAACCAGGGTAACGCGACAACCATACTTGGTCTTGTGCAGCAGAATGAATGCAATCACCAACATCAGGATGTAAATAAGAAGCTGGAACGGAATAACGCCAAAGAGCTGGAAGTTAGAGACAAACTTGAAGTCCTCTGGGAAGCCGCCAATTCCCTGGTAGCTCTCAGTCTTGGAAAGCGTAGAGATGAGCAGCGCCAAACCGGAGTACAGGAAGCTACCGCCCAAGGTAACAACCATTGCTTGTACTCGACAGTATGCAATCAAGAAGCCCGAAAGCGCACCGCAAGCAACAACCAGGACAAAGGCAACGCCCACAGCGCCCCAGATAGGAAGACCAAAGTCCTGCCAACCAACGCCAATGGTAATAGACGTGAGGCCGACCAGGGAAGCAACCTGAATGTCAATGCCACCGGTAACCATAACAAGCGTTACAAAGAGCGAAATCATAAATACGGGCAGGTTATCGTTAATGCTGGTAAACAGCAGTGCTGGACGAAGGAACTTAGCGTTAGCAGAACCAAAAATGACAAACTCAAGTACCAAAAGGCCAATAAGGATCATGTTCCAGCTTGTCTGACCCTTGGACAAGAATCCCTTAAGTGTCTTCATCATTAGCGAACACCACCCTTCTTACCTGAAGGGCTCAAAGCTGCCTCACCAAAGTCTGCAATCTGCTCTGCAAGAATCTCAGAGGTTGCCTTTGGAGAAACGCGTGCGTTCAGACGAGCGTGTCTGTTCTGAACAATAGAGCGGTGCTGAAGCAAAGCATCTACAACAACAATCACGATCAGGATGACACCAGTAATTGCGTTGTCGTAATTTGACGAGAAGCCCATGAAGACCAGCAGGTAGCTGATGGATGCCATGATGACGGAACCGACAGCTGCACCAAGGACGGAACCAACGCCGCCAAGCAGGCTAACACCACCAAGAACGCAAGCTGCAATAGCCTTCATCTCGTAGCCGTTGCCGCTCATTGGGGTAACAAAACCAATACGGCTGCAGAAGATGATGCCGCCGATAGCTGCCATAACGCCGCAGATGACGTATGCCAGAATCTTGGTCTGAAGAGCTGGAATACCAACCAGAGTTGCGCCGTTAGCGTTATCGCCAACTGCTGCAAACCAGCGACCACGACGGGTCTGGGTCAGTGCAAAGTGAATCAAGATAACCAGCGCGATAACTGCGCAATAGTAAACCGTGAAGTCACCAATACCAGTTACTGCCGAGAAGTCCTTGAACTCCTTAGGAAGGTTCTCAACCCACTGGCCGTTGGTGTAAACGTAGACAATACCACGCAGAACGCCGTTGGTACCCAGGGTAAAGATGAGCGATGGAGCCTTCATAACAGCAACGCCCCAGGCGTTGACCAGGCCAATTGCTACACCAATAAGAATACCTACCAGGCAAGCAACAGGAAGTGGAGTTCCATCTCTGAGCATGCTGCCAACTACCACAGCAACAAGGCCCAAGTTAGAACCAACAGAAACGTCAATCTCACCAATGAACAGGGTGAAGGCCACGCCAACAGCGACCAATGTGTAGACAACGGACGTGTTAAAGCAGGCAGCAATTGTTGCTGGCGTCAAGAATGCAGGATTCATTGCACCAACAATAATAAAGAGAGCAATCAGGAATGCGAGGCTGCTCAGTCCCCTAGCCTTGAGAAGGCGCTTTACAAGATCCATACGTCACCTCCTACAATCCAAATGCAGCGGACATGAGGTTGTCCTGCGTAATTTCTTCTTTTTTGAACTCGTGATTAATGCGTCCCTGGTACATGGTGAACGCGCGATCAGCAAGCTCAATAATCTCTTCCATATCAGAAGAAATTAGAAGAATAGAAACGCCTTGCTTACGAAGCTCCTGCAAAACGGCGTACACATCGCCACGAGCAGCAGCGTCAATACCACGAGTTGGCTCGTCCAAAATAACAACCTTTGGAGCAACCGAGAATGCACGGCCAATAACAATCTTCTGCTGGTTACCACCAGAAAGACCGCCTACCTCCTGATCAAGGCCAGTAACCTTGGTACGGAAGTTATCAACGTAGTTCTGAGAAACCCTGTCCTCTTCTTTACGGTTAAGCAACAGCTTACCCAGGGAAGAGTTGGCGAGAAGAGCGCTTGTGGTGTTCTCGGCAACGTCACGAATTCTAAACAGACCGTCGTTAAAGCGGTCCTCTGGGACATAGCTCAGACCTGCAGCAATGACGTCCTTGGTGGACTTGCCGGTAATGTCTTTACCATCAACAAATACCTTGCCGCCCAATACCTTATCCATACCGTAAATGGTGGTAGCCATCTCTGATCTACCAGCACCAACAATACCTGCAAGACCAACAATCTCGCCTGGATAAATGTTGAGGTTTACATCTGCAAAACCATAGCCCGTAAACTCAGCAAGCTCAAAGATTGGCTCTGCGTCGTAATCAATGTTTGCGCTCTCGGCAATCTCTTTCTTAATCTCTGCTGCGTCTGGTGGAAGAAGTCCGCGTACAAGATCTTCTCGCGTGAAGTCCTCTACCTTACCGCGCATAGCCATAACGCCGTCGCGCAGAATGCCAATGCTGGTAGAAATCTCAAAGACCTCTGCCAGGCGATGCGTAATGTAAATGATGCCAATGTTCTTCTGTTTGAGCTCCTGGACTACCTTGAAAAGGCTCTGTACCTCGTCAAAGGTAAGTGCAGAAGTTGGCTCGTCCAGAATAAGAATCTCGGAGTGGCGCATAAGACCGCGGAGAATCTCAACCATGCCCTGCTCAGCAATAGAAAGTGTCATTGCCTTGCGGTCCAGGTCAAGCTCCCAGCCAATCTCTTTCATAGTATCTTCGAGCATCTTGTTGAGCTCAGCTTTTGGAGCCTCAAAGCCAATGGTGATATTCTCTCTAACGGTCATGTTAGGGAACAGCATTGGCTCCTGAGGAACCATATAGATACTGTGTGCAAGTGCGGCCTTAGGATTGGAGATATCAACCTTTTGACGATCGATAGAAATTTCTCCCTCATCGGCAGAGTAAATACCCATGATGATCTTCATGAGGGTAGATTTACCGGAACCGTTGCCACCAATAAGAGAGATGACCTCTCCTGGCGCCAAATCTAAGTTAATGCCTTTTAATACCTCGTTAGAACCAAATGACTTCTTGATTCCGCGGACGGAAAGAAGTGTGTCGCACTGCTCGCACACATCTTTTCCTTCAGGCGACTTTGGGTCAGTGGCATCGATATCGATGTCAAAAGATTCACCCATAGTACCTCCTACCAAAAATAACTAACGGCCGTACAAAATCTCACACTTTGAAGATATCTATAAATAGGCATTCTTCAAAGCACCGTCACGGCAAACGGTATTATTACTGCCGTGAATGGTATTTTTGATTGTATCATGAACAATAGTCCGCAATACCTCTATACGCAATTATGGTATTTGTAGTATATCTTCCTGTTAATAGGGAGAATAATTACTATAATGAAGTCTAGTATGTTAGATACAAATGTTTTATCATTAAACAAAAGTATCAACAGGAGGATGCATGGACGAACAAACTTATGCACTAGCTACTAAGGCTGCATGGTATTACTACATGGAAGATAACACCCAGGCTCAGATTGCTGAGGTCATGGGCGTTTCTCGTGCAAAAGTTATTCGTCTGCTTGAAGAGGCTCGCGCGCAGGGCATTGTTCAATTCAGTTTCAGAAAGAACGATAGCCAGCGCGTTTCCGCAGAACAGCTCCTTATTGACCGCTTTGGCCTCAAGGACGCTTTTGTGGTCCCAACTCCCCTGGACAGCTCTGCCATTAATCAATCTATTGCTCAGGGCGCAGCTCACTACGTCTCTGACCACCTGCGCGAGGACGGCTACCTCAACATTGGCTACGGCGACACTGTCAGTCGCATGCTGGGAGTTCTTGCCAAGAACCGTGAGGAGTCGCTCAACGTTGTAAGCCTTACGGGCGGTGTGAGCTACTACCTGCCAACCGTTGGCACCACCGCCTACTCCATGCACCTGTTCCTGACGCCGTCTCCGCTTGTTGTGTCTTCTCGCCAAGTGCGCGATGCGCTTCTTGACGAGAAAAGCCTGCAAGACGTATCTACCATGACGGAATATGCAGACATGAGTGTGGTCGGCATTGGAGCCGCAGTTGAGGGCGCCACCGTTTTGCGCAACGGCATCCTGAACGAGGGCGAGCTGACCGTGCTTAAGATGCAGGGAGCCGTTGGTGATGTTTTGAATCACTTTATGGATAAAGACGGCAATCTTATTCAGACAGAAATTGAAGATCGCGTCATTAGTACCGATCTAGACAAGCTTCGTCAGCTCAAGAACGTTGTTGGCGTTGCTGGTGGCAAAGATAAAGTTACGGCAATTAAAGCAGTGCTTAACGGCGGCTATCTGAATGTGCTGATCACGGATTCAGACACCGCTGCTGAGCTGCTTCTTTCGTAAACAAGGAGGATCTGATGAGCAAGTATCTTCTTGCACTAGACGCGGGAACAGGAAGTATTCGCGCCGTTCTCTTTAGTGTTAACGGTGAGCAGGTTGGAGTTGCTCAGCGCGAGTGGGAGCACCATGAGGACCCTCGTTGGCCTGGCAGCATGGACTTTGATTGGGTTGCTGACTGGCAGCTTGCTCTGGACTGCATCAAAGAGGTTCTGGCAAAGACCGCTATTGATGCTAAAGAAATCGCTGGTATTTCCACCACCTGTATGCGCGAGGGCATCCTCCTGTATGACCAGGACGGCAACGAAATTTGGGCATGCGCTAATGTTGACGCTCGAAGCGTTGACGAGGTCAAGCAGCTCATTGATATGGATCCTGAGCTTGAGAAGAAGATTTACCAGAAGAGTGGCCAAACCTATGCACTAGGCGCTCTACCTCGTCTTCTTTGGGTTAAGAACAAGATGCCAGAGATTTACAACAAGGCAGCCAAGATTGGCATGTTCAACGACTGGCTTGCTTACAAGCTCACCGGTATTCTCGCCGTTGAGCCATCAAACGGCAGCACCACCGGCATTATGAGCCTGGAAGAGCGCGCTTGGGATCCAGAGATTGCTAAGGAGTGCGGTCTTCGTGATGACCTGTTTGGCCAGGTTATCGAGTGTGGAGAAGTTCTTGGCTCCGTAACTGCAGGCGCTGCAGCAGAGACGGGTCTTGCTGAGGGTACACCTGTTGTAGTTGGCGGCGGCGATTGCCAGCTGGGCATGATTGGTGTTGGCGCTTGCGAGCCTGGTCAGGCTGGTGTTTTTGGCGGCAG
>USKU01000059.1 GCA_900555335.1 uncultured Atopobium sp. | reverse complement strand
GCAAAGAGAAGACCTCGCTTAAAGCTTGGATGTCTGCCTTTAGATCCCGGAATCATTACTCGTCAATCCCCTCACGGTGGCGAGTCAATACAACTGGCTCAATAGTCCTATCCGTTGAAAGCAGAGCAACAAGAGCGTCTTCACGAGCCTCCATAATCTCTGCCTCATCATCTTCAATATGGTCATATCCAAGCAGGTGAAGCATGGCATGAACAAGCATAAGCCTAAACTCATCTGCCTCTGTAGTGCCATATTCTTTTGCCTGGCGAGAAATAAAATTAGGAGCCAGAATAATATCACCCAACTCACACATCTCACCAGGAGCCAAATCTGGATCATCAGGTCGTTCTACCTCAAGTGAGATAACGTCAGTGGGCGCATTTTTTTCTCGCCACTCAAGGTTTACCTGCTGAATCTCTGCATCGCTAACAATAGAAATGGAGACCGTGCAGGGGCGCTCAACGCCCTCTTCTAAGAGTACAAGATTGCAATCGGCTTCAATCTCTTCCACAGAAATTGGCGACTCGACGCCTTCTTCGATCACAATGTCGTACTCGTTATCCACGTTACTCCCCTAGCTGTTTCTTCTCATACGCAATGTATGCATCAACTATCTTACCAACCAACGTGTGGCGAACAATATCATTTCTATCTAAATCAACAAAAGCAACGTCTTCCAGGTTACCCAACACCTGTCGAGCAACGTCCAGACCACTTCTTCCCACAAGGTCTCGCTGCGTTGCATCACCAGTTATCACAAACTTTGACGAGAAACCCAGGCGAGTCAGAAACATTTTCATCTGCTCAGGCGTGGTATTTTGTGCCTCATCCAAAATGACAAATGCATCGTTCATGGTACGACCACGCATAAATGCAAGCGGAGCAATCTCAACAATTCCCTGTTCAATAAGGTTATTTGCGTACTCCATGGAGGTCATATCAAAGAGCGCGTCATAGAGCGGCCTGATGTAGGGATCAAGCTTTTCTTGAAGTGTTCCCGGGAGAAAACCAAGAGACTCTCCCGCTTCTACAACAGGTCTTACCAGCACAATTCTGCTAATTTGCTGAGATGTTAAAGCAGCAAGTGCCATAGCCACCGCTAGATATGTTTTACCAGTTCCCGCAGGACCAATGCCAAAGGTAATGGAGTTGTTTGCTATTGCCTTTGTATACTCAATTTGACCTTGTGTTTTAGGCTGAATTGCTTTGCCTTTATGAGTTACAAACAGTGTTCGTGTGCCTGTTTGCTCTAAGCTGGCATTTCTTTTTGTGCTATCTAGTAGAAGCTTTACATCTTCAAGCGTTGGCCTAGATCCTGATTCAACCATTTGAATCAGGCGAGAAAAAATAAGTGTTAGCTGCTCAATTTCTTGAGAAGTGCCTGACAAAAAGATTGCTTTACCTCTGATTGAAATAAGAGCTGCACATGACGATTCGATTTCTCTGAGCAAACTATCAGCTGGACCCGTCAGATACAAAGGGTCTACTGAATCAGGAATAGTTAAGCGAATCTGTGTTGGCTCCATGTTCCCCCAATTTACAAACGAGTGGCTTTTAGCGTTCCATTAGGTAAAACTTCGTCAAAGCGCATAGCAATAAGCTCATCAAGCTCAATAGTAGGATCAACCTGAACATCAAAAAGACCGCCAGAAATTCCCCTACCAGGATACTGTACCACCACATTATCGCAGGTACCAACAAGCTTCTTAGCAGCATCAAAGCGCATGGCATTACCCAGATCACGCATTTTCTTGGCGCGTTCAGCCATCACCTTTGGATCTACCTGATTTGGAGCGGTAGCCGCAGGAGTTCCAGGTCGCTTGGAGTACCTAAATACGTGCATCTTTGAAAAGCCCATCTGACGACAAAACTCAAACGACTCTTCAAATTCTTTATCAGTTTCTCCAGGGAAACCAACAATAAGGTCCGTTCCTAACGCAATAGTTGGCAGTACCGAGCGAGCTTCCTCAACAGCGTTGCGATAAAGTTCTGTCCTATACACCCTGCCCATACGTGCAAGCGCAGCGTCACATCCGGATTGAAGGCAGATGTGCAAAAAAGGTGCAATTCTTCCGTTGGAAGCAGCAATAACCTCTACTAAACGAGCATTTACATCAGGTGGCTCAAGAGAAGAAAGCCTGAGGCGGCCTACCTCTGTTTTTTCAAGCACATACTCGAGAAGGTCTGGGAGCCTGAGGGTCTTCTTGCCCTCATCCTCAAGTTGAGCTTTATAGCTACCAAGATTAATTCCCGTAAGAACAACCTCTTGAGCTCCTCTGCTCATAACATCTTTTACCTGCGAAACAACCTCACGAGGATCAAGGGATTTTCCCGCACCGCGCGCCTTCCAGACAATGCAGAAGGTACAACGATTATCGCAACCGTCTTGAATCTTGATACCAGGGCGTGTGCGACCTGTTGGAGTTGGCTTGGAGATGACAAGACCGTCGTCACTTACGGATTCTGGAGCAAAGCCTAGCTCTTCAAGAACTCTATCTGCAACTTTGTCCTTCTCGGCTTCTACCACAACGTTAGGAGCAAGAGAGGCAAGCTCGTCAGCAAAAAGACTTGCAACACAACCCGTTGCTACTACAAGAGGGGCTCCTGGCATAAGCGCTGCTTTACGCACGGCTTTTCTCGTCTTAGCCTCGGCTTCTGCGGTGACAGCACAGGTGTTGATAACAATTGCCTGAGCTTCATCCTCTTCAACAATGCGACACCCCATACGAAGCAGAGAGTCTGCCATTAAATCAAGCTCAACGCGATTTACCCTGCATCCAAGATTTATGAGCGCAATTCCATGAGCCATTAGCGCCTCTTCTTGGAAGCCTTTTTGGCTTTCTTGTCATTATGATTAGAGGAATCTGCTGCTGCAGAACTCTGATCATGCTGCTCATCTTGAGTTTCTTGAGCTGAGTTTTGTTTGCGCTCATCAATAAGGGAGGTAAGCGTCTCTAACTGATCTTTAGTCAGTCCTGTTGAAGTCTCAATGTGAACCAGAACGTAAAGGTTCCCACGAGCCTTGGTATGCAAACGAGGCATGCCTTTACCAGCCACGCTTAGCTGCTGGCCATACTTACAACCTGCAGGTATAGAAATCTCAATAGTTTCATCTTTGATAATGCCGTCAATGGTAACGGTGGTACCAACAATTGCCTCAAGAGAATCAACACTAACTGAAGTAAAGAGATCGTCTCCCCTGCGCTCAAAGTCTTTATGCTGGGAAACCTCAATAGTTACGATGAGGTCACCAGAGGTATCACCTCTGACACCTGCCTCGCCCTTGCCGGTAATAGAAATTGACTGGCCAGAATGGACACCAGCAGGAATTTCAACAGAAACACGCTCATGATCAGGAGTTCTTCCCTGGCCACCACAGGTCTCACAGGCATGTTCGACTTTTTTGCCTGTTCCTTGGCACTCTGGACATACGGTCTGAGACTGCATCTGACCAAAGACGGTATTTTGGACCTGAACTACCGTACCCGTACCGTGACAGCGTGGGCAGTCTTCAATTTTTCCACCCTCACCAAGGCCGGTGCCATTACAGTCATCACAGGTAGAAAGTCTGTTATACGAGATAGTTTTTGTAACACCCGCAGCAGCCTCTTCCAAAGTGATAGAGAGTCTAATTCCCATATCACTGCCACGAGTACGCTGAGCAGCGCCACGACCACCATGGCCGCCGCCAAAGAAGGAATCAAAGATATCTCCAAAGCCGCCAAAACCACCGCCAAAGATATCTGACATATCCACATAGCCGCCACCAAAACCAGAAGGACCATTAGGGTCTCCATAACGGTCATAGTTGGCACGCTTTTGCTCATCTGAAAGCACAGAATAAGCTTCGTTTACCTCTTTAAACTTCTCTTCTGCATGAGGATCATCAGAAACATCAGGGTGCAGCTTTCTTGCCAGCTTTAGAAAAGCTCGCTTGATTGTTTTTTGGTCTGCATCACGAGCAACACCTAAGAGCTCGTAGAAGTCTTTCTTCTCTGCCACGCTTACTAACTCTCCCCTTGTAAAACCTAAAACTTAAATTCCCATATAGCCGACATGGCCTAATCCGGCCGTACAAGCATACAAAGTCATAATAATAATTGAGTAGAAGGCACCGTTGATAATTCCCGAAACAAAGGCATTTGCAAAGCTTCTCCACCAGCCAGCATTCATCTTGACGCCATCTGCAAGAACATTTCTTATGCCAAATATCAAAAGCGGAATCAACACAATGGCAAATAGTGGTGAGCGTAAATTAAGCGCCACAAACACAAGAAGCATTGCAGTTATACCTGTGATACGAGCTCCCGCGCGTTGGCGGAACGTCAACTGCTCTGAAGGAACCTTAATATTTACGATAAAATCACCAGTTGCAGAACAATTTGTTCCTGCATTTCCCATTCCAGGTACTCTGATTTGGTCACCATCATGTGAATTAGCTGGTACATCAACCATAATTTCGCTTGCAGACAAAACACGTCCAGAACCACCACAAACGTCGCATGGGTCCTGTACGACGTGACCAGCGCCTTCACACTCTGGACAGTCAACTCTAAACTTGCCTACTCCAAAAATGGAAGAAAGGTCAATGTCAATATGGCCCGTTCCGTGGCAGGTAGGACAGGTAGTTGCCTCAGCCTTATGCTGAGATCCCTTACCAGCACAAGCATCACAAGTAACAAAGCGCTGATACGTGATACCTTTCTTAACGCCATTTTTAGCGTCTGTATCATTCAGTGTTAAGTCGTAGACAATATCTGCGCCAGTCTGAGGCTTGTATGCGCGAGAGCGCTTTTGAGATCCAGTGGTCCAATTAGTAAAGTTGATATCACCAAACGGGAAGCCTCCCTCAAAAGGAGAACCTCCATAGGCAGATCCACCAGGATAACCAGAAGGTCCATAGCCGCCGCCATAGAAAGAACCGCTTCTCATTGCGTCATAACGACGGCGTTTCTCGGTATCTGACAAAACAGCATATGCCTCAGAAACCTCTTTAAAACGCTCTTCAGCATCAGGCTCTTTGTTGACGTCTGGATGAAGCTTGCGAGCTTTAGTTTGAAAAGCTTTTCTAATTTCTTCAGCTGTCGCGGACTCAGAAACACCAAGGATGGCGTAGTAGTCCTTTTCGTTCATAGCAGCCATGAAATCTCTCCGATTCAACCCATAACTAAATCTGCATCATGAGAACGTTTGAAAGTGTACCCACTTGTTTTGAAGTTAATGCAGCACAAACACACTACAGACGTAAATCCCAAAGACGTCCATAGAGCTCGTTTCCAAGCAGCCAGCCCTTCTCGGTAGGCTTATATGAAGTTCCAATCCAAGAATTTGCCGCATCAACATGAACTAACAGCCCATCTCGTACGCACGCATCAAATACATCATGTAGACGCGATGCGCCAAATACCAGCTCAGCCTCATCCAAAAGTGCAGGCGAAATTGGCTCCATAAGACGAGCGTGCAGCATCAAATCTTCTGCCACAGCTTCTCTTTGAGTCAGAAATTCAACATCAAACTCTGTCGAGAAAAGCGATGCACCTTCGGCAATTTTTCTTGGAGCATCAAGGACCACCAGCCGCGCACGCACGGCATTTTGCGGACTCTTTGGCAAAGAGGTGTTGGCCTTGGCAAGTACATCGTACTCAGCTGCAGTCAACATGCTTGCAGCACTAGTGCCAAGCCCAAAGTACGACTCACCTGTCCAGTACATCTTATTGTGCTTACAGCTCTTCTGATTGCGAGCATAACTTGCCACCTCGTAGCGTTCAAACCCCGCCGCTTGAAGCACCTTTGAGGCCGCCTGCATTCGATCTGCCTGCACGTCATAGGCGTTCCAAAAAGTGTCTTTATCCTGGGTTTGCTTAGCCAGCGCCGTGCCATCTTCAATGGTTAGCGGATAGACACTCACATGATTTACGTCAAGCGAGATAAATCTTGAGAGCGAAAACTCCCAAGAACTCTCTGTTTGCTCAGGAATTGCACACATAAGATCAACCGACACATCGTAACCATGCTCTTTTGCAGCAAGTACTCTGTCGTAAGCCAGGTCGGCCGAGTGAATTCTGCCCAACTTCTTAAGTTCATTATCGTTAAAGCTTTGAACTCCCAAAGAAACTCGTGTTACCCCGCCCGTAGTAAGACTGGCGAGAAGATCATCAGATAGTGAGTCCGGATTTGCTTCAATACTGAACTCAGCAGGATTTACAATCGCTGAAGTATGCTGCGCCAAATCCACTGCATCTTGACCAAGCAAGCTTGGCGTTCCGCCACCCATATAAACTGTTTTTGTGTCTGATAACAAACCAAGCTGAGCGGCTTCATCTAGCTGATGTTTTAGTGCTTTAACATAATTTTTCATGCGACTGTCATCTTGTCTTGTAGACCAAGAAGAGAAATCACAATAGAAGCATTTTTGAGAACAAAACGGAATATGCAGGTAAAGTGCAGAGGTAGCCGTTTGATTGTATTTAGACTGCCAAGAATCCACAACAGACCACTAGCTCATAGATGGATTGTGCTGATGAGGTTCCTGCTCACCCTCAAGTTGCTTGACGGTTTCATTAATCTCTAGCGCCAGATCAATAAAATCTTGAGCTGTAACACACCTTACTGACTTACCACGCCAATAGGCAGCGTTTGGAATACCCCTAAAATACCAGGTAGAGAGGCTTCTTGCACGAGCAATATGTATGTGAGCAGCATCAAGTAAACGTACGTGCATCATAAAAGATGCAAGCATCTGATCAAGTGTTGGAACAAGTGGAGCTTGACCTTCAACTAAAGCTTGAGTGTTCTTGAAAATCCAAGGATTACCATAGGTTCCACGAGCAATCATTACAGCTGTTACACCCGTCTCTGTAAGGGCATGAGCTGCCGCTTCAGCAGAGAGCATGTCACCAGAGCCTATTACCGGAATTGAAACAGCATCACAAACTCTATTAACGGTCTCCCACTCCGCCTGACCTCGATACATCTGGGTGGCAAAGCGACCATGAATAGCAACAGCAGACGCTCCCGCAGCTTCCATGGCGCGAGCAAACTCAGGAGCTACTTCCTCATCCTGACGTCTACCTCGTCTAATCTTTACGGTAACAGGCACCGCGACCTCAGAAAGACAAGCTTTGACCAGCTCTGCAGCAAGCTCTGGGGTATCGAGAAGGGCTGATCCCTCCCCTTTTTTGACAACCTTAGGAACAGGACAGGCCATATTGATATCGATAAGCGCAAGTTTATTTCCTAGGCGCTCACTGATCTGAGCTGCTGCTTCTTTAAACTGATCTGGCTTTGAACCAAAGAGTTGAACAGCAATATCAGGCTCTGTTGCAAGAGGCTCTACAAGCTCCCAGGTTTTATCGCCACCATAATGAATTCCTGCAACAGAAACCATTTCTGAATACGCAAGACCTGCTCCGCCAGCTCGAGCCATAGTGCGATACACGCCATCGCTGACACCGGCCATAGGAGCCATAAGCACGGGATTTGCAGACAGGCGCTCCTTAAGTGAAGTACCTGACACAAAAGGAATAATGCGAGAAGAAAGACCAGCTTCAGGGGCACAGGTTGCAATAATAGTTTGAAGCGATTCCACAGATACCTTCTACTCGTCATCAACCTTGAGAACAGCCAAGAACGCCTCTTGGGGCACTTCGACTGAGCCAATCTGCTTCATGCGCTTCTTACCCTCTTTTTGCTTCTCGAGCAGCTTGCGCTTTCTGGAAATGTCACCGCCGTAACACTTAGCTAAGACGTCC
>USKU01000058.1 GCA_900555335.1 uncultured Atopobium sp. | reverse complement strand
AGTCTGCTGTTGTAGACGATAAGGTCCTGGCTCAGGTTCGTGAGGTCGCTCCACTTGCTCCTCTTCACAACTATGCAGAGGCTGACGTTATTGAGATTTGCCGTGAGCTCTTCCCAGAGGTTGGCAATGTAATCGTCTGTGATACTTCTTTCCACTTCAATATGCCAGAGAAGGCACATCGCTATGCTCTTCCTCGCGATGTTGTTGATAAGTACCACGTCCGCAAATACGGCGCTCACGGTACTTCTCACCGCTACATTTGGCGCGCAACCAATGAGTTTACCAACGGTCAGACTCACAAGCTGGTTAGCTGCCACCTTGGTTCTGGTGCTTCTCTTTCCGCTATTGAGGATGGTCGCGATCTTGAGACCACTATGGGCCTTACTCCACTTGATGGCCTTATCATGGGCACTCGTTGCGGTACTATTGACCCAGCTACTGTCTTCTATCTCTCTCGCGTTGGTGGTTACTCCATCGATGAGATTGACACTATGATGAACAAGCAGTCTGGTCTTCTCGCTCTGTCTGGTCATTCCGATTCTCGTGATATTGAGGATGGTGCTCACGCAGGTGATAAGGACTGTCAGCTTGCGCTTGAGATGTTCTATTACCGTACCTCTCAGCTCATCATGGAGATGGCTCAGGCTATGCATGGCTTTGATACCATGGCATTCTCTGCTGGTATTGGTGAGAACTCCGATGAGATGCGTCTTGGCGTTGTTAAAGAGCTTGAATGGATGGGCGTCAAGATTGATGAGGAGAAGAACAAGGTTCGCTCCGGTGAAATCCGTGACATTTCTGCTCCAGATTCAAAGGTACGCGTCCTGGTTGTACCTACCAACGAGGAGTATATGATTGCTCTTGACGTTCAGGAGCTTTTGGGCAAGTAAGTTTTGCTTACACTCTGATATTTTTGAAAAACTCCCGCACTTTATGCGGGAGTTTTTTATGAAGATATAGATAGTTCTTTGACACTAGTACTTTAGAACTTTATATTTTTTAAGTAAGAAGTTAGAGTTTCAAAGAAATCTTATTGTTTTGTACAGCTATTTGTGTGCAGATAAATAAATCTTTGAACTAGCTGTGAGGAGCATCATGCAGTCTAAGGGTTTAGTTAGCAGGTCTTTGAGCTTTGCAGTTATGTTTGTGCTCACTGTATTTGCCGCGCTCACTGTATTCAACACAAAGGCACAAGCTGTTGAGTACACACCAACTATTTCAAATGCTAGCTATACAACATTAGTTGGTAGTAACGTGCGCGTTAGTTTTGATTATGCACTCAACAATGGTGCCCCTGCACAACCAGGTGATACCTTTACTATTATGCTTCCTGCAGAGCTAGAGAATAACACTCCAGCTCCTTTTGAGGTTATGGGTGTAGATGCAAACGGAAATAGTATTTCTGTTGGTACTGCAACTCCTACCAGTAACCCTAATACCATGACTGTTACCTTCAATAACAATATTGCGGGTCTCCTTAACGTTCATGGCCAGATGTCTTTCTCGCTTAATTGGTCAAGCGAAATTGCACGGAGAGGCAATGGTAGCACTACGCTCAATATTGGTAACACCAGCCTTAACATGACGTATGGCGGTTCTATTGCTGCAATGGATACTGCAATTACTAAGTACAACAGAACTGGCGCAACTGCAGAGACAACCTATACACTTCCTTCTGGTGCAACTATTACAACTGGAAATGATTATTACGTTACCAGCTGGGTTGTTAACCTAACTCCATCTGATATCACCCAGGTTGGTCTGCTTAATGCCACTGTTAAGGATCAGATTGTAAATCCTTATACCGTTGATGCATCAAAGCTTACTGGTACTGGCGTTAATCCTTCAGATGAGCTTGCTGGTCCATATCTTAAGCACTCTTTTGTTCTCCACCTTGTTAACGGTGCTGTTCAGACTCTTTCTGCGGATCAGATTCTTCCTGCAATTACCTTTACTCCTAATGGTTACACTCTTGATTTTGCTCGACTCAATAATCAGGTTAACTTTGCTGGTTTCCAACCACTTATCCAGGATTGCTGGCTTGAATACAAGACCATTGTTCCAGCCAACGTTACCCAGGTAGACAATAGAGCAACTCTTGATTTTGATGGCAACACTGATAATTTCACTCGTGAAGGTTGGTGGATTAACCCTCGCGGTGCCGGTACTGCAACTGGTGATCAGCAGGTAAGTGTTTCTGTGTCTAAGGTCTGGGATGATCAGAATAACGTTGACGGCACTCGTCCTACTTCAGTTACCGTACACCTTTATGCAGACGGCGTAGACACTGGTAAGAGCGAGGTTCTTTCTGATGCAAATGGTTGGACTGCAACATTTAGCAACCTCGATAAGAATCAGGCTGGCACTACCACAGCTATTACGTACACCGTTGTTGAGGATGAGGTTGAGGGATATACCGCTGAGGTAACAGGTGATGTTACCAGTGGCTTTACCATTACTAACACTCACATTCCTCCAACTCCAACCACTCCACCTTCAGAGACTCCTAAGAAGCCAAAGCAGCCAAAGAAGAAGGAGCCTAAGCTTCCTGCAACTGGTGATGCTTTCTTTGCTGCAGTGTCTGTAGCAGCTGCATCTTCTGTTCTTATTGCAGCTGGTGTTCTTGGTAAGAAGCGCGTTCAGTAACGCACGCTACAACAACGTAAGTTAAACGTAAAAGAGCCTGTGAGATTAATTCACAGGCTCTCTTTTTTTAAAGCGTTTCTTGCGGCTTATTGGGCTATAAAATGAAAAGCATTACGAGGCGTCGCGTCGTGTCCAACTACTTTGCCGCAATACACAAAACCAGCATGTGTAAGCGTTGTAGTCATAGCGACATTTGCTTCATGAGTATCTGCGCGAACGTTTGAATAGTTTTTGCAAATCCAATTGAATATAAAAGAGGTAATTCCGCGACCTGTATATTTAACAGCCACTCGATGAATGACAACGTAATCGAGGTCGTTTATCCAAGCGCCTTTGGTAATATTTGCATATGCTTCGTCAGGGCCAGGCAAGAGTGAGAAACAGCCAAGAATTTCTTCCGATCCTCTATCTTCTGTAACTACAAAGAGACCGTTTCTTTCAAGATCTGTTGCAGCATCTTCTAAAAGTGGGTAATTCTTGGTCCACTGAAACGTGTTATTTTGCTGATACATAGTCTGACGACCTATGTCGTACAAATCTGCAACAGCGCTGAGATCTTTGGCAGCAGCTCTTCTGATAAACATCAGAAAACCTTGATACTCAAAGTTTTAATAATGCTCTGACCAGGTTGAAGGATTATGATACCCGGCTTGTGTTCAAAAATGCCGTCGCAGTCAACGG
Organism: uncultured Atopobium sp.; assembly: GCA_900555335.1. Classification (GTDB taxonomy): domain Bacteria; phylum Actinomycetota; class Coriobacteriia; order Coriobacteriales; family Atopobiaceae; genus Lancefieldella. Next base: position 4,475 of record USKU01000058.1, on the reverse strand, counting down.
TATCGGCAATTCCACACCAAGGTTCAAGTGCAACAAATGGACAGGCAGGTGCAGCGCTCCAAATACCAAGGTAATCAAAACCCTCAAAGTCCATCTGAATACCGTGTGAATCAGACACATTTTCAGCATGAGCTGCAAGTGTAATGCGTCTATCAGGGACGTCTTCAAGTGTGATGGTCTTCTCGCGATCAATAAGCTCCCAAGACAGGTTAAGCGTATCAGAGTCCACGATAAGCCTCTGTGGAGTTGTGTAATCGCAAAGACCCTCATCAGTAATAGAAGGGCCAAAGCTGGTCCAGGAGCGCGTAAATAAGAGGTGATACTGGTCCAAAGAGGCTGCCTCAACACCAGGGATCGGAATGTTGAACGCTGGGTGAGCGCCAAGAGTAAACGGCAGTACAACGTTTGCAGGATTGGTGACCTCATACGTTTGCGTCAGCGTATCACCAGCTACCGAGAAGATCAGCTTAAGTTCAAAGTCATAGGGATAAGACTTGCGAGTCTCTTCGGTACTTTTTAGCTGGAGCGTTACAGAAGAGACGCTCTGCTCGACAACCTCGAACTGGTTGAGGCGAGCAAGTCCGTGACGCGCAAGAGAGATGGTGCCTTCTGCAGACTCTGCTTCACCGTCTTTGAGAACGCCAACAATGGGGAAGAGGATGGGAGCACGTCTTGGCCACCAGTTGGAATCTCCCTGCCAGAGGTATTCGGACTCACCTTTACGTAAGCTCATGAGCTGTGCGCCCATGGTGTCAATTGAAGCGGTAAGAGAGTTGCTAGAAATAGAAATAATTTCAGACATAAATGCCTCCAGCTAAAGAATAAGCCAGCCTCTTTTGAGACTGGCTTAGTATACCAAGTTAGAAGTGCAGAAAGACTAGTTGTTGTCTGCCATCTGAGCCTGAACAGCAGTGATTGCAACAACACCAACAATGTCGTCAGCGGAGCAACCACGGGAGAGGTCGTTGACAGGACGAGCAATGCCCTGAAGAATTGGACCGTATGCCTCAGCACCACTGAAGCGCTGAACAAGCTTGTAGCCAATGTTGCCAGCCTCAAGGTTAGGGAAGACCAGGATGTTTGCGTTTCCTGCTACCTTAGAGAATGGAGCCTTGAGCTTACCAACCTCAGGAACAAGAGCTGCATCAAGCTGAAGATCGCCGTCGAGTGCAAGCTCAGCGTTCTTCTCGTGAGCAAGCTTTGTGGCCTCCTGGACCTTCTCGGCAGTTGCGCCACCAGCAGAGCCCATGGTGGAGTAGGAGAGCATAGCAACGCGAGGCTCATCGCTCATAAATGCGCGCCAAGAATCGGCGGAAGCAAGAGCAATCTCGGAGAGCTCCTCTGCAGATGGATCAATGTTGAGGCCGCAGTCAGCAAAGAGCAGGGTGCCGTCCTCGCCAAAGTCAGTTGAAGTGCTCATGATAAAGAATGCAGAAACAAGCTTGGTACCAGGAGCGGTCTTGATGATCTGCAGTGCAGGTCTTAGGGTGTTTGCAGTAGAGTGGCAAGCGCCAGAAACCAGGCCGTCAGCATCGCCCATCTTGACCATCATGGTTGCAAAATAGGTAGCGTCGTTCATTTGCTTGCGAGCTTCCTCAATGGTGACGCCCTTGCGAGCACGAAGTTCAGCAAACTTCTGAGCATATGCCTCATGGCGCTCGTCAGTAGCAGGGTCTACTACCGTTGCGCCTGGAACATTAATCTGCTCAGGATCGCCAAGAATAATGACCTTTGCAATACCTTCTGCAACAATCTTCTGAGCTGCATCGATGGTACGCTGGTCCTCGCCCTCTGGAAGAACAATAGTCTTTACGTCAGACTTAGCGGTTTCTTTCATACGGTCAAGAAACTTGCTCATGTGTCGTGCTCCAATCATAAGTTGATATCTATGCCTCGTTGAGTTTTGCACTTCTCAACTTATAGTTTGTATAAAAGTCAGACACAAAGAGCTAAGAAATGCATTTTCACACTAGTTGCATATTTTACGCCTAACGGCAGAGCTTTGCGCCCCGCGTGGCTCACTTTATAGACGCGTGTTAAAATGAGTGAAGTTTCACATACAAATCCTGCGCACTTAGGCGCACATGGAGGTTTACATGTCTATCAATCATGGTCTTCCTGCCGGTTTTAACCCCGACAACTACGATGTTATTGTTGTTGGAGCTGGCTATGCAGGCGCAGTTGTTGCTCGTCGTATGGCAGAAAACTGCAATTCAAAGGTAGCAATCTTTGAGCGCAGAAACCACATTGCCGGCAACGCTTACGATTGCCTTGATGACGCGGGCGTTCTTGTTCACGAGTACGGTCCACATATCTATCACACCATGAGTGACCGCGTTCACCAGTTCCTCTCGCGCTTCACTGAGTGGACTAACTACCAGCATAAAGTTCTGGCTAACATTAACGGCCAGCTGATGCCGGTTCCTTTTAACCACCAGTCTTTGAAGCTTGCCTTTGGAGAAGAGCGTGGCGAGAAACTCTATCAGAAGCTGGTTCTTACGTTTGGTGAGAACGTCAAAGTTCCTATCATGGAGCTTCGCGAGAAGAACGATCCAGATCTGGAAGAGATTGCTGACTACGTTTATGAGAACGTCTTCCTGCACTACACCATGAAGCAGTGGGGTAAGACTCCAGACCAGATTGACAAGTCCATCACAGGTCGCGTTCCAATCTTTGTCGGCGATGATGACCGTTACTTCCCAGGTGCAACCTATCAAGGCATGCCAAAAGAGGGCTACACCAAGCTCTTTGAGAATATGCTTGACCATGATCTGATTGATGTCTTCTTGGATGTTGATGTTCGTGACATCATGAAGCTCAGCGCTTCTAATGTTAGCGTTTGTGAGAAACCATTTGTGGGTGAGGTAATCTACACTGGTCCTCTGGACGAGCTCTTTAATCTTGATCAGGGTGCTCTGCCTTATCGTACGCTTGATATGCAGTTTGAGACACTTGATCAGGACCAGTTCCAGCCTGTTGGTACCGTCAATTACACCACCAGTGAGGACTTTACTCGCATCACTGAGTTCAAGAATATGACTGGTCAGGTTCTTCCTGGTAAAACAACTATCATGCGTGAATACTCACACGCATATGTTCCAGAGAGTGGTCAGACTCCTTATTACGCTATTCTTGAGCCAGAAAATCAGGAGCTGTATCGCTCTTACAAGGAGCGCACTTCTGGCATTCTGAACTTCCACGCAGTTGGTCGTCTTGCTGAGTATCGTTACTACGATATGGATGGCGTTGTTGCTTCTGCACTGGAACTTTCTGACGAGCTCATTGCTCATCAGGCATAGGGGGCTTGCATGAAAAAGACAATCACCTTTGGTATTCCATGTTACAACTCTTCGGAGTACATGGATCACTGTATTGAGTCTATTCTTGAGGGCTCTGATTACGCCGATGACGTGCAGATTATTATTGTTGACGACGGTTCTGTAAAAGACGATACTGCTGCTAAGGCTGATGCCTGGCAGGAGCGTTACCCCAACATCATCAAGGCAGTCCATCAAGAGAATGGCGGCCACGGCATTGCTGTTATGAAGGCTGTTTCTCATGCTGACGGCGTGTACTTCAAAAATATTGACTCAGATGACTGGGTAGATGGTGATGCTCTGAAGACCTTCCTTCAGCAGCTCCGTACCTTTATTGCCTCTGATAATCCTGTTGACCTGGTTCTCTCCAACTACGTCTACGAGCACGTTGAGGATAACACACAGAACTTTGTAGATTATCGCGATGCTGTTCCTACTAACAAAATTATTGGCTGGGATGAGATTGGCCGCTTCAAGCTGTCTCAGTACCTTTTGATGCACGCAATTACGTATCGCGTTGAGGTTCTGCGTTCTGCAAACATTCAGATGCCTGAGCACACCTTCTATGTGGATAACGTCTATGCCTACGTTCCATTCCCTAAGGTAAAGACTATCTACTACGTTGACGTTGACCTGTATCGTTATTTCATTGGTCGAGATGATCAATCAGTTAACGAGAAGGTCTTAACAAGTCGCGTTGATCACTACTGGCGTGTTGCTCGTAATATGATGCACGCATATCACATCTACGATGACATCTCTTCTCCACGTCTTCAGACGTACATGATGAGTTACTTCACTATCATCATGGCTATCTGCTCAGTCTTCTCTAAGATGAGCGACCGCGAGGATGCCATGGATCAGTTGGAGGAGCTCTGGGATGAGCTTCGCGCTTATGACAAGAAGATGTACCGCAAGGCTCGCTATGGCCTTGTAGGCACCGCCACAAACCTTCCTGGCAAGATTGGTAAGACGGTCACTATTGGTGGCTATCGTGTAGCTCAGAAGGTTGTTAAGTTCAACTAAACGTTCTTTCAAATCTAAAAGCAAAACCCTCGTATCCTGAACTACCTCCCATTTCTTATGTCTAAGAAATGGGAGGTAGTTCATATGCGGGTGATTATGATTCTGCAGCGTGTTAGCGTCGGCTTTTAGGCC
>USKU01000057.1 GCA_900555335.1 uncultured Atopobium sp. | reverse complement strand
GCCTAAATACGTAAAAGAAACTGTGGATTTGCCTGATTTCATCAAAGAATCTGTGTCTCAAATACAGATTCTTTGCACTTTTCAGGCGCGCAATGTTGGAAAGGCGCACCTGGCGAGAAGAACGGACGGGATTGGCACTCCTAGCGAGAAACCCGAGCGCTCGCAAACGCGCAACGCTCGCAAACGCGCGTGGGGGGTTAGATTTCGTCGAAAGTGTTGTGGTGTTGCTGACCGTCGTCCAAGGTAAGGACGGTACCTAGAAGCGCAGGTTCAAGAATCTGAATCCAGAGATCGCCTCTGACCTGCTTGGCATTCTCGGCAACCGCGCGCGCAGTAACGGGGGAGTCGCAGATGGCAACCATGGTGGAACCTGAGCCCGAGATAACAAAGGCGCAAGCACGAGCAAGCTTTGCTACCTGCTTAAGCTCCTCGTAATCGGGGATGAGCTCCTTGCGATACGGTTCGTGGATCTTATCGTTGCAAGCTGCTGCCAACAGTCCGCCGTTTCCTGTTTCAAGTGCGTGAGTGACAGCAACGGTACGTCCCATCTGGTAAACGGCCGTTTCAAGTGAGACTTTCTGCGGAACAACTTTACGCGCTTCCTCGGTATTGATAGAGTACGGGGGCGCAATTGCAACAAAAGAGAGACCGCGTGCTACGAGCCTTCGAGTACAAACGGTATGCCCGCCCTCAACAAATGACGAGGTCAGGCCACCATAAATTGCAGGAGCAACGTTATCGGGATGGCCCTCAAAATGGCAGGCAAAGTCGAGCGCACGCTCAGGATCCCAGCCGCCATGAGACTCAGTCATCGCGGCGGCAATACCAGCAATTACGCAGGTAGAACTTGAGCCGAGTCCACCAGAAAGCGGAATAGGCGAGTCGATGGTGATGTGTTTGGGAGTAGGCTCTTCGCCCAGCTTTTCGCAGGCTCGAACATAGGACGTCCAGACAAGGTTGTCGTCGTTTCTGAACTGCTCGGGGCAGCCGTCAATGATGAGTGTAGGAGATTCCCTAAACGTAATTTTTGCGCGCAGGTTAAACGCAAGACCCAGCGTATCGTAGCCAACGCCAATGTTTGCAGAGGTAGCAGGTACAGATACGGTCAAGATGGTGTTGTCGAGCATGTAAAACCTGCTTTCTCAGAGTCTAACAAGCAAAAATACGCCCGCATGCTTCAGAAACGTACGAAGCAAGCTGTTCCTTCTCGCGAACGTCAGTATGAATGATAACGTTATCATTCAGCGATGAAAGCTGGATTGGCGGATTAGTGCCCGTGATTTCGGCGAGCGTATGCATGCATGCAAAGTCATCCAGGCCAGCGGTCGAGTGGCCCAGCGCGGCAAGCACGTCGGACGAGAACTTATACGGGCTAGCAGTAGACAGACAAACGCGCACGTTACCCGCCTGGCGAGAAACCCTGTCAAGCACGTGCTTTGCGACGGCTGTGTGAGGGTCAATCAGCACACGACAATTCTCCCAGGTAGAACGGATAGTCTCACGCGTCTGAGCGTCGGTTGCAAAGCCAGCATCAAAGGTTTCGCGGATGGTGTCCATCACCTGAGCAGGTACCGTGTAGATACCCTTGGTTACCAGCTGGTTCATCAGATAGCTGACAAGCTCGGTGTCTTTGCCAGATGCAAGATAAAGGAGTCGTTCAAGGTTTGATGAAACCAGAATGTCCATTGATGGAGAGATGGTCTTTTCAAATGCACGTCTACGATCGTAGATGCCTGTTTCCAAGAAATCAGTCAGCACCTTATTGCTGTTAGAAGCCACAATGAGGCGATCGACAGGAAGTCCCATTTCTTTTGCAAAGTAACCTGCGAGGACGTCGCCAAAGTTGCCGGTTGGCACGCAGAAAGTAACTTTTTGACCTTGGGCGATGGCACCCTTGGCAACAAGCTGGGCATATGCGTCAAAGTAGTAGGTTACCTGTGGGGCCAAACGACCAATATTGATGGAGTTTGCGCTGGAAAGTACCGTGCCCTTACCGGCCAACTTATGCGCCAACTCCTTGTTGGCAAAGATTGCCTTAGCAGCATTTTGGGCGTCGTCAAAGTTTCCCTTAACAGCGCAAACAGCTACGTTAGAGCCTTTTTGAGTCACCATCTGCAGGCGTTGAATATCAGAAACCTTACCTTCTGGATAAAAGACGGTGATTCCCATACCGGGAACATCCTTGAAGCCCTCAAGTGCGGCTTTACCAGTGTCGCCAGAAGTTGCTGTCACAATCATGATGTTCTTGCCGGCGGTGACAGCCACGTCCGCAGTACCCTCAGCATTGACAGCGCCAGCTACGTCCGCGTCCTCGCGAGCAACACTCATCAGGCGGGGGAGCATCTGAAGCGCAACGTCTTTGAAAGCCGACGTTGGACCATGGAAGAGCTCAAGCAGCCAGTCTTCTCCGATAGCAGAAATAGGCGTGATAGCCTGGGTGTCCCACTGAGAGCCATACGCGCCCTCAATACAGCGAGTCAGCTCTTCAGCAGAGTAGTCGTCCAGCAGAGCAGAAAGCACGTCGAAAGCAGTAGCTTTAAAGCCCTGAGAACAAACCTTTGCAAGATCGAGGGGTTTCTCGCCAATTGAATCTTGGATATAAAGGCCGCCGTCGGGAGCAATTCCCTGCAAAATAGCTTGTTTAGCCAAAACGGTATGGTCAGAGCTTCTTGTGCTGTGATATGCGACGGCCATGAAACCACCAATCTTTAGAACGTGTCGCGTGTTGTGCGCGTGCAAATTGTGCGTCTCGCGCGTTGTGCACGCGCAAATTGCGCGTCTCGCGTGTTGCGTTTCTATTATTTTAACAGTGAGAAGTAAATGTCGCTTGTAACATAGAATTGTTCATAGCATTATGAAGACGAGAAAAACTATCGATTAGATTCTGTCTAGGTTTTTGGTAGTTTTTGTCTATGAGATTGTGATCAGTGCAGTCACCTTTGCGTGCGGTTGTCCTTGCTCTGCAATTAACCTTGCTGGCAATCGGGTTTCTCGCAAAATGGCTGCTAGATTTGGAGTTATATGCAAAACGTTGCCCTACTTGGATTTGGAACGGTTGGTGCTTCAGTTGCGCGCATTCTTGACGAGCGCGTTTCTGACGCTAATTTGACGTCCATCTTGGTTAGAGCTGGTAAAGAGCACGTTGACCCTCGTGCAACGTCAGATTTTGACGCGCTCTTATCTGACCCTGCGCTCGATACGGTTGTCGAGTGCATGGGCGGTCTCTCACCAGCCTATGAGTACATTAAAGCAGCGCTGACTGCTAAGAAAAATGTAGTCACCTCAAATAAAGCTGTGGTATCTGCCCATTTTGAGGAGTTCATGACTCTTGCTGCCGAGGCAGGCGTCAACTTTAAGATTGAAGCCTGCGTGTGTGGTGGCATTCCTTGGATTGCGGGAATTCAGAAAGTTCGCCGTATTGACGAGATTTCTGCGTTCTGGGGAATCATGAACGGCACCACTAACTACATTGTTTATTCCATGCTCAAAGATGGAACGGACTTTGCTGAGGTTTTAAGCAAAGCTCAGGAGTTAGGTTACGCTGAGCGAGACCCGTCAAGCGATATTGACGGCATCGATGTCCGCTCTAAGACCATGATTTCTGCGTCCATTGCCTTTGATGTTATCTGCACAGACCAGATTCCTATATCTGGCATCAGAAACTTAACTAAGCGTGACCTTGCCATGTTTGGCAGCCATGACATGACCATCAAACTCTTTGGACGAGGCGTTTCTAACGGCGCATTGTACGCAGTTGCCGTTGAGCCAGTAGCAGTTCCGCTCTCAACCATTGAAGCAAACGTTCCCACAAACTTTAATGTTGCAACTGCCGTGGGAAATACCATTGGCGAGCTCAAGTTCTATGGTCAAGGCGCTGGTGGCGACCCAACAGCAAACGCCGTCGTTCAGGATATTATTGACTGTGCCGGATCTCCTGCTGGAGGCCAGCAGACCTTCTCGGCAGGCCTTTCATATAATCCTGAGCTGCTTGTTTCCGATTACGTGTTTAGGACGCAAGCTGAAATTCCTGGCGGTTCGTTCTGGGAGCCAGGCGCTCAGCTGGTTAAGAGCTTAAGTGCCGAGAAGGCCCGCGAGCTCCTTACCAGCGCACTTTCGCAAGACCCTACAACCTTTATGGCTGCACTTGAAAAGAGGAATTAGAAATGATCAAAATTGCAAAATTTGGCGGCTCAAGTGTTGCCTCTGCAGAGCAGTTCAAAAAAGTTAAAGCTATTGTTGAGTCTGACCCTGATAGACGTTTTATTGTTTCGTCTGCGGCAGGAAAGCGCCATTCGACTGACAACAAGATTACTGACCTTCTGCTGCTGGTAAACGCTCACATTGAGTATCACGTTGACTGCACCTCTTTACTTGCAGACATCGAGGCTCGCTTTGTGGAGATTGCTGACCAGCTGGGAGTTGCGTGGCCTGTCGCTGAGGAGTTTGAGAAGTTTGCTTCAAACATTAAGTCCTTCTCGCCAGAGTATGTAGTAAGTAGGGGCGAGTGGTTTACCTGCCAGATTCTTGCTGAGTATCTTGGCCTGCCTTTTGTTGATGCCGCCGGCGTTATGCTGTTCCATCATGACGGCACCATTGATATGGAGCGCACTGCTTCTAGGCTTAAAGAGGTCGTTGCTCGCAGCGGCTCGTTTGTGCTGCCTGGCTTCTACGGTGCTACCGTTGACGGTGCAATTAAGCTGTTCCAGCGCGGTGGTGGCGATATTACCGGTGCCATTGTTGCTCGCTGCCTAGACGCTGACTTGTATGAGAACTGGACTGACGTCTCTGGCTTCCTTTCTGCGGATCCTCGCATTGTTCAGAATCCACGCGCCATTGGCCGCATTACTTTTGACGAGATGCGCGAGCTTTCTTACATGGGCGCTTCCGTTCTTCAGGAAGAGGCAATTTTCCCTGTTCGCGAGGCAAACATTCCAATTCAGATTAAGAACACTAACCGCCCAGAAGATGCAGGTACCGTTATCCGAGAGACCGCTGATGGCGATACAAACGAGCACTTGATTACAGGTATTGCAGGTAAGAAGGACTTCTTGGCTATTCATGTCAAGAAGGCTCACATGTCCAACGAGGTTGGCGTTATTAGTCGTGCGCTCAATATCGTTGAGCGCTATGGCGTCTCTGTTGAGCACATCCCAACAGGCGTTGATTCGTTTGGTATCGTAGTCAATGCCTCCGACGTAAAGGATACGGTCTATTCCATCATCAGCGATATTCGCCGTGAGATTGAGCCTGATGACATTACGATGGTAGACCGCCTAGCTCTTGTTTCTGTTGTTGGTCGCAATATGTCCAGGCGTTCCGGTACTTCCGGCAAGATCTTTGGTGCACTGGGTAATGCAGGAGTCAACATTCGCATGATTACGCAGAGCTCGGAAGAGATTAGTATTATCGTGGGCGTTGATAATGCGGACTTTGATCGCACAATTGGCGTCATTTATAACGGATTTGTTCGTGACGAAATGGTTTCGAGGTAACTATGGCTTTTGATCCAAACGGTAAGGTTGTTGCAATTCTTGGTGCTACCGGCGTTGTTGGTGCCCAGATGATGCAGTGCCTTGAAGAGCGTAATTTTCCTATTAAGGAGCTGGTGCTTCTGGCATCTGCTCGAAGCGCAGGTAAGACTATTGAGTTTGCAGGACAGCAGATTGTTATCCGCGAAGCAACTCCTGAGGCTTTTGAAAGCGTGGGCATTATTCTTGGCGCAGCTGGCGACGAGCAGGCAAAAGAGCTGCTTCCTGAGGCGGTTAAGCGCGGCTGCGTCTGCGTTGACAACTCCCATGCATTCAGAATGGACCCAAATGTTCCGCTGGTAATTCCAGAGATTAACGCTGAGGACATCAAGAACCACAACGGCATCATCTCTAACCCAAACTGCGCAACCATTATTGGTTTGGTGCCTCTATATCCTCTGCATAAGGCAGCGGGTGCAAAGCGCATTATCGCTTCTACCTATCAGGCTGCATCCGGCGCTGGCCTTCCTGGCCTCACCAGCCTGAAGAATCAGATGGCTGACGTTGTTGCAGGTAGGGAAGTAACCGAGACCTCTCCTTTTGCATACCAGCTGGCAGTTAACCTAATTCCACAGATTGGCGGCTTTGACGAGGTTGGATACACTTCCGAGGAAATGAAGATGCAAAACGAGGGTCGCAAGATCATGCACCTTCCTGAGCTGCGCGTTAACTGCACCTGTGTTCGCGTTCCAACGATGCGCTCACACTCTGAGTCCATCACTGTTGAGTTTGAGCGTCCTTTGAGCCCAGATGAGGCTCGTGCAATTCTTGAGGATGCTCCAGGAATCAAGGTTGTGGACAACCCAGCAGAGCTTCAGTACCCAATGCCTCTTGATACTTCTGACCAGGACCTTATCTATGTTGGTCGTATTCGCGAGGATCTTTCCGCTGATAAAGATACTCATGCGCTGACATTCTTCTGTTGCGGAGACCAGATTAGGAAGGGTGCCGCAACAAACGCTGTCCAGATTGCAGAGTACCTGCTGTAATAGCTCACGTGACACACGTTTTCGCTGACCAAGTGCCCGTTCGATTCTATTTCGTGGAATCGAACGGGTATTTTTGTGCGTCCGAGTGAAATTTTTCAGTGATAGAGTGCCATTCGGCGGCAAAGTGGTAAAAAATGCGTTTAGTTGGAGTATCCAAAAATGCTTAGTTTCTATGCAAGCCATCTACCAGCAATTTTGCGTGGACAAAATTGTGGAAATTAGTACAGAATTTCTGAGCTGGGAAAACGTAAGTGACAAAACTTCATTGATCAAAAATTAACCCCAACTAAACGCATTTTTTACCCAAAACGACACCTCTAATTTGATACATCAATTTCTTGATTAGTTTTCCTGCATATTTATCTTTGTCTATTCGTAAATTGTCCGTTGTATATCATCTTGGTAACTGTTTGTAAAAATATCTGGTCATCTGGTGTTTCAGGCATCTCCAGTACGATCAAAAAGCGTGATCTGCGGTTTAGAATTTAGGATAAGGAGTGTCAATCTAGTTCAGAAGATAAAATATAGATGAGTCTAGTTGCTGACGAAAAACGACTAAGAAATGTTTACAGGGTTACGGAAATAAAAAACGGTGATATTACTAAAATATAAAAAACGGGTGGCGTGTCCTCCCTCTATGCAGAGCGAAACTGCGCCACCAGCTATTTATAATATACCACATTTCCGCTAGTTTAACGGCAAAACAATAGACTTTAAAAGCTCTATGTTATTTTAGATACATCGAGGTAAATCGCCTATCTAAATAGTTAAAACTTTTATTCGAACAGGTATTCTACTTTTACAGTAGCCATACAGTTTGGAGGCAAAATGGAGGCACTTGCGGTATTGGCCTAACAAAAAAGGTAGACGGCAAGCCATCTACCTGTAGTTTTTGGTGCCTCCTGCGCGATTCGAACGCGCGACCTGCGGTTTAGAAGACCGACGCTCTATCCAGCTGAGCTAAGGAGACATATAGCGTCGTTCATTATAGCAATAAGGATTGCAAATACGTCGTGCCATCAAAGATTTTCTTATCAGAAGAATGACATAGGAAAAGAAAAGTAGCTACACTAAAAGCAGCTACACTGATTACAGGCTTACGTGAATGGAGACACTATGTCTTACGATTTTGAATCCCGCGTTGATCGCGCTGGTACTGGTTCTAGAAAATGGAACGTCATGTATGATGTTAATCCTGATGTAGCTCCTGGTATTCCACCTTTTTCTGTTGCTGATATGGAGTATCACACAGCCCCAGAGATTGTCGATGGCCTCAAGGAATACATCAATGATGCAATTCTTGGCTATTCCATGCCAACCAATCAGATGAAGCAGGCTGTGTGCAAGTGGAT
>USKU01000056.1 GCA_900555335.1 uncultured Atopobium sp. | reverse complement strand
AGAAGAGATTGGTGCCACCGACGAGCAAGTTATTTCTGCGCTTTGGAATGCAAGTGCTATTGGAGCCATCCTAACCACCAACGCAAGTGTTTCTGGCGCTGAGGGCGGCTGTCAGGCAGAGGTTGGATCTGCTGCTGCCATGAGCGCATCTGCACTGACTGAGCTCTTGGGTGGCACTCCACAACAGTGCTTGGACGCTGCTTCTATTGCCATCTCTAATCTTCTAGGACTAGTCTGTGACCCGGTCAGAGGACTGGTTGAGTATCCTTGCCAAGATAGAAACGCTATTGGTGTAGCCGCTGCCGTAAGCTCTTCTCAGCTTGCTCTTGCGGGCGTTGGTAACCCAATTCCGTTTGATGAGGTTGCACACGCTATGGCAGAAGTTGGCGCCGCGCTCCCTGTTTCTCTCAGAGAAACAGCTAAAGGTGGTCTTGCCGCAACTCCAAGCGCTCCTACCGCATGCGCAAGTTGCACCGGCTGTGCCCCTCTTGACCAGGCGCTTATTGATGCAGAACGAATGCTCAGCTCAAATACGAGAGACGTTCCTTGCGCTTAGAGATGCGTTTTGTATAATATTTTTTGCTGCAAACAGAATTTCTTGAAATTATTGCTTGCATCTCTGACGAGTCTCCTTTATAGTTATTTCTCGCGCTGATGCGCACGGATGACATCTTGGGATATCGTCTAGTGGTAGGACAGCGGATTCTGGTTCCGTCAACGGGAGTTCGACTCTCTCTATCCCAGCCATGTCCTCCCAGTCATACATGGCCCGTTCGTCTAGCGGTTCAGGACGCCGCCCTCTCAAGGCGGAGATCACCAGTTCGAATCTGGTACGGGCTACCAAATGTTCAAGGACTTCTTCGGAAGTCCTTTTTGTTTATCTCAACACCACTTTTGCTTCTATCGTAAAATAGACCAGTCTGTTTGAAATAACTGTCACGCCCAGTTGTATGACCCAGACGTGCGACCCAGAAGTATAAGAATTTTTACTAACACCTTGATTGGATCAGGATGTGGCTTGAGTTCTTCCAAAGTGTAGTTGTCATTATTGCCCTGCTCTACGTGCCGGGTGTCATTTTGTTGCATGCTTCCGGCATGCCAAAGCCCTGGGCACTTGTTAGTGCTCCTTTGGTTAGCTGCGCACTCTTCTTTATTGAGGGAGAAATCTTTAGCGCACTGAACATCCCCATCCCCTTGGCTGTAATGGTTCTTGTTCCACTGCTTATCGCAGTTCTAGTCAATGGCTACGTTTTTTATGTTGCTCCCAAACACAAAGAACACCACAGAGGCGAGAAACCCAACAAATCCAAAGCAATACGCGCTGGCAAGCAATCAACTAGCTCTGTACCAGCATTCATCTGCGAAGAACTCCCCTTTTGGGCGCCTCTTCTGTACGTTGCAATTGGTCTTCTTACCGTGGGATTTCTTTTCTTGCCAACTCTGCCATCTGCCAGCTCCTTTGTACAGGGCTGGGATATTGTGCACCACTTGGACGTCACGCAGGCAATGATTGAGTCTCAAAAGTACTCATCAATTCACTATGACTTCTACAGCACCGTAGAAGCTTCAATTACCCCTTGGGAACCGGGGACTTCGGGATTTTATCCTTCAGGCTGGAACATCATTGTTGCACTAACAACGCAGCTTGTTTCTACAACCGTTCCTATTGCAGGAAATGCACTCAACTTTGTTAGTGCAGCCATTGTCTTTCCGCTCTCAATCTGCTCGGTTATTGCAAAAGTTCTTCCTAAACATCGCATTGCGCTTATCAGTGGAGCTTTTGTTTGCCTAGCATTTTTTGTTTTCCCTTGGTCGCTTCTCATCTATGGACCAATCTTTCCTAACACCGTAGCCTTCTGTGTAATGCCTTCTATTTGGTGGATTTTTATGCAGATGACTCGCTCAAAAACACCAAAACACGACCTCATCTGGCTTATTGTCATATTTGTTCTTGGCTTGATTACCCTCTTTATCTTGCATCCTTCCACGATTTTCTCGTCAATTGTTGTGCTTTTACCTTGGAGTTTTGCACGCATTGGCGAATCAAAACGCAGGGTTGTTCTCTTTGGAAAACAAATCAAGCCTGTCACGCTAGCATACGCATTCTTTATCTTTGCGCTGGTTATTTGGTCTGTTTTCTACTACGTTTTGATTGTTCGAGGCGTGGCTCTCAATTTCTGGTGGAGCGCCTACTCTAGCCTGCAAGATGCTATTTTGCACGCCCTTGGCATGGACTTTATTGGACAGTCGTACGCAGGTGGAGAGCTTGTTTCTCCACAACCGATACTTTCAATCTGCGTGCTTGTAGGCGCTGTATGGACGTTTAAGCACAAGCAGGCTCGATGGATGGTATCTGCCTTTATGTACCTGTCTGTACTCTGCATTTTTATTATTACGTTTGACGTTCCTCTGAAGGGATATCTCTCGGGATTTTGGTATACCGATCCGTTCCGCATTGCGGCAAGCTGCGTCATTATGGCAATTCCGCTGGCAGCACTTGGCCTAGCAACTCTTGCCGAAGCTGCGCTGGAAATGTTTGCCTCCTGGAGAGAAAAAGCTTCTCAGGCTCAGACCAAAGCTCAAACCTGCGTCTTTTGTACTGTTTGGGCTAAACCTCTGATTGTGGGAGCGGTCATTGCATGTGTAGTTGTACTCAACTATGTGATTCCTATGCCAAACCTTAAATCGGAAGAGCCAATTCCTGCCGCTACTGCCTTTAAACAGGCTTCCGAGAAGGCCTATGGTGATCACTACATTTTGACATCGGAAGAATTGGAGTTTTTACGTCGCGTGGAGCTTACCGTTCCTGCAGGTGCTGTTATTGCAAACCTACCTCAAGATGGCAGTCTCTGGGCGTATGGCACTAACGACTTACATGTGCTCTGGCGCTTCCCTAACGGCTATGACGCTTCAGAACGTCCTGCAAGTGCAATTCTTCGTAAACGCCTTAATCGCATTGCGAGCGACCCTGAGGTGCTTCAGACGGTACGCGACCTTAACGTACAATACGTCCTTATTCTGAACAACGTTGTTGATTACTCCAACGCTGTTACCAGTACCTACAAACCTGGAACCTTCAGAGGTATCACGCAAATAACAGACACCACCCCAGGTTTTGAGGTGGTGCTGGAAGAAGGTTCTATGAGGTTGTACAAGATTACCTTGTAAGAACGTTATGCCTGAAGTGCGGAAACTGCGTCCTTAAGCTCCTGAACACGGTCAGTTGCTTCCCATGTGAAGTCTGGGTCTTTACGACCAAAGTGACCATATGCTGCTGTCTTAGAGAAGATAGGACGGCGCAGCTTAAGATCTCTGATAATGGCACCAGGACGAAGATCAAAGACCTTCTCGATAGCCTGCTCAATAACAGCATCGTCAACAATGGCAGTGCCAAAAGTATCAACCATGATAGACAGTGGATGAGAAACACCAATGGCATAGGCAAGCTGAACTTCGCATTTCTTGGCAAGACCAGCTGCTACAACGTTCTTTGCAACCCAACGTGCTGCATATGCTGCTGAACGGTCAACCTTGGTGCAATCCTTTCCAGAGAAAGCGCCGCCGCCATGACGACCCATGCCGCCGTAGGTATCAACAATAATCTTTCTGCCGGTAAGACCAGTATCTCCCATAGGTCCACCAACAACAAAGCGACCAGTTGGATTAACGTAAATGTCAGCGTTATCCCAAGCAATGTTGACCTCACCCATAACAGGTGCAATAACGTGGTCGATCATATCCTGCTTGATGACGGACATGTCTTCAATCTCTGGGGCGTGCTGTGTGGAAACAACAATAGCAGTGACCTCAACGGGCTTCTCGTCCTCATAACGAACGGTAACCTGAGTTTTGCCATCTGGACGCAAGTACTCAACCTCGCCAGACTTACGCACCTCTGAAAGGCGCTGAGCCAGACGCTGTGCCAGGTAAGCTGGCATTGGCATAAGAACATCGGTCTCATCAGATGCAAAGCCAAACATCATGCCCTGATCGCCTGCGCCGATAAGATCAAGCGGATCGGTAGTGCGTCCTGCCTGCGTGTCATAGGACTGGTCAACACCTTGGGCAATATCTGGGCTCTGCTCATGGATAAGGCTCAAAACACCGCAGGTCTCGCAGTCAAAACCATACTTAGCGCGGTCGTAGCCAATATTTCTGAGGGTATTACGAACAATCTCCTGGACATCAACGTAAGATTGAGTGCGAATCTCTCCAGCTACCACAATAGTTCCTGTAGTAGCAAAGGTCTCGCATGCACAACGAACGTTATCCAAGCAAGCAGGAACACCACTTGGAGAAACGTATCCACGCTCTTCAAGCTCCGCCTCTTTTGCCAAGATTGCATCAAGAATTGCGTCAGAAATCTGATCGCAAACCTTGTCTGGATGTCCCTCAGTAACACTTTCTGAGGTAAACAAATAGTTTTTGTGTGCCATGAACTGTCCTTTCACGCATGGCTTCTCTGCTTATGCAGAATATTTGCGTTCTTCTACGCGCAACTACTATTACTATACCCATGGTTAACTCTTTTGAGCAGGATCAGTCAAGAAAATTGTAAAAAGAGCACCACAAGGGCGCTCTTTAAATAGCATAGTTAACCTAGGATTATGCAAAAATACGTATGATTATCCATCTATTCCAATACCAGCAAGCGTCAAATCAAGAAGCTTCTGTGCAAGCTCATCAGAACCCTCAACACCACGGCGCTCGCCCATTAAACCAATAGCCGAGAGAACCAAAGCTCCTGTGATAGAACAGGCAGCAAGTCTTGAATCAACGCTTTGGCGAATAAATCCCTGCAATTTTCCCATCTCTAGCTGGTTAGCAAGGAGAACAACCACGCGGGAAAGTGGTCCCTCAATGTTGGTAATAAGCGCCTGCTCAGAGCTTGCAAGCTTATTAATCAAAGCCAAAACAAGTGGCGAGTCAGGAAGAATATGTGAGGCCAGTTGAGCGATGATTGCATGAAGCGTCTCTTTTGAGGCAGGCTTATTACCAATGGTATGCGCAATATCTTTTGCAAGCTCATCAACACTTTCGTCAAAGATTGCCTGCAAAAGGGCCTCTCTATCGGAAAAGTAGTAATACAGCGCACCTTTTGAAAGACGAGCACGATCTGAAATCTCACTCATTTTGAAATTGGTATTTCCACGAGCAAGCATGAGCTTGGTTGTCTCGTGCATAATACGCTTACGTGTAGCTGCACTTTTCTTAGTACGAGCCTCGGCACGAATATGAGAAATGGAAGGCGCTGGAGCTTCAGGTTCTTCTGTAGGCTGCTGTTCATAAGCATTGTGATGTATGACTTCTAACGTAATATAATCGCGCTTCTCGCCCATGAACTCCCCCATACGACACTATCCGTCATATAAAATGACGCCTCTCTGATAATTTTTTATGCCTACTATACCGTTTTACCGAACCTATAAAAATACAAAGGCCTTACTTTTTTTATTGATTAAATCTGGCACTCTTTATTATTTTTACCAATTACCCCTAGAAAGAATGGCGAGAAGATCTTCTTTTCTATTCTTCACTTGACCTGCTAAATAAAGCTCAAAAAGCCTACGTTGACACACACCGACAGCAGGTCCTGGCTGAAGCGAGAGCACTTCCATAATTTCTGCGCCCGAAATGCACAGCTCTTGCGGATGCTGAGCAATCTCTTGTTTTGCCTCATGTAAGAGGAGCTCTCTCATAGCTTCAAGCGTTACTGCGTAGCTGCGATAAGGATTTGCCTTTGCCAAGGCATCAGCCTGCTTTAACGTCAAAAGGTCATACGCAAGAGCAATGCCGTCCGATTTACTTGCCTCGGCTAACAGGGCAATCATATGCCTGAGAGAAGTTGTTGTAATATCCACATCATAGTCATGTAGTGCTACAAGAGAACAAACCTCATTACTCAAATGCTGCGATAAAGCTAATCGTTTGAGCAGCGCCTTTGCCACAACCGCGCCTTTTTCTGGATGACCGTAAAAATGACCTCTTCCATCTGCGTCAACGCTAAACATTTCTGGCTTTGCAATATCATGCAAAAGCGCCGCCCACCTAAGCGCAGGCGTTGCAGTACCCGCAGTAAAGGCTTCTGTTGCAGAACACACTCGAGCAGTATGTTCAAGCACATCATAAGCATGATACGGGCTTCTTTGGTCAAAGTTTTGAAGTGGTAAGAGCTCTGGAATTGCTACCGCTAAAACAGGAAATCCCAGCTTGATAGCATGGGCAATATGGCCAGCCTCAACAATTTGAGCCACTTCCGAGCCAATGCGCTCAGATGCAACCTGAGAGAGTAGCGGCGCACACTCAGTAAGTGCCTGATGTGTCTTCTCCTCAATTGAAAACGAGAGTCTGCATGCAAACCGCAATGCTCGAAGCATACGAAGAGCGTCCTCTGTAAAGCGAACCTTAGGCTCCCCAACAGCGCGAATTACACGTACAGATAAATCTTCTTGACCGCCATAAAGATCAAGCAATCCCCTCTTTGGGTGATATGCCATTGCATTAATAGTGAAGTCTCTACGAGCAAGATCTTCCTCTATACGAGAGACAAACTGCACAGAATCAGGACGACGACCATCAAGATATTCTCCGTCACAGCGATACGTTGTGACCTCAATAGGGTGCTTCTCGACAACAGCAGTAACGGTTCCATATGCAATACCTGTTTCATGCACAGGAATGTCTGCAGCCTCAAAAGCCGCTTTGCTCTGCTGCCACGTTGCCGATGTTGTGATGTCAATATCATGGGCAAATGAGCCGCGTAGGGCGTCTCGTACCCAGCCGCCTACAATCCACGCCTCAAATCCGGCATCTTCAAGAACTTCTAATGCACGCAACGCGTAGGTGGGAACTTGTAAATTCACGGGGCGAGAAAGGCATGGTGAAGAGCTGTTTTTCTGTATGCTCATGGCCATTCCTTCCGCAGTTGCTGATGGGAAAAGTATACATCCTTCACACGTCATTCACATCCTTTCTGCGGTTTTAAAATAACAAACATTTGTTCTAGATTTTTCTTTACTTCTTCCTCATTCGTGATAGTCTAAGTATACGAACAGACGTTCTATTTTCAAGTAGAAAGTTGCTGCCATGGATACTCTTGATAAACTCGCCATACTTGCAGATGCAGCCAAATTTGACGCGGCGTGCACTTCTTCTGGTGTAGACAGAGATCCGCAGGCAGGAAAGGTAGGAATGGCCTCAGCGGCCGGCTGTTGCCACTCATTTACCCCTGATGGTCGCTGCATTACGCTGCTAAAAGTTTTGCTTTCTAATGCTTGTTGTTATGACTGTGCTTACTGCGTCAATAGGTCGTCCGCACAAACCAAGCGGGCTACCTTTACACCACAGGAATTAGCAGAGCTTACCGTAGATTTCTATAAAAGAAATTACATAGAGGGGCTCTTTCTTTCCTCAGGTGTTATAGGATCGCCAGACCACACCACAGAACTTATGATTGAATGTCTCTCCTACCTTAGGAATGAGTTGCTGTTCAACGGCTATGTTCATGCAAAAGTAATTCCTGGAACAGATCCAGATCTTATTGATGCTATTGGCCGCTTAGCAGATAGGCTCTCCGTCAATCTGGAATTACCTAGCTCAACCTCACTTACTAAACTTTGTCCTCACAAAAATGCAGAAACGGTTACTAAACCCATGTCTTTCATTCACCGCCTACGCGTCTCTGAAGAAAGGCAATTGCTTGAAGCTAAAAATGCATCAAAGGGCATTGTGAAGTCTGCTGGCAAATCTAAAGGCATTGTTATTCCTACTCAGAAGCAGATCATAAAAGAAGGTTTAGCTCTTCGTTCAAACTGCTTGAAAAATACCTTTATGTGCTCATCAAGGGTGTCTTCAGACAAGAGGTCCTTCTCGCCTGCTGGGCAATCAACGCAAATTATCATTGGGGCTTCTCCAGAATCAGACAATCAAATATTGCACTTATCGCAGGCGCTTTATCAGCAATTTGAATTGAAACGAGTATTCTTCTCTGCCTATATTCCTGTTATTGAAGACCATCGCCTTCCTGAGTTGGACACTCCTGTTCCCCTGCGTAGAGAACATCGT
>USKU01000055.1 GCA_900555335.1 uncultured Atopobium sp. | reverse complement strand
ATGGAGTTACCACCAATCCTGCAATCATCACTAGAAGTGGTAAGCAACCCGAACAGGTAATCAAGGAGTTCGTAGAGTACCTGCTTCCCGAGCAAAAGTTCTTTGTGCAGGTTGTTTCAACTGACTACCAGAAGATGCTGGAAGAGGCTCGCTATATATGCGGTCTTCGTCCCGAGAATACCTATGTGAAGATTCCTGTTACCCGCAACGGATACAAAGCAATTAAACAGCTCAAGTCCGAGGGCCTCGGCGTTCTTGCAACTGCAATTTATTCAGCCGACGAGGCATTTTTGGCGGCCATGAATGGCGCAGATTATCTGGCTCCTTATGTTAACCGCATGTGTAATTATGGTGACGGCATCGGTCAGGTTTTTGACCTTATGCAGATGCTTGAGACTCATGGGCTGAATTCCAAGATTCTTGCTGCATCGTTTAAGAATACTGAGCAGGTTCATGCGCTTATTTCTGCAGGTATCGATGCAGTTACTCTTCCACCTGATATTGTCTACACAATGATGGATCATCCTGGCACAAAGATTGCTGTTGATGAGTTCTCCACTGCCTGGCGTGAGACTTATGGTAGGGATACGTTGCTGTAATGCTCGCAAAAACTCATAGGATTTATAATTGAATTTAACTAAATGTGTTGAAAGAAGTGAGATGAAAAATAAGGTTAATTATTTCCTCCGTAACTTGCGAGATTTAAGTCCAGTTTTGCTTATTTTTATTTACTCATTCAAATATGGCCGATTACTTCCTTATGGTCTTTCATTGGGAGGTTTATTTACAGATTGGGAGAGTGAGGTCTTCAGTCTATTACCACTTTTTGCTTATATGAGTGTTTTAATATTATTTACTTACTGTATTCTAAAATTGTACTTTTCAAAATCAAAGCTTCAATTTTTATTTACTGTACTTTTTTCAGTTCTTAGCATAATTTTTTCTTCACAACTGGCTTTTATGTTTGAAATACTTTCTCTATGCGTTGCCTTAATTCTTTTAGCATATTCAGTAATAAGGCAAAAAGATAGTTTGTGTTTTCTGATTTCAAATTTATTTATTTATTTTTTCACGGCTTTAGCTTTAATAATAACCAATTCTAGAAATTTTATTTTTCAAAATTTAATAGCTATCAATCAATTAATTTATATAATTATTATATCACTTAGTAGTTTTATTTCTACAGCTATGTGCGCCGTAATAATGATTTCTCTCATTCTTTTTGCAAGTGAAAAGAATGAAAATACTTTAAATGGAGAAGTTGAATTATCAACCCCTGACTATTTAAAGAGTTTCTTTTCCAAATTAATGAAATCTACATTACGCATAGCAATATCATTCGTAGCTTTTGTAATTGTTTTTATTGTGTTGGGTCTAATGACATCATACACAAATAAGCAATATTTGATTACTCGAGATGCCGGGAACATTAATACTGGAGACTATATTGCCACGACAGTAGTTGTAGCCGAATCTAAAGATTTTTATTGTGTTCGACCAGGTACTATTTGTATTGATGAAAATGAAAATCTAAGATTATCAATATCTAGTAAATCATTTCGCTGGATACCTAAAGCAAATATAGACGTATATAATGGTACTTTCACAAGTGTGGCAATAGAATAAATATTTCAATTCTAAAAAATCTACTACAAACTGACTTAGATTATGTATATAAGTCAGACATAGGGGTATAAGCAAAACCGTAAAGCAGAAACACGGTATGTGTTCACGGTTAGCTTGTGCCCCTTTTTAGGTCATTTACCTGTGGGGTTTCTCGCCAAGCGGAACGCATACATAGGAAAGGATGATTCACAATGGGTAAGATTCTTGGAATTGACCTGGGTACTACAAACTCAGCTATGGCTGTCCTCGAGGGTGGAGAGCCAACTATTATCGTAAACGCAGAGGGAGACCGCACAACTCCTTCCGTTGTCGGCTTCCGCGCAGACGGTGATCGCATTGTTGGTAAGGCAGCAAAGAACCAGGCTGTTACTAACCCTGTAAACACTGTCTTCTCCATTAAGCGTTTCATGGGCCGCAAGTTTGACGAGGTCCAGTCTGAGATCAAGACTGTCCCTTACAAGGTTAAGGCTGGCACCGACGGCCGCGCTGTTGTTGAGATTGAGGGTGTTGACTACACTCCAGAGCAGATCAGCGCTATGACCCTTGCAAAGATGAAGGCAGACGCCGAGAAGTACCTCGGTGAGCCTGTAACCGACGCTGTCATTACCGTCCCTGCATACTTCAACGACGCACAGCGTCAGGCAACTAAGGACGCAGGTAAGATTGCTGGCCTCAACGTTCAGCGTATCGTTAACGAGCCAACCGCAGCAGCTCTTGCTTACGGTCTGGACAAGAAGGACCAGGACCACAAGGTTCTTGTCTTCGACCTCGGTGGCGGTACCTTCGACGTCTCCCTGCTTGACCTTGCAGACGGCGTTGTTGAGGTTCTCGCAACTAACGGCGATAACCACCTGGGCGGTGACGACTGGGATCAGCGCGTTATCGATTGGCTTGCAGACAAGTTCAACTCCGATAACGGCATTGACCTTCGCAAGGATCCAATGGCACTTCAGCGCCTCAAGGAGGCTGCAGAGAATGCCAAGAAGGAGCTCTCCAGCGCTCAGCAGGCACAGATTAACCTGCCATTCATCACCGCAGACGCATCTGGTCCTAAGCACCTTGACTACACCCTGACTCGTGCAGAGTTTGAGCGCATCACCCGCGATCTTCTCGACCGCTGCAAGGCTCCTGTAACCAAGGCACTTCAGGATGCAGGCCTTCAGCTCTCCGACGTCAGCGAGGTCATTCTGGTTGGCGGTTCCACTCGTATGCCAGCTGTTCAGGACCTGGTCAAGAGCATGACCGGCAAGCAGCCTAACATGTCCGTCAACCCAGACGAGGTTGTTGCAGACGGTGCAGCTGTTCAGGGCGGCGTTCTTACCGGCGACGTCTCCGGCATCCTGCTTCTGGACGTAACCCCACTGTCCCTGGGCGTTGAGACCCTTGGCGGTGTTGTTGACAAGGTCATCGACCGTAACACCACCATCCCAACTTCCAGCACAAAGGTTTACTCCACCGCAGCTGACAACCAGACCTCCGTTGAGATTCACGTCCTTCAGGGCGAGCGCGAGATGGCTTCTGACAACAAGAGCCTTGGTAAGTTCAACCTTACCGGCATTCCTGCTGCTCAGCGTGGTATCCCTCAGATTGAGGTTACTTTTGACATCGACGCAAACGGCATCTTGAAGGTCACCGCTAAGGACAAGGCAACCGACAAGTCCCAGGAGATTACCATTTCTGGCTCCACCGCTCTGTCCGACGAGGAAGTTGACCGTATGGTCAAGGACGCAGAGTCCCACGCTGAGGAAGACAAGAAGCGCAAGGACGAGATTGAGGTCCGCAACCAGGTAGACTCCCTGGCATACAGCACCGAGCAGACCGTCAAAGATCTTGGCGATAAGGTCCCTGAGGATCAGAAGAAGGCTGTTGAAGAGGCTGTTGCTGAGGCAAAGACTGCACTTGATGGTTCTGACATTGAGGCAATCAAGAAGGCTGGCGAGAAGCTCACCGAGGTTGGTCAGAAGCTCGCAGAGATTGTCTACGCAGATGCTCAGGCTCAGACCGCTGGTAACAATGGTGCAGAAGGCAATTCTTCTGAGCCAGATGTTGTTGATGCAGACTACGAGGTTGTCGACGACGATAAGAACCAGAACTAATCTGAGTTTCTCGGCATATGCGCTTGGGTAACTTGGTGCAGCAGCTGGTAGACAATGTGATATGACTCGGAGGCGGCTGGCGGAAACGTTTGGCCGCCTTCTACACATAGGGAGGTGATGGCAGTGACAACAGCAGATCAGAACAAGGTTGACACTACCTTTGATAACGAGAATAACGGTGATGAAACCGTAGGTGCCGTCGGCGTTGTGGGGGATGGCTCTGCAAGTCAGACGCTTGATGGCAACGCGGCCGCAGCCAACGGCGCAGCTGACGTGGCTGGCGCAGGCCGTCCGATGACCGAAGAAGAGATGGTTGCAGAGGCAATTCGTCGCGGAGAAGAGACGGCAGAGGCAGAGATTGCTGCCGACGCAGAGCGTGCAGCTCAGGAGCGTGACCGCCTGCAGAACGAGCTTGACTCGGTCTCCGATCAGATTGAGGCAGCAAAGCAGCAGGCAGCTGAGGCAAATGATCGCTTCCTTCGCCTGCAGGCTGACTGGGATAACTACCGTCGTCGTACCGCTCAGGAGCGTCTTGATGAGCGCCAGCGCGCAACAGAGAAACTGGTAGTTGACCTTCTCCCCGTTATTGATGACCTGGAGCGCGCAATTGAGCACGCGGGCAACCTGACAGACCCTGCAGCTCAGCAGTTTGTTGAGGGCGTCTCCGCAGTATGCAATAAGCTTGTAGGCGTCCTGAACAAAGAGGGTGTTGAGGTAGTCAATCCTGTGGGCGAGGCTTTTGATCCTCTATCTCACCAGGCAGTGAGCCAGATTGAGGACACCGAGGCATATGATGAGACCGTCGCCCAGGTGTACCAAAAGGGCTACCGCATGGGAGGCAAGGATATTCGCACTGCGATGGTTGTTGTTACTCACGGTGGTCCAAAGCGTCCAGCTGAGTCAGAGGCTGCTGACGGCAGTGCAGACGGCGCAGATGGCGCCGAGGCTGCAAACGGCGCAACCGAGTAAGACAGAGTAGTTTAGAGAGGAGGCCGTGCTGAATGGCAGGTAGTAAAACTTTTTATGACGTTCTTGGCGTGAAGCGCGACGCCTCGAAGTCTGATATTCAAAAAGCGTTTAGAAAACTTGCAGCTAAATACCACCCTGATAGGGGTGGCGATGAGGCCAAGTTCAAAGAGATCTCGGAAGCGTACAACACGCTCTCTGATGATAAGAAGCGCCAGGAGTATGACCAGATGCTTGCATTTGGAGGAATTCCTGGAGGTGGATTTGGTGGTCGCCAGGGCGGCTACACCTACACCACCAACGTAAACGGTGCCAACTTTGCCGATTTCTTTAGCGGCTTTGGCGGCGGTGCAGGCGCAGGAGCTGGCGGCTTTGACTTTGCCGACATCTTTGGTGGGCGAGCAAACCGTCCAGTTGCAGGCAGCGACCTTACTATGTCCGTAAGCGTATCGTTTGACGAGGCGTTTAAGGGAACTTCTCGCAAGGCAACGTATCGCGTTCCTTCAACTGGTGAGGAGCAGTCACTGACCATCAAAGTGCCAGCTGGTGCTTACGATGGTATGAAGCTGCGTTACAAGAAGCACGGCGAGTACGGCGTTAATGGTGGTCCGCGAGGCAACCTTGTGGTTACCATCAACGTTGCAGCTCATCCGGTCTTCTCGCGAGATGGCGCTGATGTGCGCATGAAGCTGCCAGTGAGCATTTACGAGGCGGCTTTGGGTACCTCGGTTGACGTGCCAACGCCTGATGGAACTACGGTGCGACTCAAGGTTCCCGCAGGTACACAGAGCGGAAAGACGTTCAGGTTCAAGAACTTGGGCGCTCCTCGCGTAAAGGATCCTGCAACTCGCGGCGCGCTGTATGTTTCGGTGGACGTCAAGGTTCCAACAAAACTTTCCAAGAAGGAGCGAGACGCTCTTCAGGCGCTGCTTGACGCCGACGAGCGCAGCTACCGAGAGGAGCGGTAATGGCTCGAAAGAAGGATGACGGTCGTAACAAGCCGCTCTACATGATTAGCGTTGCGGCTGAGCTCACGGGCATGCATCCGCAGACGCTGCGCGTGTACGAGCAGAAGGGCCTGATTAACCCCGGTCGTTCTAGGGGCAACACGCGCTTGTATTCTCGCGCGGACATTGACCGCCTCAATCTTGTCTCAAAGCTGACGGACGAGGGTATCAACCTTGCTGGCGTTGTGCGCATTTTGGACATGCGTGAACGAGCTCTCGAGAAGGACGATCTTATCGATGAGTTGCGTGAACGCATTCGCGTGCTTGAGGACGAGCTCCACGAGTATCACATGCGTGAGCGCATTACCTCGCTTGTTCGTTATAGCGAGACCAGCCCAGAGATGGTGATGCAGCGTCTGCTTGGTATGCCCAGCTCCGCTTCTTCTGACGCCAACTCCGAGGGCGACCCGACGCAGCCAAAAGAATCGTAAGACAACGAGGCAAATGCTACTAGTAAGATGACCAGCTCTTCGTGTGTAAACGCGAGGAGCTGGTTTTTTGGTTTGATTACCATTTACCGAATACCGAATACCGAATACCGAATACCGAATACCGAATACCGAATACCGAATACCACATGCAGTCATAACCTTTTTTAAACGAAATCTCTTTTTAAGGGAGATGGCATGCTTAAATACCTTTACGCTCAGCAAAAAAGCAAACTATTTTTCTTTGTAGTCTTCTCTCTTTTGAGCAGCTTGTTTGAGATTGCCCTTTCATTTGTAATGCTCCAATCCGTTAACCTTGCCATGGATGGCAATCTGTCGGACGCACTGAATGACGGCCTCTGGTTTGGTCTTTACATACTTTGCTATTTTGTTGTCGACTTAATTTGCAGGCGTTTGCGCTGGTCAGTAATACAGGGCTGCCAAATGCATTTGCGTGATGAGTTGATACAAAAGATTTTCAGTCGCTCTATTCCTGAGTTCCACTCGTTCAACACCAGTCATTGGCTCTCAATCCTTACTAACGACCTTGATTTACTTGAGGAAACATATTTCCGCGTCTTTATTGATCTCTTGATAGACGTCTTTTCTGGTGTAGTAAGCTTAATAATCTTGTTGTTTATTTCACCATGGCTCGTACTGTTCATCTTGTGCATGATTGCTGTCCAGATGTTTGTTCCTAACACAATGTCTGGAATTATTTCTAACAAGCGAAAAGAACAATCTGAATCGGCTGAACATTTTATTGCTACAGCAAATGAGCATCTTGAAGGGTTTGATCTGCTTAGAAGCTTTCATCTAACAGAGGCTTCGCGGGTTGCCATGAGCAGCGCGAATCAGGCTTGGGAGAAGCAGAAATTTGGAGCTCGTTACTTTAGTTCTTTGGCACGTTTACTTTCATTTACTGTAGGACAAATTATTTACATCGGAATTTATTTTATTGGCGCCATTCTTACCCTTAATGGATTGATGACAGTAGGAATGATGGTTGCGGCATCTCAGCTTGTTGTCTACATAGCAAATCCCATTCAGAACATAAGTGATTCAATTACTGATATGAGAAGCGCAAAAGAGATTATTACTAAAATACAAACACTTCTTAATGAAGCTCCAGCTACAGAAAGTGGAACAGAAGATATTCCTGAGCACTTTACAAATCTAACGGTCAATCATGTTTCGTATGGTTATGACGAGGACAAATTAGTTTTGTCGGATATTAGTTTTAATTTGGAGCGTGGCAGAAAGTATCTTCTTGAAGGAAGCTCGGGAAGTGGAAAAACAACACTAATCAAACTATTAACGGATGCCCTGAGCCCAGATAGCGGAGATATTTGCTTGGATGGTGTGTCGATCAAGCAATTCAAAAGCGAGCAATACGCTCGGTTCATAATCCCTTGTTCTCAGCAAACGTTCATTTTTAATGCGACCATCAGGGATAACGTTACGTTGTTTTGCCATGAGTTTACCGATGAAGAAATTATTGATGCTATAACAAAGTCAGGTTTTTCTGAGATTCTTACCAGATATCCAGATGGAATCAATCATATGATTGACCAGGCAGGAAGTAGTCTTTCTGGTGGAGAACGGCAACGGTTGGCTCTTGCTCGAATCTTTTTGTTTAAGCCACAAATTGTGATTTATGATGAGAGCTTTGCCCACTTGGATTCCGATTCTGTTCAGAGCCTCATTGAGTTGATCTTAAAAGATGATGAGAGAACCGTTGTTATGACATCTCATCAAGTAACTCCAGAAATAAGAGAGCGCTTCCACTCTCTCGTTCTAAAAGACGGAACCATTCACTCAGAAACTGCTTAGCTTTTTACTTCTTGACCTAGTTGTAATACGTGAATACAATGATATAACTAGGTAAAGGAGGAGCTATGGATAGCGTTGTAACCGCTCGTGTTCCTGTTGAAGTAAAAAATCAGGTTTCTGAAGTTCTTGAATCGCTTGGGTCAAACACTACCAAACTGATTAATGCTGCATTTGAATATGTGCTGGCAACAGGCAAGCTTCCCGATGCCCATGAGGATGTTACGTCAGAACTTTCTGCCAAAGGGTCTTCTCGCCAATTGAGCGAGAAGGACAAAGAG
>USKU01000054.1 GCA_900555335.1 uncultured Atopobium sp. | reverse complement strand
AGCTCCCTGGTCAGAGATGGCGTAGTGGCGGCATGCACCTTCGCCAAACCACTGGTTCATTTGTGCAATGAAGGTTTCGACTAGGGCGAGAGGAACAAAGCACTGGATAGAGCCACCAAAACCGCCACCGTGAATGCGAACGGCACCAGAACCTTTTAAGATACTCTCGGCCAAACCGAGGGCAAGCATAGCTGGCTGATACGAGCCAGAAGTAGAAACGTTCTGCAGATACATGCCGGAGCTTGCGCCAGAAGCGTTGGTGAGCGCAATAAAGGACTCAATATCGGAATTCTGAAGGTCTGCCCATCTCTTGTCTACCAGGTCATTCTCGTACCAGTAGTGGATAGCACGGAGAAGGGCGCGGTCTCCAAGCTCTTCTCGCAGCTCATTAACGCGAGCCTGGAAGTCTTCAACCGGAACTTCAGAGAGGCGAGCCTTGCCAAAGGCTGCTGCAACTTTTTGCATCTCAACAGGGACCGCTGCGTATTCATCTGTGAAGGCAACATGGTCGCAGCCAACATCAACAAGGCAGAGGGCGTAGCCGTAATCCTCGAAGTTAAGGTCCAGCTTTTCTGCCTTGGGCTCTGAAGAATCCTCAAAGTTCATGAAGGCAAGGCCGCCAAGGCAAACAGCAAGCTGATCCATAAGGCCGCAAGGCTTACCAAAGTAAACGTTTTCTGTGTTCTGGCTCATCTGAGCAAGCTTAACCGCAGAAATCTCGGAGCCACCTTCCCAGAGTGCTTCCATTGCGCGACCCGCTGCAGCCTCAAAAGCAGCAGAGGAAGAAAGTCCACCGCCACCAGGTACGTCGCTTACTACTGCCATGTCAAAACCAGTTGGCTCAAAGCCAAGTTTGACCAGGTTTGCAGCCATGCCGCGAACAATAGCCTTAGTGGTAAGGAACTCATCCTCTGAGG
Source organism: uncultured Atopobium sp. (assembly GCA_900555335.1). Taxonomy (GTDB): domain Bacteria; phylum Actinomycetota; class Coriobacteriia; order Coriobacteriales; family Atopobiaceae; genus Lancefieldella. Next base: position 7,462 of record USKU01000054.1, on the reverse strand, counting down.
GTTCCAGATTTGTGAAATTGACCTCAAAAGGATCGTATCCAACGCTGGCAACACGAATAACGCCCAGGTTATTAGGTGCGCAAATAGCGTCAATAGCAACATCTAGGGCGCCGGCGATAACATGACCACCCTCGTGATCAGTGTGATTACCAGCAATCTCGGAGCGACCAGGCGCATGTACTGCAAGATAGCGGTCAGCTTTTCCGAACATTTGCTCAAAGTGCTCTTTTGCGCGATTGAGCTGAGCTGTGGTTTTCTCGTCAAACGTGTGAGCCATGGTGTTCCTTTCCCTTTAGTGCTGTGAAGCTAGGTATCTTAAAAGAATCGATAAACAATCTGTGAGCTGTATGGCTGCTCAGGCGTGCATGTGGGCTGAGGCCACTCTGCATGGTGTGCACAATCTGGATAAAACTCGCTCTCAAATGCAAAACCAGCCTGAGGCTTGTAAATAGCGCCGTCTTTTGCACGTGCCTCATCAAGCCAGTTGCCGGTATAAAGATGAGCACCGGGTGCGGTAATTTGAATCTCAAGCGAGCGTCCGCTTTCTGATGTGGCGAGAAGGGCGGGGCGTAGCTGCCCGTTTTCATAGTTATTAATGGCAAAGCAGTGATCATAGCCACGAGCAATGTTGAGCTGCTCATTATCTGCGTCAAGATCTTTGCCAATGGTTTTAGGTGTGCGGAAATCAAAAGGAGTTCCTGCAACAGGATCTATGGTTCCTGCAGAAACCGAGTCGTCTCGTAAGGGTAGATATGAATCTGCTTGGATAGTAAGTTGGTGACCAAGAACATCTCCAGAATCATGACCGTTGAGGTTAAAGTACACATGGTTAGTCATGTTTACAAATGTTGCAGCATCGGTAGTACAGGTATACGTAAGATTTACCGTTGACTGTGCAGCTTCTTCAACAAGCATATATGTAGCGGTGATATGACGGTTACCTGGTAGTCCATATTCTCCATCTACCAGGTCAATGCTGAAGACTACCGTATTATGCGCTTCATCGATTTCTGCCTGCCAAATGCGCTTATGGATACCAGCGACCAGATCAGTGTGCAGGTTATTTTGATTGTCTGGACCGTTGTTTTTGGGAAGGTGATAGACAACTCCATTTAGCGGGATTTCTGCTTTATCTGCGCGGTTAGCGGAAGGTCCAATGGAGGCACCAAAGCAGGCGGGGTTATCTAAATACAGGTCAAATAGGCTATATCCAAGAACTACATCTGCCTGCGTCCCATAAACATCTGGAACTGAAACGCCCAGAATGGTGGCACCAAAATTGCTTAATTTAATTGATGAATGGGCGCCGCGAATGGTATACGTAAGCGCAGCAGGGGAGTTAACAAAACTATCAAAAGGTCGAACATCAATCATCGGATACCTCCGAGATACTACTCATAGTGCATTACACATACTATGTTAACGTACTCATAACGAACTAACAGGAAATTATTAAGTTTTCAGTCAGTGGTATCTTTGCGGGGGCAAACGGTTAGAGCGCAGGTCAAAAGTCCTTCTCGCCGAACGGTTATTTTTTTACCGTGAGCGTTTAATTTGCTGCTATATATGCAATTTTATCGCGTTATGCCAATCTGCCTGTTAGTATGAGTACGTAAACAAGCAGATAATCGGAGGAATTCGTGACTCGCTCGCATAGTTCTAGCTCAAATAAACGTTCTGTTTCAATGGCTGATGTTGCGCAAGCCGCTGGTGTTTCTCAGCAGACGGTTTCTCGTGTTGCTAATGGTGCTCAAAACGTGAGCAAGGCAACGCGTGAAAAAGTCCAGGCCGCAATGGAGTCCATGGGCTTTAGGCCAAGCTTTGCAGGCAGGTCGTTAAGGTCTGGCTCGTATCAATCGGTGGGACTCTGTCTGTACGACATTCGTGAGTTTGGTAACTTGGCAACCCTCGATGGCATTGTCTCTGCTGCTCGTGAGCATGAATATGCAATTACGATGATTGAGAAAGGCTCTGACGACGGCCTCTGCCTGCAGGACATTTCTCATCGTATGTCTAATCTTCCTGTTGACGGCATGATTATCAGCATGAGCCTTATGGCATCAGACTTTGAATCATTTGTACCGCAGCCGGGCCTTGGAACAGTGCTTCTTACCATGCACGAGCACCCTTACTGCACAACCGTTGACTCAGATCAGTACGGCTGCTCAAAGCTGGTTATTGACCACCTCTATGAACAAGGCCATCGCAAGATCCGTTTTGTAGCAGGTCCTTCATACTCTATTGACTCGCAATTTCGCGAGAAGGGCTGGCGAGACGCCATGTCTGAATATGGGTTAGAAATTGTTGAACCTTTAGCTGGCGATTGGACCGCCAATAGTGGCTATGAAATTGGTAAAAAACTGCGAGAAACTCGTGATTTTACTGCAGTTTATGCAGCAAACGACCAGATGGCGCTAGGTATCATTGCGGCATTTGAAGAAGTGGGACTGAGCGTACCGGAAGACGTGAGCGTTGTTGGTGTTGACGACTCTCTTGAAGACTATTTGCCAAACTTCTCTTTGACCACCGTACGCTTTAATCTCCTAGAGCGCGGTCGTGTGGCACTTGAACATGCAATACGTGCATCCGAGGCGGGGTATGAGCCTGAAGCAATTAGAATTGCTCCAAAGCTTATTGTACGTACCACTACAGCGGCACCACAGAAGTAGAGAAGTCTCTTAAAAAGTCGGGTTTCTCGCCATAATCAGCTATACTGTTCAGGCAATAGTTGATTAGAGGAGTTGTATGTCTGAGTCACCAAATAAAGAGTTAGGCTGGTCAGTTCAGGTTTCCTTGGATACGCACGAGATTCGTGCAGGAGAGACTGTAACTGCTACTCCTAAGATTATTGGTGCAGACCCTGAGGGCTTTAAATTTCACTATGTGTGGAGTTTGAACGACCGTTGGGATGAGGGTTTTTGGGATACCACAGAGCATCAATTTGGTGGTTCAATTCCTAATACGTCGTGGACATATACCTTCCCAGAGCCTGGTCGCTATCATCTCTACATTGATGCATTTGACACACACAACAACCCTCAGACAGTTACTGCCTGGGTAGTTGTTGCAGGCGAGGATGACTTTATGCGCCCTCCGCTTCCAGCTGAGGATGCAGAAACCGTTGTTGCAGTAAACGGCGTTTCAGAGATTTTTAACATTGCCTCTGAGCAGTTCAACTCGCTGAAAGAGTACTTTATTGCCTTTGCACGCGGCGAGGTTGCTTTTAAGGAGTTCAAGGCTCTTGATGACATCTCGTTTGAAGTAAAGCGTGGCGAGGCTTTTGGCCTGGTGGGCACCAACGGCTCTGGCAAGTCTACTATGCTCAAAATCATTGCGGGCGTACTTGAGCCTTCTAAGGGAACTTGTGAGGTTAAAGGTACTATTGCGCCTCTTATTGAGCTTGGTGCTGGCTTTGACATGGAACTGACTGCTAAAGAGAACATCTACCTTAACGGCGCTCTTCTTGGTTACAAGAAGGAGTTTATTGACTCGCACTTTGACCAGATTGTAGAGTTTGCTGAGCTTGAGGGCTTTATGGACATGCCACTCAAGAACTACTCCTCTGGTATGGTGGCACGTATTGCCTTTGCAATTGCAACCGTTACAGAGCCTGACCTGCTCATTGTTGATGAGACACTCTCGGTAGGAGACTTCCTCTTCCAGCAAAAGTGCGAGAACCGCATCAAAGAGCTGGTTGCTTCTAATAATGTTACGGTTCTTCTGGTTTCTCACTCCATTGACCTGGTCCAGCGCATTTGTGACCGTGCCATTTGGATTGAGAAGGGCAAGCAGCGCATGCTGGGTCCTGTGGATGAAGTTTGTGAAGCTTACGAGCACCTCAAGAGATAATTAAAATTCCTAACCAAAAGTTAGGGTCTGTACGAGTACAATATGTGTGTCTTTAAATGTGGTACGAGATACCCGTAAGGCTCATAGTCATAGTTTTGCCTTTTGGATACCTTGTGCCTGGTCAGGTGAGGTATCTTTTTTATTGGAGGCGCTATGGCTCAAGAAGGTTCGCACTCTCTCATTGTGGATGAGCAGTCCCTTGACCGCATGCTTACACGAATTGCTCACGAAATTGTCGAGAATAACGATGCAATTGAAAACGTTGCTTTGGTGGGCATTGTTCGCCGTGGAGAGGTTTTGGCTTCTCGTCTTGCGGAAAAGATTTTGAGTTTTACCGGATTTAAGCCAAAAGTTGGCTCACTTGATATCAGTTTTTATCGCGATGATTTTAGAAGAAATACCGCACCGGTTCTCCATGCAACTAATATCGATTTTGATATTACAGGTACAAGCGTTGTGCTGGTAGACGATGTTCTTCAGACAGGAAGAACTATCAGAGCAGCACTTGATGCGCTCATCGACTATGGTCGTCCTGAGCGCGTTCAATTGGCCGTAGTAGTTGACCGTGGTCATCGTGAGCTTCCTATTAGACCTGACTATGTGGGAAAGAATGTTCCTTCATCAAAGAGCCAGGTAGTCAGCTTAAATGTTAAAGAAATTGATGGTCAGGACTGCGTCTTGCTGTACGAAGCTGACTATTCTGACCCCTTTATTGAGGGAGGAAACTAATGCTTTCAGTTAAACATTTGATTGATACAAACAGCCTGACGCGTAACGACATCCAGCAGATTCTTGATACAGCTCAGTCGTTTGAAGCTGTAAACAACAGAGACATTAAAAAGGTGCCAGCACTTCGTGGCCGCACTATCGTAAACCTGTTCTTGGAGCCTTCCACCAGGACTCGCTCCTCATTTGAGCTTGCCGAGAAACGCCTCTCTGCTGACGCTTTAAACATGGGAGGATCTACTTCATCTGTGGTTAAGGGAGAGTCTCTGGCAGATACCATTCAGACTATCGACGCTATGAACGTTGATATGTTTATCTGCCGTGCAAGACTTGCAGGTACACCGCAGAAGATTACTGAGCACACTGATGCAGTAGTCATCAACGCTGGTGACGGCAAGCATCAGCACCCAACTCAGGCCATGCTTGACCTCTATACCATCCGTAAGAACTTTGGGCATCTTGATGGCCTTAAAGTTGCCATTGTTGGCGACCTTTCTCACAGCCGCGTTGTTGGCTCTTTGGTGCCAGCACTCAAGACTATGGGTGCAGAGGTTGTTCTGGTAGGACCTCCAACATTCCACGTAGATGATCCAAGTTGGTTTGGATGCTATCAGACCTCACACTTTGATGAAGTCATTGGCGATGTAGACGTCGTGTACATGCTTCGCGTGCAGCTGGAGCGTATGGAAGGAGCTCCTATTCCTTCTCGCCGTGAGTACAACAGGCTTTGGGGCCTTGATGAGCGCCGCAGCAGGCTGATGAAGCCTGAGGCAATTATCTGCCACCCAGGTCCTATGAACCGTGGTATGGAAATTAACAGCGAGGTGGCCGATTGCGCTCGCTCTCGTATTCTTGACCAGGTCAATGCAGGCGTTTTGACGCGCATGGCCGCAATGTATCTGCTTCTGGGAGGAGACTCTGATGGCATTTCTGCTTAAGGGCGCGCGTGTTGTAGACCCGCAGCTTAATCTCGACGCGGTACTGGACGTTCGTATTGACGGAGAAACTATTTCCGAAGTAGCAGCTACGGTTAAGCCTCAAGAGGGTGATACTGTCATTGACGCAAAAGGCAAGGTGCTTACCCCTGGCCTTGTTGATATGCACGTTCACTTTAGAGATCCTGGCTTTGAGTACAAAGAGACCATTGAGACGGGCTCTAGAGCTGCGGTTCATGGTGGCTTTACTGATGTTGCTACTATGCCAAACACCAATCCTGTTACCGATAACGGTCCTGCTGTTCGTTTTCAGATTGACCGCGGCAATGAGGTTGGTCTCATTCACGTCCGTCCTATGGGTGCTCTAACCAAGGGTTCTAAGGGCCAAGAGCTTGCTGAGATTGGCAACATGGTTGATGAGGGAGCATCAGCATTCTCTGACGACGGCCACGGCGTTCAAAGCGCTGGTATGATGCGCACGGTAATGGAGTACGTCTCCCAGTTTGACCGCGTTGTTGCTGCTCACTGTGAGATTGAGTCTATCAGTGCTGGTGGTGTTGTTAACGAGGGTCGCGCAAGCACGCGACTTGGTATGTTTGGCTGGCCAGCACTTGGCGAGGAGCTAGAGATCTCCAGAGACATTGATCTGTGCCGCCTTACCGGCTGTCCTCTGCACATCTGCCACATTTCAACGGGCAGGGGAGCAGAGCTGGTACGTGCAGCTAAGAAGGAAGGCTTGCCTGTCACCGCAGAGGTTTGTCCTCACCATCTCTTCTTGTCTGAGGATGACATCACTGATACGTATAACACCAACCTTAAGATGAATCCACCGCTCAGAACTGCTGAAGATGCGCTTGCACTTCAGGCTGCAGTTGCAGACGGGACAGTTGATTGCATTGTTACCGACCATGCACCTCATGCAGCTCACGAGAAGGACTGTGAGTGGGAAATCTCTTACTTTGGCTGCATTGGCCTTGAGACCTCGCTGCCTTTGATGGTCACCAATATGGTGCGCACCAATAAGCTTTCTTACACTGGTCTTGTTCGCGCCATGGCCGTTAATCCTCGTCGTATTCTGCGTCTTGCGCCTGTTAAGATTGCTGCAGGTTACAAGGCTGACCTGACCCTTTTTGACCCAGAAAAGAAGGTTCAGATTACGACAGAGTATTTTGAGAGCAAGTCCAAGAACTCCGCCTTCATTGGCGCTGAGCTCTATGGTGTTGCAACAGATGTGTTTGTTGATGGCAAGCGAGTTCTTGCCAATGAAGTAGTTGTTCCTGGAGGGGAAAAGTAATGCCACTACGTGGAAATGTACAGGTATTTGACTTTACGGTTCTGAGTAATACTCAGGTTGCTCAGAATCTGTATAGAGCCCAGCTCAAGGTACCAGGTCTTTGTAAGTCTCTAGCGCCTGGTCAGTTTGTAAACGTTAATGTTCCAGGCGATAAGCGCCACATTCTTCGCATTCCGCTGTCCTTCTCGCTAGCTGATAAAGCAACCGATACGCTCGAGCTTATCTACGCAACGGTAGGCGAGGGTACGCGCAGGCTTTCTCAGATGAAGCCTGGTGACGCCAGTGACATGACGGCTCCTTGCGGCCGCCCCTGGCGCCTTAACGCCTCTAGCAAGAGAAGTGTCCTGGTAGCGGGCGGTGTGGGCATCACGCCAATCATCGCTGCAGCGCGCAAGCTTACTGAGCTTGGCGTTGAGTTTGACGCGGTTATTGGTGCGCAGACTGCCGAGAAACTCTTTGGAGAAGAAGATCTTCTCGCGCTAGGCGCACAGAACGTCTATGTCACAACAGATGATGGCTCCAAGGGTACCAAGGGTTTTGTAACAGCAGCTTTGGAAGAGCCTTTGAGCCAGGGCATTTGGGATGCCATCTATACCTGCGGTCCAGAGCCTATGATGAGAAGCGTGGCCAAGCTGGCAATTGCTCATAACGTTGCCTG